>CBFIGU010000023.1:0-31713 GCA_965662165.1 Psychroflexus sp.
CTTCTCTAATCTTCCCTCTAGGGAAGAAGTTACACTCACGTAATTTCAAAATTTTCACTTTAGGGAAATGCCGAAGGCAATGGGTGTATTGAAACAAAAAAAACGGCTTAGTTTTCACTAAGCCGTTATAAAAATTTAAAGTTTAATTTGATTGACCTGAAATGGTAAGGTTATCTATATGGTAACGGGTAGTTACGCCATCAGGGTCGCTTCCTTGGTAACGGAAAGCAAAACGAATGTTTTCTAGACAAGAAATGTTTTCTACACCTGCAGCACTAAATCCACCAAAACCAGAAGATGGACCTTGCGGTATTTCAATAGATTCTAATTCTATCCAATCTGTGGTTTCAACATCACCGGTAAAGTTTTCAGTAACTAAAATACTTAAACCTGGTCCGTTATCAAAAGCCGCTTCTAAATCTAGGCTAACTTCTTCTAAGGTACTGTTGGTTAAGTTAATTTCTGGAGTTACTAACCATGCATCGTAAGTTTCATCAGTATTGAAACCAGAAACCTGCGCATAGGTATTGTTAGAAAAACTTCCTGTTCTCCAATTTAGTGAACCGCCTTCTGTATTTACATTAATCCATCCACTTAATTGTGCAATACTGCTAATCCCTTCAAAATCTTCTTCAAAGATAATGTCACTTCCACCGCTAGGACCTTCACACAATGGTTCTGGGTCGCAACGCTCTTGATCGAAGTTAATATCTTCTACCGTATTTAATTTGAATAAGTAATTTTCGTTAGCAAATGCTCTTAATAAAACCCCGCTAATTCTTCCTGCTCCCGATGGTAAACGTACCGCTTTAAAATCTGAAAATGTACTTGTTCCCATTTGAATCGTAGAATTCGATAAACAGCTTTGCAAAGTACGCTCAGCATCAAACGAATCGTTCGGTTCTGATGCAAAAGTTAATCCCTGTTCTATGGATGTTATTGGAAATTGTGCATTTTCAAAAGTAACATATTGACCAATTAAATCTCTATTTAATTCATCCATGGTAATTTGTTTTGGTACAATTTCTTCAACAATAGCATCTCTTATAATTGCACCTTCAGCTTGAGCTTGTGGTATTCTATTAATTCTGTCGCCATTTACAATTCCAATACTAGGATTACCGCTATCTAACCCAATACTTAGGCCATCTAGTTTTACATAAACTCTTCTTCCTACGTTATAGGTGCCAAATGTACTTGATATATCTATCGCGATACGCATTGCAGCAGTTGGATTTTCTGGTGCATCTTGTATCCATAATTCTTTGAAGAAGTTTCCACCTTCATCTGAACTTACTATATAACCTTCTACATAAGTATCTTCTACAAAACTTAAAGTGATTATTATATCTTCTTCATCTTCATTGCCATTAAAAGGATTACCGTCATCAGGACTTTGATTTTGAGCAATTTCACCTAATAAAGCGCTTATAGTAACTACAGTGCCATCAATTTCAACTGGTTCTTGTGGCCCTACTTGTGGGATTCCAAAATCATCTTCTACACAAGATGTTGTTGCTAAGCCAAATGAAATTAACAAGCTAAGTGCAACAAATTTAAATTTAATATTTTTCATTTTTATAAGTAATTTTTTGTTTAAAATCTAATATATGCGTTTACGTAATAAGTTCTTCCGAAACCGTAAAAGTAACGATTTCCAAATAAAGGTCCACCAGAGTTGGTGATAAAGTCTTCTCTTCTAGAAGTAAAGTTAGATGTTCTACTTTGCTCAAAACCACCAGTTACAAATTCTTGATCAAATAGGTTACCAATCACCGCAAAGAAACCTACGAAGTAACGTTTGTCATTTGGTCCGTTAACTCTCCATGATTTACCTCCTGTTAGGTTAAACACCATATAATCTGAGAATTTTTCTTGTTTTAATAATTCTGCAGCTAAATCTTCGTCATAATCTACAATAGGAAGCTCATCTTGGTCTAAGGCAAAGTTGTCTGAGCGGTTAAAGAAACTTGGACCTATAAAATTATCAGCAAAATAGTTAGCTGTTAAACCTACATTCCAATAATCTGGATCTCTATACTCAAAACCTAATTGGTAGGCTTGTTGTGGTCCTCCAGATACACGAACGTTTTTCATAGCAGTGGTGCCATCGCCAAACGTAAGTTGCTGTCCTGGGAAATCACGACCAGATAAATATAAATTTGGATTGTTGGTATAGAAATACTGCCCAAAGTTACCAGCTGTCTTTAATAAAATAGTTGGAGTTACTTGATACTCAAGACCAAATTCTACACCTAAATGTCTTCTGTCTATTCCTGTAGTAACTTCTTGAACAAATGATGCACCGTCGTTTACCATTTTACTGGCAATAGATTGCGAGAAGAAGAAGTTTACATTGGTTTCGTCTTCAAAAGTAGTATAAAATGCAGTTGCTCTTGCTTTAACTTTAGGCGTTCTATAAATGTAGCCTAAATCAGCAGAATTAATTTTAATTTCGGTTAAACCATCTACTACTTCATTATTTTGTCTAGCATTGTTGTATGAGTTTCTAATGTTTGGAGCATTTTGCATACGAGATGCATTAAATTGAATTAAGTGTCTTCCCGTAATTTTATAAACCCCGCCTAATTTTGCACCGTAAGTTGTAAAATCTAACTCTTCTCCTTTTCCAAAGGATAAATTTCCTGGGAAGAATCCATTTTCATACAAACCATTACGTTGGTAAGTTGTTCTTCCAAAATTTCCACCCACATAAAAATCTATTTTGTTATAATTAAATTGAAACTGCCCAAATACGTTCGCTACTTTGGCTTCAATTTCATAATTGTATTGAAAACGCTCTCCTTCGGTAACTGTTCGGTTTGGATTACGAATATCAGACTGAGCTAATTCTTGTAAAGTTCCTGCAACAATTGCACTTTCTTCTGCGAAGAAGTCTACATCTAAAAAGCGTTGTCCACCTAATAAATCATTTAATTCAGCAAAATTTTCACTCATTAAATATCTGTAATTCACACTTCCATTGAATCTAATTTTCTCATCGATTTCAGCATCAATAATCGAATTAAACTGAATTTGCGTGTCGTCTACTCGGTCTTCTTGCAATACGTAAGTTGAATTCCCTCCTCGGTCTAAGTTGCTTAGGTTGGTTTCGTAAACATTATTCCAATCAAATTGACCATCGTTTACAAATTCTTCTCTAGCAAACCAAGCTGCTTGATAGTCTCCAGCACCTGGGTTGATTCCTCTTAAAAAGTAACTTGGTAAATTTTGATAGTAAATAGGACTTGGGTTTAGCGCTCCACCTTGGTAAACGTTTTGACCGTTTATTTCAATTAAACGCGTACCTCCATTGTTAACTCGGGTAGTACCAAATCTTCCAGTTTGGTACATCGCATTGGTGTTGATTTTAATTTTATCGTTTACATCCCAATAGTGGCTTAATACAAAAACAGGCTCTTCAGTTCTACGCATACGTGTATTACGCATTTCACCGTTTTGCATTCCCCAGTTGGGGTTGTATTCTCTTCCCTTTAAGTCTCTTACTTCTTGTGTTACAGAAGTTCCGATACCTCTCATGTTAGGAGCATAAAAACTAGTCAGGTTTATAGAATGCTCAGCATTAATTCGTTTTTCTACAGCTAAGAAGAATGAATTAGCATCGTAAGAAGTTCCTTCTCTAAAACCTTCATCTCCATATCTTCTGGAAGCCATAACAGAATATGCCCAACCATTGCTAGACATTCCAGAGTTATAACTTGCCATTACTCTTCCTTCATAAGTACGGTTAGAAGATGCGTAAGAAACTCTCCCTCCTTTTCGCATTTGTGAAGCACGCATTATTAAGTTAGTAGTACCGGCTAAATCACCAAAATTGTATTCATTAGCTTCAGAATACATAGTAAACTCTCTACTACTATTAATTACATCGTTTAAACCACCCCAGTTACCCCATTGTGGTCTTCCTGTAACTTGCTTGTTCATTTCTAAACCATTAATAAGCACTTTACCACGAGCATTGTCGTAACCTCTTGGTCTAAAAAACGTTGTACTAAAGTCGAAAGCTGCAGCTCTTAAATAAGTATCACGGGAAGCTTGAAGTAAACCTGAAATATTGAATGAAGCATCGTCTCCTTCACCAATTTCATCGTCAGATAAACTAATGGTTCCTATTCTGTATTTTTCTTCAGAAATATCTACGCTTAAAAATAAAGTTCCTAAATCAATTTCAGAACCTTCAGAAATTACAACAGGATATTTCTTACCAATGTAACCTTCTAATTCTAAAACTAAAATTTGTTCGCCTAAGGGTAAATTGGCACCCATAAAATTGAAAACACCAGCTTCGTTTGTGGTAGTTACAACACTAGTATTTTCTAAAAAGACCTTTACATTTTGTATTGGATCTTCAGTTTCATCGTCTACTACCTTACCTATAATATTAGTCTGTTGAGCTAGAGCCCATAAAGGTAGAAGTAGCAAGATAATTGTTTTGATTATTGCTTTGTTCATTTGCTAATTGTACTATTTTAAGAAATTATTATGAAAACGCTGCAAATGTAAATAAATAATATTAATTGCTTATTTTTGGCACCTTAATTTATCAACTTTACAATTTAATAATATGCGAAGATTAAACTCAAAGCAATTCATTTTTGTGCTATTCATTTTTATCAGCGGAAGCCTTTTCGCTCAAAAAAAAGAATACAAAATCAACACAATTGCCTTCTATAATCTTGAAAATCTATTCGATACAGTAGATGACCCCAACAAAAACGACCACTTAAATCCTATTGGCGAAATGTCTGAAGGTGAAGCGGCACGAGTATACCCTTTAAAGCTAAAAAACATGGCTAAAGCAGTAGCTGATATTGGTACCGATATTAGCGGTTATCCGCCAGCGGTTTTGGGAGTTTGTGAAATTGAAAACTACGATGTTTTAGAAGATTTGGTGAATCAACCAAGACTAAAACCCTATAATTATGGTATTGTTCATCACGAATCTCCCGACTTGAGAAGTATAGATGTTGCTTTATTGTATAGAAAAGATGTTTTCAAACCTTTATATTCTGAACCACACGAAGTTGTCTTATATCGTGATGGCGATCGTACTAAAAGAAGATACACTAGAGATGTATTATATGTAAAAGGAATTTTGGATGGAGACGAAGTTCATTTTTTAATAAACCACTGGCCATCGAGAAGTGGTGGCGAGAAAAAATCTAGACCTAATCGAGTAAAAGCGGCTAAAGTTGCCAAAAAAGTTATGGATTCGATACAAGCTAAAAACCCAAATGCAAAAATTATGATTATGGGCGATTTAAATGATGGCGTCTACAACGAAAGTGTAAAAGGTGTTTTAGAGACTAAACGTTATAAAGACGATTTAAAAATGCCAACCGATTTATGGAATCCTTTCGAAAACATATATTATGAAGGAATTGGCACCATAGCTTGGAGAGATTCTTGGGATTTATTCGATCAAATTATGATTACACAACCCATTACGATTGATAATGATTTTTCTAGTTATCGTTTCTACAAAGCGGGTATTCATAACCCAGTATATTTACAAAACCCTAGAGGAAGATATAAAGGATATCCATTTAGAAGCTTTGCAAATGGTTGGACTAACGGTTACAGCGACCACTTTCCCGTTTACATTTACCTTATTAAGGAAATGGATTAATAAATAATTCGTATCCTACAATTCAAAACTCAAGATATTGATTTCTTGAGTTTTTTTTGTTTAATCTTTTAAGCAACATTTTAAACAAAAATATTAGAATTTAACAACAACTAATTCAATTAGTTAACTCCTTGTTTTTTAACCAAGCCTTAACAAGACAAATTGGTTTATTTTTTCATTTTGCAGCACTAATTTATGAATACTTCAGAATCGTAATACTAAATTTATGGACAGTCAAAATACAGCAGTTGATATAGCAGCTATCAACGAAAAAATTCAAAAAGAAAGCGCGTTTGTAGATTTACTTACCAACGAAATGAACAAGGTAATCGTAGGTCAAAAACACATGATCGAACGTTTGTTAATTGGCCTGTTAGGTAAGGGACATATTTTACTAGAAGGTGTTCCAGGCTTAGCCAAAACACTTGCCATAAATACCTTATCTAAAGCTGTGCAAGGGAGTTTTAGCAGAATTCAATTTACACCAGATTTACTTCCTGCGGATGTAGTAGGTACATTAATTTACAATATAAAAGAAAACGACTTTAGCATAAAAAAAGGTCCTATTTTTGCAAATTTTGTTTTAGCAGATGAGATTAACCGTGCTCCTGCAAAAGTTCAATCTGCCCTACTTGAAGCTATGCAGGAAAAGCAAGTTACTATTGGCGATGAAACTTTTATTTTAGATAAGCCCTTTTTAGTAATGGCTACTCAAAACCCAGTTGAGCAAGAAGGAACTTATCCTTTACCTGAAGCCCAAGTAGACCGTTTTATGTTAAAAACGGTTATTGATTACCCAAAAATGGAAGAAGAGCAGTTGGTAGTTAGAGCAAATCTTTCGGGAAATTATGAAACCGTAAACCCCGTTGTATCTACAGAACAAATTCTATCTGCACAAAAAGCTGTGCAAGATGTGTACATGGATGAAAAAATTGAAAAATACATCCTAAATCTTATTTTCGCTACCCGTTATCCAGAACAATACAACTTAAAAGATTTAAAACCATTAATTAGTTTTGGAGCTTCACCACGTGGAAGCATCAACTTAGCCACTGCTGCAAAATGTTATGCATTTATTAAACGCCGTGGTTATGTTATACCAGAAGATGTAAGAGCTGTTGTTTACGACATACTAAGACATCGTGTAGGCATAACCTACGAAGCAGAAGCAGAAAACATAACTTCTGTAGACATCATCAATAAAATAGTTAACGAAATTGAAGTGCCATAAACTGCGTATTTTTTAATTCAAATTGAACTAGTTAATACATTGTATTTATGGATACCAAAGCGCTTTTAAAAAAAGTTCGGAAAATTGAAATTAAAACTCGCCGATTAAGCGACCATGTATTTGGTGGTGAATATCACTCTACTTTTAAAGGTAGAGGAATGACTTTTAGTGAAGTTAGAAAATATCAATTTGGAGATGACGTAAGAGCTATAGATTGGAATGTAACTGCAAGGTATAACGAGCCCTTCGTAAAAGTATTTGAAGAAGAAAGAGAATTGACCATGATGCTTATGGTAGATGTTTCAGGTTCTTCAAAATTTGGAACTAAAAAAACCTTTAAGCGAAACATATTAACTGAAATAGCGGCTACATTAGCTTTTTCAGCAACTCAAAATAATGACAAAATAGGTTTGATTTTGTTTTCTAATACGGTAGAACTTTACATTCCCCCCAAAAAAGGAAGATCTCATGTCTTAAGACTTATACGTGAGTTGCTAGAGTTTGAACCTGAAAACAAAAAAACTAATATCAAAGGTGCCATTGAGTTTTTAACAGGTGTAATGAAAAAGAAAGCTATTGTTTTTATGTTATCCGATTTTATGGATTCAGATTACGATCATGCTTTAAAAATTGCTGCTAAAAGACATGACATAACAGGCATTCGAATTTTTGATCCCTTAGAAGAAGAGTTGCCTAGCTTGGGAATGGTGCAATTTTTAGATGAAGAAACCAACCAAGTAAAGTGGGTAAATACTTCAGCTAAACAAACCAGAAATCGTTTTAAAGTTCATTATCAATCTCAAGTTAATTACTTTGAAAAGTCGTTTAAGAGTTCAGGTTCAGGTAAAATTCAAACAAGAGTAGACCAAAATTATGTAACCCAATTACTCAATTACTTTAAAGCTAGGTAAAAAAATGAAACAGAAAGTTATTACATATTTTTTTACAGCTAAAAATGCGCTTGCGTTTTTAGTTTTAGCGTTTTTAATGCATTTCCATGCTGAAGCACAAACTGCAAAAGCAAGCATAGATCGAGATAGCATTTTAATTGGTGAACAAATTAAATACAGAATAGAAGTAGATACAAAAGCAGAAGATTCTGTGATTTTCCCAGAAGGACAAACCTTTATTCCATTAGAAGCCGTTGAAGCTTTTCCTATAGATACGCTTCAAATAGAACCAAGACTCAAACTCATTAGAGAATATGCTTTAACTCAGTTCGATTCGGGAAGCTACACCATTCCAAAACAATTTATTCAACTTAAGAATGGAGAAGCCCTAACCGACTCTATTCCTGTTTATGTAAATAATGTTGTGGTAGACACCACTAAACAAGCTTTATATCCCATAAAAGATTACATTAAAGTAAAGCCAGCTTTTAAGTTTCCCGATTGGATATGGAAGTTATTATTAGTCTTACTAATTGTTTTAGGTTTAGCCTATCTAGTTTATCGTTTATGGCAGCATAAAAAAGAAAAAGAAATAAAGCTTCCACCTTATGAACAAGCCCTAAAAGCGCTAGAAGATTTAGACAATTCTAAGTTTATTGAAGAGCGTAATTTAAGAGAGTATTATTCCATGTTAACTTTTATTAGCCGTAAGTACTTAGAAGATGAAGTGGAGTTGCGCGCTATGGAGTATACAACTCAAGAATTAATTAACGATCTTCAATTGCGCAAAGACCAAGGGAAAATTAAGTTACAACAAGAAACTATAGAACACTTTAAGCAAATTTTAGAGCGTGCCGATTTAGCTAAGTTTGCTCGTTCTAAACCGGATGTAATTACTGCTAAAGAAGACCGAAAATTTATTGGCGATTTTACGAATGAAGTAAATACCGCAATTCCTGAACCTAGCGAAGAAGAGCTTCAAAAAAACAAAGAATATTTAGAAAAATTAGCTCGTAGAAAACAAAGAGTAAAATGGATAGTTGCAGGGGTTGCCATAATCTTAGTTATAGCATCGGGCATAAGTTTTTTAATTGCTACCAAGGGGTACGATTATGTAAAAGATAATGTACTTGGAAATCCTAGTAAAGAATTATTAGAAAGCGAATGGTACACAAGCAGATATGGGTATCCACCAGTTAGCGTCACCACTCCAGAAATTCTTGTTCGCGGTGAAATTGATATGCAAGCCGATGCAGCAGAAATGCTAGCTGGAAATGAAACTTTTGTTTATGGTGGGATTTTTGGAGAATTCTACATGGTAATTAGTACACTAGAATTTCAACAAGAAATGGAGTTTGAACTAGAAACCGCAGTAGATGGAGTTTACGAAAACCTTGAAGCTAAAGGAGCTTACAACATTCTTACTAAAAAAGATGAGTATACCACCTTAGATGGTATTGAAGGAGTTCGGGTTTCGGGAAGCTTTGCAATACAAAACCCGATTACCCAAAACGATATTAAAAAAGCTTATCAAATTCTCAATTTTGGAGAAATGGGTGGTTACCAGCAAATCACTATGATTTACAATGCAGATGATCAATATGCTGAAGAAATAGTACAAAGAATATTAAATTCAATTGAACTAAAAAACAAGAATAACTAATGTGGGAAGATGTATTTTTCGAAAACCCTGAATGGTTTTGGCTATTACTAGCCTTACCCCTGTTAGGTATTTGGCAATTTGTTAAAAGAAACAAAGAAAATGCGGTGGTACACATTTCTAGTACAAAAGGCTTTGATGATAGCAAAAGTATACTACCAAAGTTAAGACCCATTTTATATGTTATTCGGTTACTAAGTTTAGGTCTTTTTATAATTGCTATGGCAAGACCAAGAACAGTAGATGTAACTTCTCAAATTAAAGGAACTGAAGGAGTAGATATTGTAATTGCGGCAGATATTTCAACAAGTATGCTCGCGCAAGATTTTAAACCAAACCGCTTAGAAGCTTTAAAAAAAGTAGCTGGAGAATTTGTAGATCGCAGAAAAACAGACCGCATTGGCATTGTAATTTATGCAGGAGAAAGTTATACCAAAACTCCACTAACCACAGATAAAGCCTTAGTTAAAAGAGCTATTAGTGAAATAAACTTTACAGATGCCATAGATGGCGGGACAGCAATCGGTATGGGAATTGCCACTTCTGTAAATAGATTAAAAGATAGTAAAGCAGAAAGTAAAGTAATTATTTTATTAACCGATGGTGTAAACAATTCGGGCTTTATAGATCCAGAAATTGCAACTGAACTAGCTATGGAATATGGTATTAAAATTTATTCTATTGGCATAGGAACTCAAGGTAAAGCCTTGTCTCCAGTAGCAATGCTTCCAAATGGAAAGTTTAGATACAGACCCGTTGAAGTTGAGATAGATGAAGAACTCCTCACTCGAATTTCTAACTTAACAGATGGCAAATATTACAGAGCAACTAACTTGAAGAAGTTAGAAGAAATTTATGAAGAGATAGACGCTTTAGAAAAAACTGAAATTGAAGAAGAGAAATTTTATGATTACGAAGAGAAATATAAACCCTTAGTCGTTTTAGGTTTAGCTCTTCTCCTATTCGAATTTATTTTAAGAAATACCTTATTTAGAACTTTTGTGTAATGCTGATACTAGAAGATAAAATATATTTTTGGTTTTTAATTGCAATCCCAATTGTAATTATAATAGCTATTGGCGTTAAGGCTTGGAAAAAGAAGATGCAGAAAAAATTTGCTGATGCTCACTTATTTCTATCGCTTGCTCCAGAACGATCTAAAATAAAA
Organism: Psychroflexus sp.; assembly: GCA_965662165.1. Lineage (GTDB taxonomy): Bacteria > Bacteroidota > Bacteroidia > Flavobacteriales > Flavobacteriaceae > Psychroflexus. Next base: position 10,600 of record CBFIGU010000023.1, read on the forward strand.
CCTGTTCTTAAGGTAATTACTCTTAGCATTTGTATTGGTTTTTTGAGCTTAGCCTTAGTAAATCCTAAGTTAGGTTCTAAAATGGAAACTGTGAAGCGTGAAGGAGTAGATATTGTTTTTGCTCTAGATGTTTCAAAAAGTATGCTAGCAGAAGACATTGCCCCTAATCGTATAGAAAAATCAAAACAAATCATCAGTCAAATTATAAATAACCTTAAAGGAGATCGTATTGGCATAATTGGTTATGCAGGTAGCGCATTTCCGCAAATACCAATTACCACAGATTACGCATCTGCTAAGACTTTTTTAAGGGCTATGAATACAGATATGGTTTCTAGTCAAGGTTCAGCAACAGGAGATGCTATTGAGCTTGCTAAAGGCTATTACGATAATGCTAATGTAGTAAGTAGAGTATTAATTATTGTGGGGGATGGAGAAGACCATGGAAGTGAATTTCAAAGCGCGGCACAAGCTGCGGCAGACGAAGGGATAAAAATAGTAAGCATTGGCGTAGGATCTTCTAAAGGTGGACCCATTCCCATAAAAAGAAATGGTAATCAAGTTTATAAAAAAGACAATAACGGAGAGACGGTAATCACTAGAGCTAGTCCAGAAACCCTGAATAGCATTGCTGAAATTGGTAATGGCATATACATTGATGGAAGTAATACCGTAGATGCAGTAAAAAACTTAGAAAAATTTCTTCAAAATTTAGAAAAAACAGAATACGAATCTATGCAATATGCTAATTATCAGCATCAGTATCAATGGTTTTTAGGTTTTGGCATGCTTTTTTTAATACTAGATAGTTTACTATTAAATAGAAGAACAAAGTGGTTAACAAAATTGAATTTATTCAATGAAGATTAAGATAACATATCCTACTAAGATTTTGCTAAATATGCTGATTGTAAGCCTATTTAGTAGCATTTTGCATATTAGTTTTGCTCAAGATGTAAAAGCAAGCAAAGAAGCTAAAAAGTATATGGCAGAGGCAAGCGCTTTTATAGAAAATGACAATTTTGCAGATGCTGAAGCTGCTTTGCGTAAAGCCATTTCTATTGACCCAGAAAATAAAAAAGCAGCTTATAATTTTGGCAACTTGTATATCAATAACGAGAAAAATAGAAATGCTTTTCAGCGCTTAGCAGAAGCTGTTTCAGAAAATGACGATAAGGCAATTAAACATAAAAGCTTTCATAATCAAGGTAATATTTTCATGAAAGAAGAACGCTATTCTGAAGCAGTTGAAGCCTATAAAAATGCATTAAGAAACAATCCTACCGATGAAGAAACCCGATATAATTTGGCTTTAGCAAAGCAAAAATTGAAAGAAAAAGGTGGCGATGGTGGCGATGGTGACGATCAGGAAAATCAAAAGCTACAAGACCAAGAGCAGAATAAGGACGGTGAAGGTGAGAACGAACAAGAAAACGAAGGCGAAAAAGAAGAAAGCGAAAATAAAGACAATAAAGAAGGAGATAATAAAGATCAGAAAAACGAAGGTGAAGGAGACAAAGAGCCAAAAGAAGGTGATCAGCAAGAAAAAGAGCAAGAGCAACCTCAACAAGGTAAATCTCCTAATCAAGATCAAAAAGGAGACAAAAAACAACCTCCGCCACAACAAATGCAGGGTAAGCTTTCTCCAGAGCAACTTAAAAACTTACTTGAAGCCATAGAAAATCAGGAGAAAAATATTCAAGACAAATTAAATGCTGAAAAACGTAAAGGAAAGAAAGTAAAAACTGAAAAAGATTGGTAAATGAATAAATTGATATACATTTTCTTTTTCTTAGCAGCTTTAAGCACTCAAGCTCAAGTTAATTTTACTTGCGAAGTAAGTAGAGACAACTTAGGCATTAACGAGCGACTTAAAGTAGAGTTCATAATAGACAAGGATGCAGACAATTTTAAAGCTCCAAGTTTTGCTGGCTTTAAAGTACTTGCAGGCCCCAATCAAGCTATAGAACAAAGTAACTTTTATGGAAAGTTAACCTTCAAAAAAACATACTCGTTTTATCTTCAACCCGAAAAACGGGGTAAAATTGAAATTGGCCAAGCCGAAATTGAATACCAAGGTAAAATTTATAAATCACCTCCTAAAACTGTTGAAGTTACCGCAGCTGTAGATAATCCAAATTCGCCAGCAAGTGTAGCGAGAAGTCAAGTTGCAGATGGCATTCATTTAATCGCTGAAGTTTCAAAATCTAAACCCTATTTAAATGAAGGCGTTTATATTGTTTACAAATTGTATGTAGACCGTAACGTAAGCATTAGAAATTATAGACCTATAGATGAACCTTCCTTTAAAGATTTTTGGAGTCAAAATATAGATATTGACCAACTCGAGTTTAAAGAAGGAGAATATGCAGGTAGACCTTATCGTTATATAGAACTTCGAAAAACCGTTTTATATCCACAGAAAACTGGAAAATTAGAAGTTGAACCTCTTACCATTGCGGTTTCAGTTGAAGTTCCAACCAACAGAAGAACCATATTTGGGGGGAGACAATACGAATTGGTAGAAAAAACCTTTTCTGCAAAAACACGTGTATTTGATGTACAAGCTTTACCAGAAGAAGGTAAACCTGCAAACTTTACAGGAGCTGTAGGCCAATTTGATATAAAGTTAGACCAAAGCAAAAGCAATTTGACTGCAAACGAAAGTTTAAGTGCTACTTTAAAAATCAGTGGAAATGGAAATTTAAAACTATTTAATTTACCTGAACTCAAAGTACCCACAGCTATTGAAGTATACGACCCAGAAAGAATTGATCGTGTAAATACGAGCACAACTGGAATGAACGGTTACATAAGCGAAAAATATACCTTGGTTCCTCAGTTAGAAGGAAATTACACCATTAAAGGAGTTGATTTTTCTTACTTCGATACAAAAACTAAAACTTATAAAACCAAAACTTCAAATGCTATTAGTTTTCAGGTTGCTCCAGATCCAAAAGCTAAAATTCAAAGTCAAACAGGATTAACCCCTTCAAACGATTCTTCTGTAGTTACAAAACAAACAATTATTAGTCCAGAAAATCAATTTAAATACATAGAATTAAAAACCAAGTTGAAGCCAATAGGAAGCAAAACGTTTTTCAACTCTACATCTTTCTGGGCAATGCTTTTAAGTCCTTATTTTTGTATTCCGCTTTTGTTATTTATCAATAAAAAGCGTAAAAATAAATCAGGTTCTTCAGCTGAAAAAGCAAGAAGCAAGGCTAACAAATTAGCTAAAAAATACCTTTCAGATGCCAAACGAAACATCCAAGACCAAAATAAATTTTATGAAGCCTTAGAACGTTCTTTACTTAATTTCTTAAAAGCAAAATTGAAAATTACTACTGCTGAAATGAGTAAAGAGAAAATAAAAGAAGTTTTAAGTCAAAAAAATGTTGAAGAACAACAAATTGATGAATTTATAAAAATTATTGAAGGTTGTGAACAAGCGAGATATGCACCTAATTCTAGTGCAGCTAAGGAGCAAGATTATAAACGAGCAGCACAAATTATAAGTGAAATTGATAAAGCATTGTAACATGAATAAGTTAATGGTTCTTTTACTCTTTTTTATTAGCCAGTTGACATTTGCTCAATCTGCAGAAGACCTATTTACCAATGCTAACGAAGCTTACGCAGATGCAAACTATAAAGAAGCAACACGATTGTATAAAAAAATTCTTGAAGATGACTTACAATCATCCGAGCTTCATTTTAATTTAGGGAATGCCTATCATAAACAAGGTAAAATTGCTCCGAGCATTTACCATTACGAAATGGCTTTGTTGCTTTCACCAGGAAATAAAACCTATTTAAACAACCTAAAATTCGCAGAGCAGAAAACCATAGATGAAGTAAAATCACCTAGTAAGTCTAATTTCGATTTACGGATAGAACGTCTTATTAATTGGTTTAGCTTAGCGCAGTGGTCTAAAATCATAATCGGGTTTGCTATTTTTAGTATGTTGTGTTTTGCTGGTTTTTTATTTCTAAAAAAAGTATTCATTAAACGCTTACTATTCACATTATTTATCTTGAGCACTGTATTGTGCATCTCTTCTTATTATATTGCTAACAAGCAAGTCTATTTGAGTAATGAGTTTGTTTATGCTATTATATTTGCTGAAGAAACCAAAACCTTTTCAGAACCAAATGAAAATTCTAATGTGTTATTCAAATTGCATGAAGGGACCAAAGTAAAAGTAGAAGATAATTTTAGAAATTATACTAAAATTAGACTAGCTAATGAGGTTACCGGATGGATAGAAACCGATGACATCAAAAAAATTCAGTTAGACTAAACGAGCCTTCAAACCTTTATTATGAATTGTTATATTTACAAATTAACAACTTGTAAATACAGCTTGTTTTATGTTATCTAAAATTATTAATAAAAAACAACAAGGCCACCTTAAACCCGAAGCCGTTCTTCAAGATTTGTTACTTGGAAATCAACGTTTTGTAGAACATAAGCAAATAGAACGCGATCTTACCGCACAGCAAATTGCAGCAACTTCTGGTCAATATCCAAAAGCAATTATTTTATCTTGTGTAGATAGTCGCGTGCCTATAGAAACCATAACCGACCAAGGTATAGGCGATATTTTTGTAGCGCGTGTGGCTGGCAATATCGAAAATGAAGATATTTTAGGCAGCATGGAATATGCCTGTAAAGTAGCAGGAAGCAAATTAATTTTAGTTTTAGGACATGAAAATTGTGGAGCCGTGGGCGCTGCCTGCGACGACGTGAAATTAGGAAATATTACAAATTTACTTCAAAAGATTAAGCCCGCAATTAATGCCACAGAAAATCAAGATGGTATTCGAAATTCAAGCAACATAAAATTTGTTGAACAAGTTATTCATAAAAATGTAGAATTAACCGTAGAGCGAATTCGAGAAAAAAGTCCCATTCTAAAAGACTTAGAAGATATTGGCAATATTAAAATTGTAGGTGGAGTTTATTCACTCAAGACGGGTAAAATAACCATAATTGAGTAAATTAATTAAAGTATTATTACTTAAACTAACTAGCTATAAAGACTATTAGACAACTTATAAACGAAAAAATCTCCTAAAAATTTAGGAGATTTTTTTGAGGTCTCGAGCGGATTCGAACCGCTGTAGATGGTTTTGCAGACCACTGCCTAGCCACTCGGCCACGAGACCATTTCGGTTTGCAAATTTACACATTAATACCAATAAACAAGGCTTTATCCTACATTTTTGAAACTGGATTTTTTAAAAAAAGATGGTTTTATAATCATTCGCTGTTTTATTTATCACCTTCTCAAATACATTCATCAAAATTTTAGATTTTAATTGTAATTCATTTCGAATGAACTATACTAACTTGCGCAAAATTAAATTTACAGCTAATTAGTTATCGTAAATTTATTTAAAAAAAGATTTACTATGAAAGGCGTTTTATTAGTTAACTTAGGTTCACCCAAAAGTACTGACCCAAAAGATGTTAAGACTTACTTAGATGAGTTTCTTATGGATGAACGGGTAATTGATTTACCTTATATATTAAGAGCAATTTTAGTGAAAGGTATTATCTTAAATACCAGACCAAAAAAATCGGCTGAAGCTTATGCTAAAATTTGGTGGGACGAAGGTTCGCCGCTAATTGTTTTGTCCGAAAGACTTCAACAAAAAATAGACAATTTTACCAGTGTTCCTATTGCTTTAGCCATGCGTTATGGGCAACCTTCTATAGAAAACGGATTGAAGGAATTGCATGAAAAAGGTGTAAATGAAGTCTTGTTAGCTCCACTTTATCCACAATACGCCATGGCTACAACAGAAACCATTATTGCATTAGCAGAAGATATAAGACGGGAACACTACCCCGAAATGCAGTTTACAGTTTTGCCTCCATTTTATAATCATCCAGACTATATAAATGTTTTAGCAAGAAGCATTGGCGAAAAATTAGATGAAATAGATTACGAACATCTTTTATTTAGTTATCACGGTGTTCCAGAACGACATATTCGTAAAAGTGACATTACCAAAAGCCATTGTAAGATAGATGGCCAATGTTGTAAAACTCCATCTAAAGCGCATCAGTTTTGCTATCGTCACCAATGTTATGAAGTTACAAGATTAGTTGGAGAAAAATTAAAATTAAAAGAAGGCACTTTTTCAACTACCTTTCAATCTCGTTTAGGCTTTGACCCATGGTTACAACCCTACACCGACCGTACCATTGAGAAAATGGCTATTGATGGCACTAAAAAAATGGCTATTGTTACGCCTGCTTTTGTTTCAGATTGTTTAGAAACACTTGAAGAAATCGCTATGGAAGGAGAAGAAATATTTGAAGAAAATGGTGGTAAAGAATTTACAGTTATACCTTGTTTAAATGATAGGGAAGATTGGGTAAAAACCTTAAGCCGTTGGATTGACGAATGGGCTAAACAAGAAGTTGAAGCCGTAAAATAAATAAATGTCAAAAATATCATCTAAAGAATTAGGTAACGAACCCATTGGAAAATTATTGATTAGACAATCGGTTCCAGCTGCAATTGGCATTTTAGTAATGTCTATTAATATTCTAGTAGATACTATTTTTGTTGGAAACTGGATTGGCTCTATTGCCATTGCAGCTATTAATGTTGTCCTTCCTGTTTCATTTTTTATTGCTGCACTTGGTATGGCCATAGGTATTGGCGGTTCTTCAATTATATCTCGTGCTTTAGGTAGTAATAATCAAGAAAAAGCATTAAAAACCTTTGGAAATCAAATTAGCATAACGCTTATCGTAACGATAAGCATGGTGATTATTGGACTTGTCTTTATAAACGATTTGATACCGATTTTTGGCGGTCGTGGCGATATTTTTGAGCCTGCTAAAACCTATTATCGTATTGTTTTATATGGTGTTCCTGTGCTTGGCCTTGCTATGATGGGAAATTCTGTAATTCGTGCAGAAGGCAAACCTAAATTTGCAATGGTAGCCATGATCATTCCATCTGTAGGTAACTTATTAATGGATTATATTTTCATCCAAATCTTGGATTTAGGCATGTTAGGAGCAGCTTGGGCTTCAACAGGATCTTACATATTATGTTTAGGCTATATTGTATGGTTTTTTCTTTCAAAAAATTCAGAATTAAAGGTAAACTGGCAACACTTCAATTTAAAATTGAACATCTTAAGAGAAATTGGAGCACTTGGTTTTGTAACACTTTCCAGACAAGCTGTGGTGAGTGTAACTTACTTGCTATTAAATAATATTTTATTTGATTTAGGTGGAGAATCTTCTGTGACTACCTATGCTATTATTTCAAGAATGTTAATGTTTGCACTCTTCCCAGTTTTGGGAGTTACTCAAGGTTTCTTACCTATTGCAGGCTACAATTATGGATCTGAAAACTATGCAAGAGTCCGGGAAACCATAAATAAAGCTATTGGTTATGCAGCTGGCATGGCTGTTTTAGTCTTTACTTGTATTATGGTTTTTTCAACAGAAATTGTTTCCATCTTTACTCAAGAAGAAGCTGTAATTGAATCGACACCAAGTGCTATGCGATGGGTGTTTGCAGCTGTACCAATTATTGCATTACAATTAATTGGTTCGGCTTATTTTCAAGCTATTGGAAAAGCTGTTCCCGCATTATTACTAACCTTAACTAGGCAAGGTTTCTTTTTTATTCCACTCATACTCATTCTCCCAAACTATTTTGGAGAGCTAGGAGTTTGGATTTCATTTCCATTGGCCGATTTAATATCGACAATCGTTACAGGTTATTTTCTGAATAAAGAAATTAAAAACACATTAGTAGAAAGCAAGGCTACTTCCTAGAGGCATTCGTTTATGTTTTTGTATTTTTGCAAAAAATAAAGGCAAGCCCATGTTTAGCAATACAGAAGATAGCAAAACCAAACTTTCAGAATTAGGCGAATTTGGATTAATAGACCATCTTACCAAGCACTTTGTGATTCAACATGAAAGTACAATAAAAACTATTGGTGACGATGCTGCTGTATTAGCGCACAACAATCCTATTGTAGTCACTACTGATTTATTAGTAGAAGGAATTCATTTTGACTTGAGCTATATGCCGTTGAAACATTTAGGTTATAAATCTGTAATGGTTAACTTATCTGATGTTTATGCCATGAATGCTGAAGCCACTCAAATTACAGTTTCAATTTCTTGCTCTAATCGTTTTACCGTTGAAGCGCTTGAAGAATTGTATGCAGGTATTCATTTAGCTGCAAGAAATTATAAAGTAGATGTAGTTGGAGGTGACACAACATCTGCAGTAAAAGGATTAACGATCAGCATCACTGCAATAGGAACCGCAACTAAAGATAAAATTACCTATAGAAATGGAGCAAAACCAAATGATTTAGTAGTGGTTTCTGGAGATTTAGGTAGTGCGTTTATGGGGTTAAAAGTCTTAGAAAGAGAGAAAGAAGTTTTTAAAGTAAACCCTAATAATCAGCCAGATTTAGAAAAGTATAGCTATTTGGTTGAACGTCAATTGAAACCTGAAGCTCGAAAAGATATTCCAGAACTTTTAGAGCAGCTAGATGTTTTACCCACTTCTATGATTGATATTAGTGACGGACTCTCTTCAGAATTGATTCATATTTGTAAAAATTCTTCAGTAGGTGCTAATTTATTTGAAGATAAACTTCCTATGGATCCAGCGCTTATTTCTGTTTGTGAAGAGTTTGAACTAGACAGTACCACCGTAGTTTTAAATGGTGGTGAAGACTACGAGTTACTTTTCACTATTAATCAAAAAGACTACGATAAAATTAAGGGGAACCCAAATTTAAGTGTAATTGGACATATTACAGAAGCTAGCGAAGGGATTCACTTAGTTACTAGAGCAAATGCCAAACTGCCAATTCAAGCCATGGGCTGGAATAGTATGGACAAAGAAGAGTAATTAATTTATAAACTAGTCTTTTAAGCTTGTTCAGCTATTTCAACATATTCTACTTCGTCAAGCTTTTGCTTTAAGGGTTTAATGAACTCGAAGTATTTTGGCTTCATTTCTTCTTCCATCGGTTCTGCATCGGGTAAATCTTGTTTGTAAGGGTCTACTTGTCTTCCATCTACCCAAAAACGATAACAAACATGTGGACCAGTTGCTAAGCCTGTGCTACCAACATAACCTATAATTTCACCTTGTTTTACATAATCGCCAACTTTTACGGCACGCTTAGACATGTGTAAATATTGCGTAGTGTATTTATTAGTGTGTTTTACTTTTACGTAATTTCCGTTGCCTCTCGTATAACTCGATTTAATAACGGTTCCATCTGCAGTAGACCAAATTGGTGTTCCTGTTGCAGCTGCATAATCAGTTCCTTTATGTGCTTTCCATCTTTTTTGAACGGGATGAAAACGTCTTGGACTGTAACGAGAAGATATTCTTGAATACTGTAAAGGCGCTTTTAAAAAGAAACTTCTTAAAGTAACAGCTTCTTCATCAAAATAATCATACCTACCTACTTCTTCATCTACTAAAAAATTGAAAGCATAAAACTCTCTCCCCTTATGTTTCAAAATAGCTGCATCAATAGATTCAACTCCAGCAAAAATACTGTCGTTAATGAATTTTTCGGTATAAATAATTTTAAACTGGTCTCCTTTTTGAAGCCTAAAGAAATCGACACTCCATTGATATATATCGGCAAATCTACTCGTAATCTCGTAACTTATTCCAGCTTCATCTATAGCATTAGACAAAGAGCTTGTTATTACTCCGGTAGCTACTTTTTGTTTTATGGTAATGGGTTTTCTTCCCTTTACAGCATAAATACTATCGTCAAAAAATACCTTTGTGTATTCTATAGCATTGTGTTCGTAAATAAAACCTACCGCTTTTGTTAAAGAATCTTTAGATTTTAAAAGTGTATAGGGTCTACCTACATTAATTCTTTTAAAGTTGAAAAGACTATCAGGGATGCTTTCTGTTATTTGGTATACTTTACCTGGCATTACGCCATTTCGGTCCATAATACTTCCAAAGAAATCACCTTTTCTAACGGTATCTCTTTCAAAATTAAAATCACTTAATGTCAAGCCATATTCTTCAACAATAACTGGTTTAGGATTAGGCTTACCAGCATTAGTTTTTTCTGCTAACTGTGCTTGGTCTAAATTGTTTTTTTCATCTTCACAAGAAAAAAATAAAACGCTTAACAATAAAGTGAATACAAGAAAACTGCTTTTCATGTTTTTAAAATTTAAAACACTGCAAAAGTAGTACATAAATTAAGGATTTACACTTATTTAAGCTGAATTATCTACCGCTTAGTTGAGAAGTAAAAGGGTAGGCTAAATTTTTGTATTTATCTAAGGTTGCTGTAATTGATCCAACCGCTAATTCAGCTTCAATTTTTAAGGGAATTTTGTTTTGATCTTTACTTACCCAAATGGTAACGCTTTCTTCTTCTTTAAAAACACGATCTGCCTGAACATAAGGTCTAAAAACGATTGTTCTAACTTCTCCAAATTCAGTCTCGATAACTTCTTCTCCTAAGTATTCTACTCTAAAACCAAAATTTTCTTCATCAAAAAATAGATTCAAATTAAACACTTGGCCTTTAACAAGATTATCTTCATCAACTTGATTTCTTAGAGTGTAAAAAGCTGAAATCATATCTTGAGTTCGCTTCTCAATGTAGTGTTTGCTTATTTTATCGTGTTTGTAATCATGAACTATAGCTGAATCTTTATTGTGTTGAAAGCGAATCATTTTATTTTTGGTGTAACCGCCTTCATCTGTATTTCGTATAAATTTTAATGGGTAATGATTTTTTTGATCAATGAAACTTTCAAAGTTATCTCTTACTCTAAAAAACCAATCTAACATGCCTGTGGTACGACCATGGCCGTGAATTCGATAAACTGGGATGCCATTTAAATTTGTATCATAAACTTTTAAAGTAGCTTCTGAAGTTTTAAACCATCCATATTTTACTTTGAATTTTAAAACTTCACCAGGTTTATAAGCTAATTGAGCATTGGCCTGCACAGAAAACACAAGGCATATCATTAGAAATATTGGTGCTAAATTAAGCTTCATAATCGATTTTAAAAGTAAACATTTCAAATAAAAATGAAATTAATGAATTACATAAGCTATTTAGATAATATTTATTAAAACTTTGTTTGATCAAGTTAGAAACTTGAAAATCGTATTTTATTTCAATAGAATTTGATACTTCCTTATTAATAAAGAGAAAAGCCTGCATAAATTATACAGGCTTTTCTAAATGTAACTTTAAAAATTATGGGCTATGAACCACACATTAAACAATCGTCACCTTCTGCGTCTTTAGATTGCTGAATTAGCGCTTTTAATTCTTCAGGAGATAAAGAAGTATCATCTGAAACTTTTGCAGTTTTAACTTCCTGCATTTTTTGGGCATTTTTAGCGGGTAAGCTTTGCTCTGGAGTTTCTTTTTTCTTCTCTTTCTTTAAAGTAAACTTAATAGCATCTACTGCAGATTTTGTTCTTAAATAATACATTCCCGTTTTTAAACCGCTTTTCCAAGCGTAGAAATGCATAGAAGTAAGTTTAGCAAAAGTAGCTCCTTCCATAAACAAGTTTAAAGATTGTGACTGGTCTATAAAGTAACCACGATGGCGAGACATATCTATGATATCTTTCATAGAAAGTTCCCAAACCGTTTTGTATAATTCTTTAATATCATCTGGAATAATATCTATGTTTTGTACAGAACCATTTGCTCTTAAAATGGCATCTTTTACTTCATCATTCCATAGGTTTCTTTCTACTAAATCTTCTAGTAAATGTTTGTTTACTACAATAAATTCTCCAGAAAGTACTCTACGCGTATAAATATTAGATGTATAAGGCTCAAAAGCTTCGTTATTTCCTAAAATTTGAGAAGTTGATGCCGTTGGCATTGGTGCTAATAATAATGAATTTCGAACCCCGTTCTTCATTACATCATCACGTAACTTACTCCAATTCCATCTTCCGCTTAGGTCTTCGTCTTTAAGACCCCATAAATTATACTGGAACTCTCCTTGACTTATTGGCGAACCTTTAAAAGTGGAATATGGACCTTCTACTTTTGCTAATTCCATTGAAGCAGTAACCGAAGCAAAATATAAGGTTTCAAATATTTCTTGGTTAAGTTTTTTAGCTTCATCACAAGTAAAAGGCAAACGCATTTTAATAAAGGTATCTGCTAATCCTTGAATACCTAAACCAACAGGACGGTGACGTAAATTAGAATTTTCTGCTTCTTTTACAGGATAATAATTACGGTCTATAACCTTGTTTAAGTTTTTAATTACACGTTTAGTAATTTTATAAAGCTCTTTGTGATCAAATTTTCCGTTTTTAACAAATTTAGGCAACGCAATAGAAGCTAAGTTACAAACAGCAATTTCATCTGGGCTAGTATATTCTAAAATCTCTGTACATAAGTTAGATGAGCGAATAGTACCTAAATTCTTTTGGTTTGACTTGCGGTTTGCTGCATCTTTATATAACATGTAAGGAGTTCCTGTTTCAATTTGAGATTCTAAAATTTTCTCCCAAAGTTGTCTAGCCTTAATTGTTTTTCTTCCTTTTCCTTCAGCTTCATATTTTTCATATGTCTTTTCGAATTCTTCTCCATACATATCAAATAAGCCTGGACATTCGTTAGGACACATTAAAGTCCATTCTGCATTTTGTTCAACACGTTTCATAAACAAGTCTGGAATCCACATAGCATAGAATAAATCTCTAGCTCTTAATTCTTCTGCTCCATGATTCTTCTTCAAGTCTAAAAAACTCATGATGTCTGCATGCCATGGCTCTACATACATTGCAAAAGACCCCTTTCTTTTACCACCACCTTGATCTACGTAACGTGCAGTATCGTTAAATACCTTCAACATAGGTACAATTCCATTAGATGTGCCGTTGGTTCCTGCTATGTAAGAACCTGTTGAGCGAATATTATGAATAGATAGACCAATACCTCCGGCAGATTGAGAAATTTTTGCCGTCTGCTTTAAGGTGTCGTAAATACCATCTATACTGTCATCCTTCATGGTTAACAAGAAACACGAAGACATTTGTGGTTTTGGTGTACCAGAATTAAATAGTGTTGGTGTGGCATGTGTAAACATCATTTTAGACATTAGCTCGTAAGTTTCGAGCGCACTATCCAAATCATCTAAATGAATTCCGACTGCCACTCTCATTAGCATGTGCTGTGGTCTCTCTGCTACTTCTCCGTTTAATTTTAAAAGGTAAGATCGCTCTAGCGTTTTAAACCCGAAGTAATCGTAATTAAAATCTCTACTGTAAATAATTCTAGAGTCTAATTGGTCTTTATTGTCGATGATTACTTGGTAAACATCGTCTGCTAATAGCGGAGCTTTTTTTCCTGTTCTTGGATTTACATATTCATATAAATCCGTCATTACTTCACTAAAGGTTTTCTTGGTATTTTTATGCAAATTAGATACAGAAATGCGTGCGGCTAAATGTGCATAATCTGGATGAGTTGTAGTCATGGTTGCTGCAACTTCTGCTGCTAAATTATCTAATTCACTTGTGGTTACACCGTCATAAAGTCCTTCTATAACGCGCATTGCTACCTTTGTAGGTTCTACCAAAGGGTTTAAACCATAGCATAATTTACGAACTCTTGCGGTGATTTTATCGAACATTACTGGCTCTTTGTGGCCATCTCTTTTTACTACGAACATGATATTTTTGGTGTTTTTGGCTCTTCTAGTGAAGAAGTTATTTTTAGAAATTTACGTATACAATCTTAGACATGGACTTAAAAATCTGCATCGAAGCTAATTTTGTTATCTTTCTCTTTGTCTTTATTCATCACACCTGCTTTTTGGTATTCACCAACTCGTTTTTCGAAGAAGTTAGTTTTCCCTTGAAGGTTAATCATGTCCATAAAATCGAAAGGATTAGAAACGTTGTATACTTTTTCGCAATCTAACTCTACTAACAAACGGTCTGTTACAAACTCTAAGTATTGCGTCATTAAAGTAGAATTCATACCGATTAAACTCACTGGTAAAGACTCTGTAATAAACTCACGCTCTATATCTAATGCATCTATAATAATTTCTTTAATACGCTCTTTAGATACTTTATTTACTAAGTGGTTGTTATGTAAATGCACAGCATAATCACAATGTAAACCTTCGTCTCTTGAAATTAACTCGTTACTAAAAGTTAATCCTGGCATTAACCCACGTTTCTTTAGCCAAAATATAGAGCAAAATGCACCAGAAAAGAAAATACCTTCTACCGCTGCGAAAGCGATTAAGCGTTCAGCAAAACTTGGACTCTCAATCCATTTTAAAGCCCAATCTGCTTTTTTCTTAATGGCTGGAAAATTTTCGATAGCTTTAAAAAGAACACCTTTTTCTTCTTCGTCTTTAACGTAAGTATCAATTAAAAGCGAATAGGTTTCAGAATGAATATTTTCCATCATAATTTGGAAACCATAAAAGAACTTAGCTTCTGTATATTGTACTTCATTTACAAAATTTTCTGCTAGATTTTCGTTTACAATCCCATCTGAAGCTGCAAAGAATGCAAGAATATGTTTTATAAAATATTGTTCGTCGGCACTTAATTTGTTTTCCCAATCACTTGTGTCTTGGTGTAAATCAATTTCTTCTGCAGTCCAAAAACTTGCTTCCTGCTTTTTATACCACTCCCACAAATCGTGATGTTTAATTGGGAATACTACAAATCGGTCTTTGTTCTCTTGTAAAATTGGTTCAAGCTGTGCCATATTTTGTTAATTTTTGAAGGTTAAATATTTATTTTTGGGACTAACAAATATGTAAAATTATGAAGCATAAAATTCTAAAAACCGACAAAGGTTTTCAACATAGTTTTCAACAATCTCAAAAGCCGCAGAAACACTGGCCTTTATCTATTTAACTGATAAACAGCTGTTTAATACTTATAAAAACACTGAAACACTAATGAAACAAGGCGTTTCGAGAGCACATAAAATGAATTATTTTTTGGAAAAAACTTAAATTAATCTTCTATTAACTTAAGTTCAAGGGTTTCAATTTTGGTGTTAGAAGTTTTAAGAATTTTAATTAAAAAACTTTCAATTTCAAGACGTTCACCTTCAACAGGAATTTCTTCAGTAAAGTTTACAATAAAGCCACCTAAAGTTTCATATTGATCACTTTTAGGGATATTTAGCTTATAAGTTTCGTTTAAGTAGTCTACTTCTAGTCTTGCTGAAAATACAAAGGTATTTTCGTCGATTTGTTTTTCATTTAATTGAACAGGATCGTGTTCATCTTCAATTTCACCAAAAAGCTCTTCAACAATGTCTTCTACAGTCATCATACCACTTGTCCCACCATATTCATCAATTACCACAGCTATACTTTTTCGCTTTCTAATTAGCATGTTTAGTACATCTTTTACCATGGCAGACTCAGGAACATAAATTACATCGTGTAGAATGTCTTTAATTTTTTTGGGTTTCTTAAACATATCGAAAGAATGCACATAACCTATAATGTCATCTCTGTTTTCTTTATAAACGAGTAGTTTTGAAAAGCCTGTTTTTGAAAACAGTTGTATTAACTGGTCTAAATCTTCATTTTCTTCTACCGCAACAATTTCGTTTCTAGGAATCATCGCTTCACGAGATTTTACATCAGAAAAGTCTAAAGCATTTTGAAAAAGCTGAATTTCTGAATCGATATCTTCATTTTTTTCGGCTACTTCAATTTGTTCATTGATGTAATTTCCTAATTCAACTTTACTAAAAGACAATTGCACTTGGTCACTTTCAATTTTAAAAAATTTATTTAGCACCAAGTCTGAAATCCAAATTACAAACGAAGAAAGGAAACTAAAAGCAACATAAAAAAAATAAGCAGGGATGGAGAAGACTTTGATTAAGTTATTAGCATAAATCTGAAAAAAAACCTTAGGAAAAAATTCTGCAGTAAATAAAATAACTAAAGTAGAAATTACAGTTTGCGTAAAAAGTCGAGCTTCATCAAAGAAAAAATTAATAATACCAAAATCAGGGTTGGCAACACTATCTAGCCATAGGAGTAAAAAATCTCCCATGTAAAAACCATAAATTACTAAGGCAATATTATTACCAATTAGCATCGTTGCTATAAACTTTGATGGCTTTTTAGTGATTTGAGTAAGAATTTTGGCTACGATATTGTTTTGCTTTTTTTCTAGCTCTAAATACACTTTATTGGCAGAAATAAAAGCGATTTCCATCCCCGAAAAAAAAGCCGATAGGATAAGCATTAAAATGATGATGACAGTTTGGTTGTCCATGAAATTGGTATTTAACCTTCTCGGTTTTTACGAAATCTTCTTCTAAAGAAAAACATGAACAAGGCTGCTAAGGCTAAACCCAACATGATCCAAACTTGATCTTCTTCGTCTTGATAAGCAAGGTAGGCTTCAACTAAAAATAAAGCACAAATACCCAAATAGGCATATTCAAAAACTTTCAAAAATTTGGGAGGCTTATTACTCTTCATCAATATACTGTATTCCTGTATTTGTTCTCGAGTTGAATTTATCAAAATTTTGGTTAGCATCAAAACCATCTCCGTCATTTACTGCCCCATTAGCCATTTTAATGGTATAAGGTTGATCTGTAAATAGCCACGCTTCGCTTTCATCCCAATACAATTGCTGTGAATTTAGAATGGCTGAGTCTGCTGTAATAATTTTTACATTTCCCCTTAAATCGATAATATCTGTAGCAGTATAAATAATTGCATAATCTGAAATAATGGTATTTTTTGAAGAATCCTTTTTAAAAAAATCAACTTCTATTCCTTCAGGAAATTCTCTAAACGGAAATTCTTCATTGGAATAATCGAGCATTTTTGGACTTTTTAAATTTGCCTGCACTCGACCACTATCTGTGTAAAAAAGATTAATATCTTGTGTTGTAGATTGGGGGCCGGATAGCTTAACACCCAATTGTTTTACTTCATCTAGGTTTCCATCACAAGCAAAAAGCATTGCTGTAAATATAAATACAGCAATGCTTCTTAAAAATATGTATTTTAATTTCATATTAAATTGTAGGCACGGTAACGCTTTCGCCTATCCAACAAGAGTCGAATTTAATTTTTTGACCTTGTCTTCCTGATTGAAAAACATCTTTAGTTTGTGGAGCTCTGCCACGGTAACTTTTAGCTGTTTGGCTTGCATTTTCTTTTAAACCTGGAGAAACACGTCCTGCTCTCTCTGCATAATCTGCAGCTAACCAGTAAACCGATTGCTTTTCGAATACATCTGCGCCACAATTGTTAGCACTATTTGCATACATTTCAGCTATTTTTAAGTAAGCTCTACCCATTGATGGCTGAAACTCTAAAGCTTTTCTATAATAAGTTCTTGCATTAGAATAGCTGTTTTTCGCTTTATATGAATTAGCTATGTTATAATATACTTTAGCTTTATCTGTAGCTTTAGTTTCTAATTCTGCTGATTGTTTGTAGTATTCTAAAGCTTTATTGAAGTCTCCAGAACGCTCAGCTAATCTACCGATATATAAAGCTGATTTTGCTGAAGGCTCTAATTTGTGTTGTTGCTCAACAAGCTTCACAAACAATTCGCTATCTGTACATTCTTTTGAGAATAATCTTCCAGCTGCTCTTTTTACCCATTCGATGTCACCTTTGTTGGTTTCAAAATCTTTTTCGAATAGTGGTATTAAATTATCACATTCTGCTCTGCTTCCTATTACTCCATTAACAGCGCCTCTAATCAAGTCGTAATTTTTCAACCTTAACTCGGCATTTCTTAGAATGCGTTTTTGTTTTTTGCTAATTTCTTCGTCTGCTTCTTGCTTTTCAATAAGCGGTGCAGCTACTTTAGCTTGTTTATTTTCTAAATTTTCTAAGTGCAGTAAGATTTCATCATACTTTTCAAAAACACTTTGTAAGCTTACTTTTTCATTATCTAGTAAGTTTACCATCAACAAGAAATACTCGTAAATAGCTTTTGGATTTGTGAAGTTTTCTTGGTCTTTAGTCCAAGCTTCATCAAATAAATCAAATTGATCTTGTACGCTACCTATTTTGGTTTCATACATAATCATAGCATTATCTGCTTTTATTGAACCAATGTCTGTTTTTTCAGGAAAATATTCTAATCTAGCATTGTTGTTTGCTATTAGTCGCTTAGCAATAATTTTTTTCTGTTCAGGATCTTGTTCTTCATCTAACAAATCCTTGAACATAATTGCTCCACGTTGATAAATTGCAATAGATGCATCTTTACAATTTTCTATAAGTGTATTGTAATGCGTCATTGCTTCGTCGTAATTTTTAACTTTTGCAGACTCCGCAAAAAATGAAAGTGAGCGACTACAATCCTGAGCACTTACTTGGTTAAAACCAAAAAATAAAGCAATGGCAAAAAATAAAATTTTAAATTTCATAACATGTTTTTTTTAATTGAATCTTCTTTCTACAAACCATTTATCATTAAACGAAAAACTTACAAATATACTTAAAAAATCTTCTCGGATAAGACCATTACTCGTCGCACCCCTTCTTCCGAATTCTATACCTAAATTTGCATTCGTAAAATATCGACCTGCAGGAACACCTAAACCAAAAGATATGCCAAACTCATTTATGGTTTCTCCATTGATCTGCATATTGGTCTCTTGAAAACGAACTCCAGCTCTGTAAGTGAACAAATTATAGAATCCTCTTGGCGCGTTATATCTAGGAGTGAAAAAGCCTCCGATTTTCAATTCGGTGGCATCTATATAATTTAAGTTACTAGGCACATTGAAATCTAAACTTGAAAAATTAGGAGCTGAGCTCATAATATATTCTGCTCCAACAAACCATTTTAATTTTTCACCAAAACCAATTCCTATAGAGTTCACTTGCGATAATTCAATTTCAGAGTCTATTTCATTTACTATTATATCATCTACTGTTACTTCTGTACCATCATTGGTTAATAAGAATGTTGAAATATCGCGCGTGCTTTCTGCATTTAAGGAAGAACCGGTTTGATGTCTACCAGACAATCTAAAGTATTTATCTTTAGAAACGTAATAATCATAAATCCCGCCAAAATCAAACGAAAAACCATTGGTGTTGGTTTTATTAAAATCTCGCGTACCATATTGAACTTGGCTTCTAAAAATTAAAGATTTATTTTCAATTACTCCGAAGTTATAATTTGCGCTTGCTCCCAACTTGAAGTTTTTAAATAATTCATAGCCCCAAGTCAAGTAAACCGTATTCAAACTACCTCTACCTTGTAAAATTAAATTTTGGTTATCTGTATTTTCATTTATTTGATATCCTACTGAAGTGGTTGGCCGTAATCCTATACCAAAACCTCCTACTTTAGTTGGAATACCAATTGCAAAATAATCTATAGTAGTGTTCCTGTAATTATCAGATTGACTTTCAGATTCGAAATCTGTACTATTTACGGTAATTCCACCAGTAAACGTAGTCAGTTTTAAATCACCATATGCAGCTGGGTTCTTTAAATTTAAGTGTATACTGTCTGAAAAAATGCTCAACCCAGCCATAGATCTGTTTTCTGCGGTAGACTTAAAACTTTGTGTACCTATACCATAAAAAGAATATGGAGAGTAAGTACCACGCTGCGCATTTACAGAAATACTAAGAAAAACAATAATAATAAGTGCTAAGCTATTTTTGATATGCATTTGTGTTATGAATAAGTATTTGGTGCAATCCAAACAACTGAAAATTTAAGTTGGCAAATATGCTATTTTTTAACCGGTCAGCCAAAACTTGAGCATTACCACCTGTTAAAACTAGTGTTAAATCTTCGTAATCAATTAAGTACTGTTTCCGAAAACCTTCAATTTCATGTAAAATAGCATGATAAACTCCAATTTTTAAAGAATCTTCTGTTGTTTGACCTATAAAATCTTTAGGTATTTCTCCTATTTCATTTATTAACGGTAATTTTTCCGTAAAATTATGCATGGCTTTAAATCGCATAGCTAAGCCAGGAGATATAGCGCCGCCCAAATAAACTCCGTCATTTCTTATAAAATCATAAGTTACACAAGTACCTAAATCTACAATTAGACAATTTTTACCTGGATATTGATATTTTGCAGCAACGGCAAGTGCTATACGATCTAAGCCTAAAGTATGTTTAGATGCATACTGATTTTGAATAGGAATGGGTGTTTCTTGATTAAATTTTAAGCAGTTGGTCTTTTTATTTAGTAAAGTAAGCCATTGCAAGTCTATTTTTCCAGAAGCAGAAATAATACTTTTAGAAATTTGTGGGTAAGCTTCAAAAATGGCTTGAAGCTGTCTAAAAAATAATGTATGCGGCTTATACTGACTGATAATCAATTTACTATCATTATTAAACACTGCATATTTTACTTGAGTGTTGCCAACATCAATTACTAAATCCATAGTTATAAATAAGAACGAAATTACAAAATTGAAATTTTTGCAAGTAAGTTTTGGTTAATAAATAAATGAGATTATATTTGCAGCCGCAATCAACGGTGCCTTAGCTCAGTTGGTAGAGCAAAGGACTGAAAATCCTTGTGTCCCTGGTTCGATTCCTGGAGGCACCACATTGCTAACTCCTAATCGCTTTATAAACAAGCTTTTAGGAGTTTCTTTTTTTAATAGGGTACAAATAAGGGTACAATTTTATTTATCTAAAAAAAGGGTACAAAAAAACCGCTACATTTCTGTAACGGTCTTTAATAGTGCGCTTTAAATTTAATTAGCCATACCAGAACCTAAATACACACTGTTTGATACTCTTTCGCCATCAGCTGTTTTGAAAGCCATAAATAGATGAATTTCGTCACCCGCATAACTTGAAGGAATACTTAAAGTTTGTTGCTCTGTTGATCTGTCAGCACCATCTAAGATGTAAGCTGACTCTCTTTTAACTGGATTATAAGCCAAAAGCATTGCTTTATCATCTGGATTTGCGTTTGCTCCTGCTGAGTTATCTGTCCAATTAAAAGAAACTTCACCTGCTACTCCTAAATCTGTACTACCACCTACTGCTCCCGCTAGTGTACCCCTTGAAAGTAATGCATCTTGATAATCTACTTCAAAATCAGGAG
>CBFIGU010000024.1:0-31038 GCA_965662165.1 Psychroflexus sp.
TAGCTGAATCAAATTCAAGTTCAAAAATTTGATCATTAAATGGGTCCACAACATTTAAACCTACTTCTTCAGGAAAACCACCTGTGTTAAGCCAAATTAATTCGATAAAGCTTCCAGTACACAATGAATAAGTTTCTGTAAAACTTGAACCAGTTTGAAAATTTTCTCCAAGATTAGCAACCAATTGACCATCTTGTCTTAGCTCTACAATATTTCCGTTCCATCCATCTCCAAATTCATCTAATAAATTAAAGGTAAACTCACATTGTTCGCTAACCGCACAAGCAGCTGTTGTAAATTCTACTGGTCCTTCTAAGTCACTTAAACCATCTGCTCCGCAATTAGATTGCAAATAAGCATCGTAGGTTGTATTCGCAACCAGATTAGTTACTTGAGCATTGTTTCCTGTAACACTAGTAGAACTTTGAACTACAGGTGTTGCCGTTTCTGGGTTAGCACCAGCTTGAAATATTAACCAATTCACAGGATTGGTCTGTTGATTCCAATTAAGTTGAACAGTTGTTTCTCCTACTTGCGAAACTGAAAAGTTTGAGGGCTCTAAACAAGTTGTCGCTTCTCTGACTTCTATTAAATCAATGGCAATTGCATTTGCGAAATTCTGGCCTCTTGTTGCTGTAAAACGCAACTGAACTTTCGTATTTTGATAGCTTGTCAATTCAACTTCTTCTTCAAGCCAGTCATCAGCAGAAGATGTTTGTTGTTGGCCTGTTTCAGAAAAAATATTTATCCAATTTTCTGTGCCAAACTCTTTTATTTCAACATCTAGAGATCCCACATCTGTACCAAACATGAAATAATAAAAACTAAGCGCTGGAGTATTTAAATTAGAAGTGTTGATTACTGGCGAAATAAATTGAGCTTCATCTCCTGCATTACCAAAAGGTTTTGTGTAAATAAAATTACTTCCTTGAAATGCTTCATTTGGACCAGAATTGAATATTTGCGAAGAACTATCACCTGTACCCCACGCATAAACATTACTTAAATTTTCGGGATTCCTAGTCCAACATTCATTAATACTATCTCCACCATTTTCAAACTGAACACCAGGAACCCAATCTTCTCCAGAAAAATCTTCAAGAAACGGAGTTTGTGATGTAACACATTCTCCTTGAAATGGTAACTCAATTAATTGACCCCCACTAGGTAACGCCAACCATAATCCAAATTCAGGTCCATTTTGGTTATTAGCACTATTAACAAAACCACTAGCCAATAAAGTAATTGCCTGACTCTGTATATTCAATTCATCTAAAGGTAAATCGTAAGCTTGAAGCTCAGTTTGAGTTGAATTAATTATAGGTTGTAAAGTATAGTCATTCGTACCAATTTGAATATAGTTATTGAAGTCTGTAAAAGCTAAATCAGTAAATAAATTAGGAGCAGGCAAGGTAATTTCATCAATATCAATATTAGGTAAATCAGTAACACCATGATGAAATAAAATATCTGTAGTTGCAAATCCAATTGATGTTTCTCTAGCACCTTGGAATACATCTAAAGAAAATTGAATATCTGAATTTACTGAAGCATCAAAATTAGCTGTGATCTGAACTCCATTTGCAACAATAATATATTGTTCTGTATCTAATAAATTTACCGTAGTAGTAAAGAATGCTTCGGAAGCATTTTGACTGGTTGATGGTGCAATTGCAATATCTAAATCTTCATTTGCAGGAACACTTATAAATGCTGTTGCCGTTCTGAATTCAACATCATCTAAAAAAATATCTCCGTTTACATAAACGTCTACCGTATTTAAACTAGGATCAGGTGAATTGTGAATAATTTGAACTTCTGTAGTTTCATTAACAAGAAATGGTAAATAAGGTGATGTTTTAGTTACTTCATCATCAATATTTAGCAATGAGTTTGGGTAAACTGATGTTGATAATGAAAAAGAGTTTACAGACGCATAAGCTGAAAAGACAAATAAGAACAGCATAAAACTCAATGCTAGAATTCGAGCAAGGTAATTTTTTAACATATTATTAATGTTTTAATGAATTAAGGAAATATTTTACAAATTATAATAATTTATCAAAGAAAGTGTTTTTTTATGAAACAATTAAAAATCAAAAAGTCCTACTTTCGATGGTAAAAAAAAATTAAGATAGAAAATAATCTCTTAAAACAATTTAATTTTTTAATTTTGCAAACTGATTTAAATAACCTCTGGCGAAAAACGTGAATGTTGTTTAGATATCATCTAATGATTAAGTTATGGATTTAGTACAATTTGTAGAAAACGAGTTTATTGAAAAGAAAGATTTTCCAAAATTTCAGGCAGGAGATACAATTACTGCTTACTACGAAATTAAGGAAGGTCAAAAAACAAGAACTCAGTTCTTTAAAGGAACAGTAATTCAAGTTAAGGGTAGCGGTTCAACAAAAACCTTTACCATTAGAAAAATGAGTGGTACAGTTGGTGTAGAAAGAATTTTCCCTATCAACATGCCTGCGTTACAAAAAATTGAAATCAATAAAAAAGGTAGCGTAAGAAGAGCTCGAATTTATTATTTCAGAGAACTTACTGGTAAAAGAGCAAGAATCAAAGAAAAAATGACTGCTCAAACTCCTAAAGCAAAGAAAGCTTAAATTTAAAATCCCTTACTACAAGGGATTTTTTTTTGAATTATAGTTTTAGAAATACTAGTTTAAAGTCGAATATATTCGTATTTTTATTAGTTAATCTATTTCTTTATATTTGGCGTCGCTTAAGCGGCATCTACTTCAGATGCATTTCAATCAACATTACAAAACAAAATCAATGGCAATTAAACATAATAAAATCGTTTACACAAAAACAGATGAGGCTCCTGCTCTAGCAACTTATTCTTTCCTTCCTATTGTTCGAAAATTTACAGACGCAGCTAAGATTGATGTAGTTTCTAGTGATATATCTTTAGCGGCACGTATATTGGCCAATTTTTCTGAATACTTAGAAGAAAATCAAAAAGTTGAAGACACGCTAGATGCTCTCGGAGATTTAGCAAAAAAACCGGAAGCTAACATCGTTAAATTGCCAAATATAAGTGCTTCTATACCACAACTTACTGCTGCCATAAAGGAATTGCAAAATAAAGGTTATAAAATACCAGATTATCCAAAGCAGGTTAAAACTGAAGATGATCAAAAAATAAAGAACAAATACGCTAAAGTTTTGGGCTCTGCTGTAAATCCTGTTTTAAGAGAAGGTAATTCAGACAGACGTGTTGCTGCTCCTGTCAAGGAATATGCTAAAAACAACCCTCATAAAATGGGTGAATGGAGCAAAGATTCAAAATCACATGTATCATATATGAATGCTGGTGATTTTTACGAAACTGAGCAATCTGTTGTCATGAAAGCTGATTGTAATGTAGCTATTAAATTCACAAATAATAAAGGAGAAAGTTCTCTTTTAAAAGAAAATTTAGCTTTAGAAAAAGATGAAGTTATTGACGCTTCAACTTTAAATACAAACCTTTTAAGAAAATTTCTTAAAGAGCAAATTGAAGATGCCAAAAACAAAAACGTACTTTTTTCAATTCATTTGAAAGCTACCATGATGAAAGTTTCTGACCCCATTATTTTTGGACATGCGGTTGAAGTTTTTTACGAAGAAGTATTATCAAATTACAGTAACGAATTAAAAGAAATCGGTTTCAACGCTAGAAATGGCTTAGGTGATTTATACAACAAATTAGGCCAACTTCCTGAAAACAAAGCTAAAGAAATTGAAAGTGCAATCGATAAACTTTATGAAGAAAAGCCAGACATGGCCATGGTAGATTCAGATAAAGGAATTACCAACTTGCACGTCCCTAGCAATGTAATAATTGATGCATCTATGCCAGCTGCTATACGAACTTCTGGCAAAATGTGGAATTGGGATGGACAGTTGCAAGACATGAAAGCTATTATTCCAGATCGCAGTTATGCTAAAATGTATCAAGAAATAATCAATTTTTGTAAAGAGAATGGAGCCTTTGACCCTAAAACAATGGGGAATGTTGCCAATGTAGGTCTAATGGCAAAAAAAGCGGAAGAATATGGATCTCATGATAAAACTTTCGAAATAAAAGAAGACGGAATCGTTGAAGTTATTGATAGTGCTGGTGATATTTTAATGAAACATCGTGTTGAGCAAGGCGATATTTGGAGAATGTGTCAAACCAAAGATTTACCTATTAAAGATTGGGTAAAATTAGGTGTAAGTCGTGCCAAAGCAACTCAAAATCCAGCTATCTTTTGGCTAGACCAAGAACGCGCTCACGACAGAAATTTAATTTTAAAAGTAAATGAATATTTAAAAGATCATGATCTTGATGGCTTAGAAATTAAAATAATGAATCCTGTTGAAGCCATGCGTTATACTTGTCAACGCGTTAAAGAAGGAAAAGACACCATCTCGGTAACAGGTAACGTATTAAGAGATTATTTAACAGACCTCTTCCCTATTTTAGAATTAGGAACGAGTGCTAAAATGTTGTCTATAGTTCCTTTGCTTGCTGGTGGTGGTCTTTATGAAACAGGTGCTGGTGGTTCTGCTCCAAAACACGTTCAACAATTTTTGAAAGAAGGACATTTACGTTGGGATTCTTTAGGAGAGTTTTTAGCTTTAGCCGTTTCATTAGAAGATATTGCGGAGAAAGATGATAACAGAAAAGCAGGAATTATTGCTGAAGCACTAAACAAAGCTAACTCTAAATACCTAAGTAATAACAATTCGCCATCTAGAAAAGTAAATGAAATTGATAATCGTGGAACTCATTTTTATTTGGCACTTTACTGGGCCGAAGCTTTAGCAGAACAAAATGAAGATGAATCTTTAAAAGCTCAATTTAGTGAAGTAGCTCATAAATTGACCGAAAATAAATCTATTATTTTAGATGAGTTACTTCAAGCTCAAGGTAGTAATGAAGATATAAATGGTTACTATTTCCCTGATGAAGATTTAGTAACTGCCAGAATGAGACCAAGCAAAACATTAAATTCTATTATAGATTAATAAAATACATTGCTAAATTACCAATAATTGAAGCTGCTTTTCTAAAGCAGCTTTTTTTATGCTATTTAAATTCACTTTATTCTTAAAACATAAAGCTATATTAATTCCTACCATTTTTAATCTTCAACAAAAACTCAATCAAACACTTACGATAATATTTGGATTTTCAGCTTTAGCATAGCTTTAAACTAATTTTAAATCGATTTCACTAAATTATAAGAAATTAAAATTTATTACTATGAAAATTCAAGCATACTTATCCTTTAAAGGAAATTGTCAAGAAGCATTAAATTATTATCAATCTATATTTGGTGGCAGTATAATAAACAGACAAGATTATTCTGATGGTAAGATTGATATTCCTGAAAACTACAGAAATAAATTGCAGCACGTAGAATTAAAAGGAGATCAATTTCATATAATGGCATACGATGCATCGCCAGATACACCTGTTACAGATGGTACTAATATTCAAATGAGCGTTGATCTAGAAAATAAAGAGAAAGCTCAAAACATCTACGACAAGTTAGCTCATCAAGGTAAAATTCAAACTGAATTACAAAAAACAAGTTGGGGTGCACATTATGCCAGAGTTACAGACCAATTTGGAATTAATTGGATGATTAATGCAAAGTAAAACTTATTCATCAAATTATTATATAAGTGTGGATTAGCTTCCACACTTATTTTTTCAATTTAAAACATATCTATTTTATTCAATAGAAAATTATTGAATTTTTATTTTTTGGCTAGCGATTTAAAAATTAAGAAGCGCTTTTATTTATTAATTTTGCGGTATGAAAAAATCACATTTTATTAAACAGTCTATTCAAGTTTCACTACACCTATTATTTGTGATTTGCTTCATTTCATGTGAATCTAATAAAGAGATTCAAGTAAAAGATTCAAGTATTGAAAGCGTAAATATTTCGCAAAAAACAAAAGATTATTGGTACAGCGGTAAAGCAGAAATAACTTCTTATGAACTAATTCAACAACGTTATGGAGAAGCAAGAAAAGGAAAAGCTGTTTTAGTATTTGTAACAGAAGATTTTGATGATGAACAATTAGTAAAAACAAATTCTAAAGATCAAACAGACTTTTCAGTTTTAAAGCTAAATGCCATGAAAAATTTCACCACAGGCATTTATCCTTACCACATTATGCAAAGTACATTTTTACCAATGGAAAAAAATCAAGCGGCTGTAAAAATTGCAAGTAGTATTCAAGAATGGTGCGGACAAAGCTATATGCAATTAGAACAGCGAAAGCAACAAGAAATACAAATTAATTCTTATTTCAAACAAGTTGGAAATTATAAGACCAAGCTTCAGAATTATCCTACTGAAAATGCTTTATGGACACAATTAAGATTGTTTCCTTTAGAAGTTAATTTAGAAGTTGATAAAATGATTCCAAGTTTTGAATACTTGAGATTAAATAATATTGAAGTTGATGCTTACCAAGTTAAAATTAGTCAGGTTAAGGAAAAAGGTCAATTAACTACTCATTTAAACTATCCTACACTTAAAAGAAGAGTTGAAATCACACAAGATATTGGAGAACCTTATGGTATTATTGGCTGGAAAGAAATCATCAAAAAAAATGATAGCTCTTATGTAACTTCTGCAAAAAAAATAGAACAAATTCAAATTGATTATTGGAATAAAAATTCAAATCAATTTTCATATTTAAGGGACTCGCTAAAACTATAATGATGTTAAAAGATATTTTTTACAACCATATAAATGAATTAATTGTAAGTATTATTTTAATACTAATCTTAATTATATGGAGATACACACTCAAAAAATCGGCTAATCGAATTGCACGAATTGGAAACTTTCACGTTGGCAGAACCAAGCTTATGTTTAAGTACATTAATGTGCTTGTTTCCTTTATTATGTTTTTCGCTCTACTCTTAACCTGGGGAATTAAAGCCGAAGATTTAGCCTGGGTATTTTCTTCTGTATTTGCCGTAATTGGAATAGGATTATTTGCAATTTGGTCAATTTTAAGCAACATCACTTCAGGAGTAATTATGTATTTTTCTTGTCCATTTAAAATAGGAGATATAATTAAAATTCATGATAAAGAAACACCTATTGAAGCTAGAATTGAAGATATTAAAGCTTTTCAAATGCATTTACGCTGTAAAGATGGTGAGTTAATTGTTTACCCAAATAATATGGTACTACAAAAACCTATTTCACTTATTAAAGATAATACTTTTAATAATGAAGATCCTGTTACATAATTAGCTTGTTAAAGCTTCAATAATAAAATTGAATTATATTATATTTGCAACATGAAATTACTACTTATAACTATTGCATTATTGGGTCTTGCTTTTGCAGGCATTGCTATTAAAATTTGGGGTAAAAAAGACGGTAAATTTGCTGGTACATGCGCTAGCCAAAGTCCTTATTTAAACAAAGATGGACAATCTTGTAGCTTCTGCGGAAAGCTACCTGAAGAGCAAGATTGCAAAAAAGACCAAGTGAAACCTACTGCATAAATGCTTATTCCTGCTGTTTTAGAAATTCTATTTTTTATTTCAGCACTATCCTATCTACTTTATCTACTCAGTTTCACCAAAACTTTATCAACTAAAGAATCAAGTCATTCTTTAAACTCAATTCCTGTAAGTATTTTAATCTGCGCCAAAAATGAAGCGCAGAATTTAAAAAAGAACTTGCCTTCAATTTTAAATCAAAATTATTCTGACTTTGAGATTATTGTAGTGAATGATCAATCTACAGACCATACATTGCAAATTTTAAACAACTTTCAGAAAGAATTTTCAAATTTAAAGGTGTTTTCTACTTCTGGTAAGAGCAATAAGAAAAAAGCCTTAAGACTAGCAAAACAGAAAGCTAGTTATTCCATATTTCTTCAAACTGATGCTGATTGCAAAGTAAATTCAAGGAATTGGATTAGTTTAATGACGCAAGGTCTTGATGAACATCATGAAGTTGTTCTTGGCTATGGTCCAAACTATCAAAAAGCTAGCTTCTTAAATTGGTTGCAAAATTATGAAACCTTAACTACAGCTCTGCAATATTTTACGGCAGCATTAGGAGACTCACCATACATGGGAGTAGGTCGAAATATGGCTTATACCAAAAAGCTGAACGATTTAATTATACTCACACAAAAAGAAAAAGATTTATTATCGGGTGATGATGATTTATTTATACAACATGCAAAAAAACTAACTAAATTTAAAGTACAAACCCATCCTGATAGTTTTGCTTACAGCAAATCTGAAGACACTTTAACAAATTGGTGGAATCAAAAAAGAAGGCATATAACTACATCCAACTTCTACAGTTTTAAAGATCAAATTATTCTATCAGGAATTTTTCTGATGAAACTCTACTTTTGGTTTTATAGTATTTGGTTATTATTCCAACTTACAAATCCTTATCATTTAAGACTATTTATTTTCATTACTGTGATGCTTGTTTCAGTATATGCTAAAGCAGCACTTCAATTTAGAACTGGAAAAATCTGGATTTTAAGTCCAATATTAGATTTTTGCCTAATTTGCTTTCAATTTAGTTTATATATTTCGAATTTAGTAGCTCCCTATAAAAAGTGGAAATAAAATGACCGAGAATGAATTGCATCATATTAAGTTAGCTCAAAAAGGGGAACAGATTGGGTTTAATTTTTTAGTGAAGCATTACTGGCCTTATGTTTACAATTTCATTTTAAAAAAAACAAAAAATGAATATTTAACTGAAGAAGTTTGCATTGAAAGCTTTGCCAAGGCATTCGACAAAATAAATCAGTTTGATGCTCAATATGAATTCAAGACCTGGATTGTACAAATTGCCAAAAATCATTTGGTAGATGAATACAGAAAAAAAAGCTTAGACACACAAGAACTTACTCACAGTAATTTAAAAATTGCTGAAGAATCTAGCTTAGAAGAAATTCAAGCTTTCGAAGAAAACAAAGAGCAAGTTTTGATAGAATTAAAGAAGCTTCAATCAGACTACCAATCTGTAATTGAAAAATTTTATTTTGAAGCCATGAGTTTTAAAGAAATATCAGAAGAACTCAATATTCCAATAAACAATTTAAAAGTAAAAGCTTTTAGAGCTAAGCAAAAACTTCAGAAGGCCTTGACTAGAAATTTATAATTTAATAAGTTTCTTGGTAATTTGTTGTTGATTTGTCTTAAGTTGAAGCAAATAAACTCCCGCATTGTAATTCAAATTGGTTAGTGAGAAATTACCAGAACTTGGAAATTGAACCGTTTTTTTCATAATTCTCTTGCCAACTTGGTTATACAGTGAAATTTCAACCTTTTGTTTTGCAAAAAAGCTAGATTGAATGTTTAATAAATCTCCTTTTACTGGATTTGGACTTATTGAAAATTCAGGATTTTCAAAATTGACATTACTTAAGGGTTCATCTTCTATCAAGAGTTTGAAACGTCCGTAAAATGTACTAGCATTTACAGAGTTATCTACGGTAAATTGGTGAACTAAATTTTCTTCATCTACAACAAAATCTTCATTTAAATACGTATCGACAAGCTTTAAAACTTTATCTTCAAAATTATCATTATCAAAAAGCAAAACATAAGACGAAGTTGTATACTGATTTATAAATAAGCTTAATAGTTCACCATTAATTGGTTGAGCACGATTTTCGATAGTAAGTAAAGTACTATTGTAAAAACGAGCAAGGTTCTCATCTAAATTGGTAAACTTAATTACATCTCGATCGTCCATTTCATTGTCACCGTCATCTGTAAATTCTATTCGAATAGCATCAGAAGATGTGCTTGCTGCGTTGTAAGAAGCTTCCGTATATAACTGTATGCGAATAATTCGTTTGGTAAGATCTTCATCATCTTGTGCTAATGAGAAAATTGGCAACAAACCTATTGCAGAGCAAAAAGTTATTGCTAAGATGTTTATAAAGTTTTTCATGGCACTAATTTAGTTTATAATCTGTAAAAATATATAATTATATTAAAATATTTTTACTAACCATCTAGTTTTCTACTAATTAGGTTGCTAGCAATACTAGTAAATGCTACAATACTAATAGAGCTTAAAGGCATTAAAATAGCGGCAACAATAGGCGTTAATTGACCTGTAACTGCAAAGTAAAGCCCAACCAAATTATACAAAAATGAAAGTAAAAAAGCCCATTTTATAATTCTTTTTCCGCTTTTAGCAACATCAACAAAATCTTTTAGATGCAGTAATTTTTTAGCATCAATTATACCATCGCAAGCTGGAGTAAAAACATTAATATTTTCAGCAACAGCAATACCTACATTACTTTGTTTTAACGCACCAGCATCATTTAAGCCATCTCCAACCATAGCTACTTTTAAGCCCCGATTTTGTATTTCTTTAATTCTTTCTAATTTATCATTTGGGGTTTGATTAAAGTATAAGTCTTTCACTAAACTTAACTTTGACTTTAAATAAGCTTCTTCAGATTTGTTATCTCCAGAAACAATTTGAATTTCATATTGATCTAGCAATTTATTTAACAAATCCCAGATACCGTTTCTATAATTAGCTTGAAAAGTAAACTTACCTCGATAAGCATCATCTTCAGAAAAATAAACGGTGGTTTCTGTATTTTGATTTACTTCAGGAACATTTACATGTTTAGCAGAACCTAATTTAATTTCTTTTTCATTCAATTTAGCTACAATTCCTTTTCCAATTTCTTCTTCAAATTCATCTAATGTATCTATCTTTTGCGACTTTAAAAAGGAATACAATTTTCTACTTAAGGGGTGATTAGAGTTTCGTAAAGCTGTTCGCAGTAAAATATAATCTTCTGTAGAAAGATCTTCGCCTTCATATAAAATCTCATCGCCTTGCGTGCTACTAAGTGTTCCTGTTTTATCAAAAACAAAAGCATCTAAACTGGCCAATTGTTCTAGGGTCTCCGTATTTTTTAAATAAAAACCACGTTTACCAAATATGCGTAATAGGTTTCCTAAAGTAAATGGAGTTGCCAGTGCAATAGCACATGGACAAGCAATAATTAATACTGCAGTTAATACGTTTAAAGCCAAACTTGCATCAAAAAATAACCAGAAAATAGTAGATAAGGCAGCTATGCTTAGTACTGCAATGGTAAAGTGTTTACTTATTTGATCTACAAGGCTTCTAAAAGGTAATTCTTGTTGTTTTAAGAATGCGTCCTGACTCCACAATTGAGTTAAATAGCTTTGTTCTACTTCTTTCTCTGCAATTAATTCAATAGCACCTAATTGTTGCTTTCCTCCTGCGTATAATTTTTCACCTTTTTGCTTAAAGACTGTTCTTGCTTCACCAGTAACAAAACTATAATCAATTTTGGCATCACCTTCAACTAAAATTCCATCTACAGGAATTAATTCGTTACTTCTAATGAGTAATCGATCTCCTTTTTTAATTTCATAAATAGGTATTTTATCTTCTTTTAAGTGATTGTTATGGTCTAAACGAGTAATTGCAATTGGAAAATAAGATTTATAGTCACGTTCAAAAGATAAATAAGAATAGGTTTTTTGCTGTGCTAGTTTACCTAATAACAAAAAGAAAACAAGACCCGTTAAACTATCAAAAAATCCAGTTCCTAGATCGGCTATAATTTCAACACTACTTCTAACAAAAAGAACGCTTATTCCTAAAGCAATTGGAATATCGATATTTAGAATTTTAGATTTTATTCCTTTCCAAGCAGAAACAAAATAACCTGCGCCAGAATAAAACACAACGGGAAGCGAGAAGAAAAACATTAGCCATCTAAATACAGGCTTATATTGGTCAAGCCAATATTCTGAAACTTCAAAATATTCAGGAAATGATAAGAACATGACATTTCCAAAAGCAAAACCAGCAATACCTATTTTATAAATAAGACTTCGGTCTATATTGCTTTTTTTCTTTTCCATATTTTCTAAACTTAAATACGGTTCATAGCCAATAGAAGCTAGTAACAGTACTAAGTCTTTTAAACTGAAAGATGCTGTTTTGTAAGTAACTTGAACTTTTTTCTCAGGAAAATTTACCTGAGAAGAAATAATTTGAGCATTTAATTTGTTTAAGTTTTCTAAAATCCAAATACAAGATGAGCAATGTATATGTGGTATAAATAAGTTGATAGATTCTACCCCATCATCACTAAAATCTATTAATTTTTCTTTTATCTCATTTTGATCAAGATAATCAAACTTACCCTCAAGTTCTGGTGGAGTTGCTCCAGGGTTACTTTGCAAATCGTAGTAACAAGTTAAATTGTTTTCTGAAAATATTTCGAAAACTGTTTTACAGCCACTACAGCAAAAGCTTTTATCTGCAGAAGTAATTTCACCTTCAACACACAAGTCTCCACAGTGGTAGCATTTTACTTGATTAGCCATTGAGTTTTTTTTTGTGTACAAAATTGCAATCATGGTGAAGTATTAAAAATGATAAACATCAGTAAAACAATAGAAATTAAGTTAAATAGCATCAATCCCAAGTCTTGATATTCAGTCTTAAAATGTATTTTTGTGTTCAATTTGAACCTATGACTGCAACAATTTTATTTTGGATTATTATTGGCATTTTAGTAATTGAATTTTTAGTTGATAAACTACTAGATTACTTAAATGCTTCTTATTTTAATAAGCCACTACCTGAAAGTCTTCAAGACGTATACGATAATGATGAATATAAAAAAGCGCAATCCTACAAAAAAGAAAATCAGAGATTTAGCCAATTAAGCGGTGTTTTTATG
This sequence comes from Psychroflexus sp., assembly GCA_965662165.1. Lineage (GTDB taxonomy): Bacteria > Bacteroidota > Bacteroidia > Flavobacteriales > Flavobacteriaceae > Psychroflexus. The sequence goes on from CBFIGU010000024.1 coordinate 12,767, forward strand.
TTTGTGCTAACCTTGGCCTTTCTATTTGCTGATGGCTTTGCTTGGATTGACGAATTGGCTAGAAGTTGGTTTGAGAATAGTATTTTTATTGGCTTAAGTTTTTTTGGTGTTTTATTCTTAGCTTCAAGTGTAATTAACATTCCATTTTCTTATTACAGCACTTTTGTAATCGAAGAAAAGTACGGCTTCAATAAAAGTTCAAAAACTACTTTTTTTCTAGATATTCTAAAATCTTGGCTACTTGGCGGCATTCTAGGTGGTGGAATTTTAGCTCTTTTAATGTGGTTTTTTGAATTAGCCGAAAATAATTTCTGGTGGTATGCTTGGATTTTAATCACTGTGTTTTCTGTGTTTATGAATATGTTTTATGCAAAATTGATTGTTCCGTTATTCAATAAACAAACGCCTTTAGCCAACGGAAGTTTGCGTGAAAAAATTGAAAATTACGCACAAAAAGTAGGTTTCGAATTAAAAAATATTTACATAATAGATGGCTCTAAACGAAGCACTAAAGCCAATGCCTATTTTTCTGGTTTTGGAAGTGAAAAACGAATTACATTATTTGACACATTGGTAAACGACCTTACGGAAGAAGAAGTGGTAGCAGTCTTAGCGCATGAAGTTGGACATTACAAGAAAAAACACATCATTTTTAATTTAATAGCTTCAACATTAACTACAGGTCTTACGCTTTGGATTTTTTCACTTTTAATAAATCAACCCTTGTTGGCTGAAGCTTTAGGAGCTTCAACTACAAGTTTTCACTTAAGTCTAATTGCATTTGGATTGCTTTACAGTCCTATTTCAACATTAACCGGGTTAATAATGAATGTCGTTTCAAGAAAATTTGAATACCAAGCAGACCAATATGCTAAAGACACTTTCAACGCAAGCTATTTAATTTCGAGTCTAAAAAAATTAAGCTCTAAAAGCCTAAGTAATTTAACTCCACATCCCGCTTACGTATATTTTAATTATTCACATCCGCCCTTGCAAAAAAGAATAAAAAACTTAAATTTATAATCGTTGTTTTTTAATATCTTAGTTGAATGGAGTTAACGCAGGAATTTCTCGATAAAGAGAATAAAGAAATTGCTAAGCAATATAAGAAGTTGCTTCGCATAAGCTATAGAAGTCTTACTGATGATGACAAGCTTATGATCAGAAAAGCGTTCGAAACCGCTGTTGAAGCTCATAAAGACCAACGTAGAAAATCTGGAGAAGCTTATATTTTTCATCCTATTGCCGTAGCTCAAATTGTAGCTTCAGAAATAGGCTTAGATGCCACATCTATAACTGCTGCTTTATTACATGATGTTGTAGAAGATACCAAATACAGTCTAGCCGACATGGAACAAATGTTCGGTGAAACCGTTGCAAGAATTGTAGATGGCCTAACAAAAATATCAAGTCTAAAAAAAGATGGAAACATTTCTTTGCAAGCAGAAAACTTCAGGAAAATGTTGCTTACGCTTAATGATGATATTCGAGTAATCATTATTAAAATAGCAGACCGCTTGCATAATATGCAAACCATGGATGCTATGCGAGCAGATAAACAAGTAAAAATAGCCAGCGAAACCTTATATATTTATGCTCCATTAGCTCACCGTATTGGCTTATACAATATTAAAACTGAATTAGAAGATTTAAGTCTTAAATACACTGAACCAGAAGTTTACAAAGACATAAAAAGCAAAATTTTAGATAGCAGAGAAGAGCAAAATGAATACATTGAAGCCTTTTCGAAAATTATAAGTGATGAAATTACTAAAGAAAATATAGATTTTGAAATCAAAGGGCGTTCTAAATCTATTTATTCTATACGTAAGAAAATATTAAACCAAAATGTCACTTATGATGAGATTTACGACAAGTTTGCCATAAGAATTATCTATAAAAGCGAACCAAGAGACGAGAAGTTTCTAGCTTGGAAAATCTACTCGATAGTTACAGATTTCTTTAGGCCTAATCCTACCCGATTACGAGATTGGATTTCATCTCCAAAATCAACTGGATATGAAGCTTTACACATTACTGTAATGGGACCAAAAGGTAGATGGGTTGAAGTGCAAATTAGAAGTGAGCGCATGCATGAAATAGCTGAAAAAGGTTATGCAGCTCATTACAAATATAAACATGGCGAAAGCCAAGAAGACCAAGGAATAGAAGTTTGGCTAAACCGTTTACAAGATGCGCTTGAAAACAATGAAATGAATGCAGTTGATTTCGTTGAGCAATTTAAACTTAACCTATATGCCAAAGAAATCTTTGTATTTACCCCGCAAGGAGAAATAAAATCATTACCAAAAGGAGCAACTGCCTTAGATTTTTCTTTCCATATTCATACTGATGTAGGTTTACAAACTCGTGGTGTAAAGGTAAATGGAAAGCTAAGACCACTTAGCCATGTACTTAAAAGTGGTGACCAAGTAGAAGTGATTACTTCTACAACCGCAAAACCAACAAATAACTGGTTAGATTTTGCCACTACGGCTAAAGCACGTTCTAAGATAAAAACAGCTTTAAAAGTTAAAAAGAAAGAAATTGCAGAAGATGGCAAAGAAATTCTAATTCGCAAACTACGCTCACAAAAAATCCAATTAAACGAGCGAACGGTCAATGAGTTGGTTAACTTTTTTAAGTTAAAAACCAGTTTAGACTTGTTTTACCGTGTTGGACTTGGCACAATAGATAATACGCAGATTAAAAAGTATGCTTCATACAAAAACAACGCATTTGTATCCTTTTTCAAAAATAGAATTAGAAGAAGTCCTACTAAAAATGAAGTAAAAGATGATGAAATTTCAGAACACTATGATCAGTTAGTTTTTGGAGATGATGAACAGCATTTGAACTATGAAATTGCAAATTGTTGTAATCCAATTCCTGGAGACAGTGTTTTCGGTTTTCTGACGGTAAGTGATGGTATGAAAGTACATAAAAAAGAATGTCCTAACGCCATTCAACTTCAAAGTAACTTTGCTTACCGCATCTATAAAGCGAAATGGATTGACTCTTCGCAAGAAGAGTTTAATGCCGATTTAAAATTAACAGGAATTGATGATATTGGGTTAATTAATGAAATTACTTCTATTATTTCAAACAATCTGCATGTAAATATGAAAAAGATTGCTTTTAGTAGCCAAGATGGAGTTTTTGTGGGTAACATAAGAGTTTCAGTAAAAAACAAAGACATCTTGAAACGTTTAGTAGATCGACTTAAAAAAATTAAAGGTATTGAGAAGATTAGCCGTGAATAAAGTTTAAATTTGTAGTCTATGAATAAAAATACAAAACTTAACGATCAGCTCGTTGTAAAAAAAGTTTTTACCCAATTTTTGGAAGATAAGGGTCACCGAAAAACGCCTGAGCGTTATGCTATTCTTCAAGAAATTTATGATAGTGAAGAACATTTTGACATAGAATCACTTTACATTACCATGAAAAATAAAAATTATAGAGTGAGTAGAGCTACGCTTTATAATACCATTGATTTGTTAATGGACTGTGGCTTGGTAAGAAAACACCAATTCGGAAAAAACCAGGCTCAATACGAAAAGTCTTACTTCGACAGACAACATGATCATGTAATTTTAACAGATACAAGTGAAGTTATTGAATTTTGTGATCCAAGAATAGAAAGTATAAAAAAAACCATTGAAGAAGTTTTCGATATTACAATAGATCGTCATTCACTTTATTTCTATGGCACCAAAAACAAACCTAAACAATAAATTTTTATGGCAGTAGATTTGCTACTCGGTCTTCAATGGGGAGACGAAGGAAAAGGAAAAATTGTTGATTACCTAACTGAAAAATACAATATTATTGCTCGATTTCAAGGAGGCCCTAATGCGGGACACACCTTAGAATTTGACGGCATAAAGCATGTTTTACATACCATTCCATCCGGTATTTTTCATGAAGACACCATTAATTTAGTTGGAAATGGTGTAGTAATAGATCCTGTTATTTTTAAAAGAGAACTCGATAATTTATCCAAATTTAACCTAGACCTTCATAAAAAATTAGTGATTTCTAGAAAGGCTCATCTAATTTTACCAACGCATCGACTTTTAGATGCAGCTTCTGAAGCCTCTAAAGGTAAAGCAAAAATTGGATCTACCTTAAAAGGAATTGGCCCAACCTATATGGACAAAACTGGAAGAAATGGAATTCGTATAGGTGATTTGGAATTAAAAAACTGGAAAGACAAGTATAGAAATTTAGCTGATAAACATGAAGCTATGATTAAATTCTATAATGTTGATGTACAATATAATTTAGCTGAACTAGAAGATGAATTTTTTGAAGCTATTGAAGTTTTAAAGTCCTTGAAGTTTATTGATTCTGAAGAATATCTTAACCAAGCACAAATCAATAATAAATCTATTTTAGCAGAAGGTGCTCAAGGTTCTTTATTAGATATTGACTTTGGTACTTATCCTTTTGTTACTTCGTCTAATACCACAGCAGCTGGCGCTTGCACAGGCTTAGGAATAGCTCCAAACAAAATTAAAAATGTGTTTGGTATTTTTAAAGCTTATACCACAAGGGTTGGAAGTGGACCATTCCCAACTGAATTGTTTGATGAAGATGGAGCTAAAATGGCAAAAGTTGGAAATGAGTTTGGAGCAACAACCGGAAGACCAAGACGATGTGGCTGGTTAGACCTTGTAGCTTTAAAATATGCCGTACAAGTAAACGGAGTAACTGAGCTGATGATGATGAAAGGAGATGTACTTAGCGGATTTAAAACGCTTAAAATTTGTACAAGTTACAAGTACAAGGGTGAAGAGATAAAACACTTACCTTACAGCATAGAAGACGAAGATATTTCGCCAATTTATACAGAGTTACCTGGATGGAAAGAAGATCTTACACAATTAAAAGATATTCAAAAATTACCGAAGGAATTAAATGATTATATCGAGTTTGTAGAAAACGAAGTTGGTGTGCCCATTAAGATTGTTTCAGTAGGTCCAGACCGAACACAAACTATTTTGAGATAAATATTCATCATAGCTTAAGATTTAAAATAGAAAAGCCTGTTTAGAAATTAAACAGGCTTTTCTATTTTAAATAAGATATGAACTCTAACCGGTATTTTAATCTTTACAGTGAAGCTCAACTTCTTCAACTTGAATGTTGGTATTTTCTATAACAGAAACTAAGCTATATTTTCCTTGAAAGTAATCTTGCAATGCATTTTGTACTTTTAATGTCTTAATTTTAGGCTTATAATTTTCGTAGTCAACAAATTCAATTTGATTATACTTTTGCCTTTTTATCGCTTTTCTAAACCGAATACCACCGCCATTAACTTTAAAAGAATAAGCCAAATAAGCTATTCGAAAAGAGTCTACTTCTATCCAATAATAATAAACATCTTCAAAGTCGTCTCCTCCTCCATCTTCTTGAAAAGTTACTTTTATTTTATAAAATTCATTTTCATCAATTTGCTCTTTCCCTATTAATTTTTTCTGAACGGCTTCATCTTGCAAACGATATGGAAGTTGAACAAAATAATGAACAGAATTGACAGACTCTGCATACAAATGAGCAATACTATCATTTAAAACAACAGTAGAGTCATTTATAGTTCGGTTCAGTTTTTCTTTATAAAATTCATCTTTTATCAAAACTGAGTCTTTATTGATAAAGCGTTGTAATTTTAAACCATTACAAGTTGGTATACTTTTATAAATTATATCTCTAAACTGAAAGCTTACTTTTTTAGTTTGAAATTGATTTGTCCCAGATGAATCTATTGCTTTTTGTACAATTTCATTCACATCTAGTACATCATCTTTTTCTCCTGCTGAATTCGGAGAGCAAGAAGATAAAAAAATATAGAAAGAAATTAGAAGTACGCTATTTTTCATAACTCTAAATTGGAATTGAAGCACATAATTAAAACTACTTATCAACCTAAAAAATTGAATTAGCAAAGTTAGAATTAGTTTCATCATTAATACCAAAAATGTATTAATAATGATTTAACGCTGTGAGTAGAATGGAAACTTTACATTTGAGAAAAAAATTATGCAAGAAGAGCAAGCCTTACTAAAACCAATACAATTAGGAGCCTTACAACTAAAAAATAGAGTGATTATGGCACCTATGACGCGAAGCAGAGCAGATAACGAAGATAATGTACCAACAGATTTACATGCAGAATATTATAGGCAAAGAGCTAGTGCAGGTTTAATTATTTCTGAAGGTTCGCAAGTTTCTAAAAGAGCAGTTGGTTACATCAATACACCTGGTATTCATAATGAGAAACAAGTTGAAGGCTGGAAAAAAGTAACAGAAGCCGTACACGAAGAAGGAGGACTTATTTTTATCCAACTTTGGCATGTAGGCAGAATATCTCACCCAGATTTTCATGATGGAGAAAAACCTTGGGCACCGAGTGCCATTAATCCTAATGCACAATCTTATACTCCAGAAGGACTTAAGGATACGGTTACACCACATGAAATGACCACAGAAGAAGTTAAAAAAACAGTTCAAGATTTTAAAGCTGCAGCTAAATTTGCTGCCGATGCCAATTTTGATGGAGTAGAAATACATTCATCTAATGGGTATTTATTTCATCAATTCTTCAATAAGTCATCCAATAAACGCACAGATCAATACGGTGGAAACATAGAAAACAGAACCCGATTTCTTTTTGAAGTCCTAGATGCCGTAAAAGTATTTATTCCAGAGAACCGAATTGGTGTTCGATTAAATCCTTCCTTACACGGTATTTTTGGAATGCAAGCAGACGAAGAAACCATACCTACTTTTGAATATATCGTTAAAAAATTAAATGATTACGATTTAGCCTATTTACATTTATCTGAACCTTTTAACGATGTAAGCGATTACGATTTCTTGGTAAAAAACATCGCTGAGCATTTTAGACCTTTATACCATGGAAATTTAATGATAAATGCTGGTTTTGACAGAAAAAGTGGCAACAAGGTAATTGAAGATAAAAATGCAGACTGTGTAGCTTTTGGAAAATTATTTATTTCAAATCCCGATTTGGTAGAGCGATTTGAAAGCAAAGCTAAATTAGCTGATTGGGATGAAGATACCTTTTATACCCCTGGCAAAAAAGGATATACAGATTATTCTAAACTACCGTTTAACAAAGAGTAAGTGACATACACTTTAGGTTCAAACAAAAAAAGCTCGCCAAATGGCGAGCTTTTTTGTTTATAACAGGTATTATTATTTACCTTGAGCTTGTGATTGAAAACGAGCCATTAATTTTTGTTGTAACTCTTGGTCCGTTTGAATCTTTTTATAAATATTTTGATACTGCTCCATAGTTAAACCGGCAGACTCAATCATTCCTTCCATTTTTTTCTGTAGCTCTTTATTTTTAGCTTCTAGCTTAACCATAGCTGCTGCATGTTGCTTTTTTTCTTCAGCTGTTGCGTCAGATTCTTTTTGTGGATTTTGGTCAGCTTGAAAAATTTCATTGAAACGTTGTGTAGTTAAGCCTTCACCTTCAATAATGCTAGCCATTTCCATTTGAGCTTTGTTATTTTCTTGTTGTATGGTTTGAAACACTTCAACAAACTTATCGAAATTCTCATCAGAAATTTTCTCCTGTGCGTTCATTGATGTTAAACCTAATGCGAATACAAATGCGATTGCAAATAATTTTTTCATGTCTTTATATAAATTTATTTTTTTGCAATATATTGAATATTAAACCCAATTAAAAGTCTGTTGTAATTTCTTTACAATTAAATTGCGAATATCAATAGCTTTATTCTATTCTAGTTTTTTAGCTTCATCCCAAAAAACATCTAAGGTTTCTAAGTTTACATCATCAAACTTTAAATTTTGTTGTTTAAGTTTGTTTTCAATAAACATGAAGCGTTGAATAAATTTTTTATTGGTACGCTCTAAAGCATTTTCGGGATTTATTTTAAGAAAACGAGCATAATTTATCATGGAAAATAAAACATCTCCAAACTCACTTTCCATTTTCTCTTTATTTTTAGCTTTTACTTCTACTTGAAATTCTGCTATTTCTTCTTGTAGTTTTTCAAAAACTTGCTCGGGTTCTTCCCAATCAAAACCAACTCCTGCTACTTTATCTTGTATACGATTTGCTTTCACCATAGCAGGAAGTGACTTTGGAACTCCTTCTAAAACACTTTTATTACCATGTTTCAGTTTAAGTTTTTCCCAATTTTTCTTTACTTCGTCTTCATCTTTTACTTCAACATCTCCATAAATATGCGGATGTCTTTCAATTAATTTTTCACAAAGACTCGTGCACACATCAGCAATATCAAATTCATTTTGCTCACTACCTATCTTAGCGTAGAATACAAGATGTAAAAGCAAATCTCCTACTTCTTTTTTTACTTCTTGTAAGTTACCTTCTAAAATAGCGTCGCCTAATTCATAGGTTTCTTCAATGGTTAAGTGCCTTAAACTTTCTAAAGTTTGTTTTCGATCCCAAGGACATTTTTCTCTCAAGTCGTCCATGATATCTAAGAGTCTTCCGAAAGCTGCTAACTTTTCTTCTTTAGTGTGCATAATTATTCGTTTTCAACCAAATTAGATTCAATTGGTATTTCAATTTGATTTTGAATTAAATCTTCAAAAGTTTCTCTTTTTCGAATTAAATGTGCTGAGCCATTATACCATAAAACTTCTGCTGGACGATAACGAGAATTATAATTACTGGCCATCGAAAAACAATAGGCTCCAGCATTTTTAAAAGCTAGAATATCTCCTTCTTTAATTTCGTTAATCATCTTGTTATTAGCAAAAGTATCTGTTTCACAAATGTAACCTACAACCGAATAAAAACGTTTTTTGGCATCTGTATTAGATATGTTTTCAATCTCATGATTAGAACCATAAAACATAGGTCTAATTAAATGATTAAAACCTGAATCTATATGAGCAAAAACGGTAGAAGTAGTTTGTTTAACCACATTCACTTTTGCTAAAAATAAACCGGCTTCGCTAACTAAAAACTTACCTGGCTCGAATGCTAAGGTTAATTCTCTTCCGTAAGATTTACAAAAAGCATTAAAGCGAGAACTTAGTTTTTCTCCTAACTCTTCAACATTGGTTTCAATATCATTTTCGTGATAAGGAACTTTAAAACCACTTCCAAAGTCTAAAAATTCTAAATCTTTAAAATTAGAAGCTGCTTCAAACAAAATTTCTGCAGCATGCAGAAAAACTTCAATATCTAAAATATCACTTCCGGTATGCATATGTATTCCGTTAATGTGCATACCTGTATTTTCAACAATTCTTAGAATATGTGGCATTTGGTGTATTGAAATTCCAAATTTAGAGTCAATATGACCTACAGAAATATTGGTGTTTCCACCTGCCATAACATGAGGATTGATACGAATACACACAGGAACTTTTGGATATTTTGCTCCGAATTGTTCTAAAATAATTAAATTGTCAATATTAATTTGAACTCCTAGTTCTACTGCTTCTTCTAATTCTTCTACAGAGACACCATTTGGAGTGTAAATTATTTTTTGCGGGTTTATCCCGGCTTTTAGTCCAAGTTTTACTTCTTGAATAGACACGGTATCTAGTGCGCTGCCCAAACTATTAAACAGTTTAAGAACAGAAAGGTTAGATAGTGCCTTAACCGCATAATGTAATCGCAAATGTTTGACTTTTTGAAATGCATTTTCTAAACGTTTATACTGCGAAATCATTTTTTCGCTATCGTACACATAAACTGGACTACCGAAGTCCGATGCAATTCTTAATAAGTCTTTTGTTTCCATTGAAATTTATTTATTGAAATTATAATTAAAATATTTAATCTTTTGTAAAGTTCTATTTTAGGCTTAAACAAAAAAAATCCCGCTTGAAGCGGGATGTATATTAAGCATTAAAATATTTACTCCGCCATATTGCTGAATTGAAGTTTTTACCCTTAGCAAAACCATAGTAAAGAGCAATTCCACCAACCCATTTAAACATGAACAAGAATAGTAAAAAGAATTCAGTTCCTGAGTTTTGATCCATAAAAAATCCTTTAGGTACTATATAAGTAAACAGTAAACTCACTAAAAATATAGTAAACATAAAGGTTTCGAATGTTTTAAAAGGCCACATGGCTAACTTACGAAGTGGGTGTAAATCTGAACCCCACTTATGAATAAAATAGTAATATCCATTTCCCATTGGAGCAAATAAAAGTGGATCGTCTGCATTTTCGAGCTTAAACAATTTAGCAGGAGCAATCATTTTGAAGCTATCTAATTCAATTTGGTGTTCTTGCTCTAGCGTTTTAATCTCTGAAATCGCTTCGTAAGGTATCTCACTTTTATAGAGTTTAGAATCTAAAAAACGTAATCTATAATCTATACAGATTTTCTCGATTTGTGAAATGTGATAAATACGATTGGTTTCTAATAAATCGAATTTAAAATGATTTGGTAAATCACCGTCTGCATTTTCCAATCGATTTACAATCTCCTGATCATTATGATTGGTTTGGTTAAGTAAATCTTTGACTTCAGCTAATATATGTTCTGTACTAGATTTTTCCCTTACAGCATCTAACCTACTCTTAATATTTGTGTTTTCTAGCATAGCATAATTTTTTCAACTATAAAAGTATGAAGCAAATTACATTATCTACAAACAGATATTGAATTTTAACGTCTGTTAAATAAAAATTGAAGCCAAATCTGAGGTTTTACCTTAAAACAGCTCCAATTTGATTTTCAAAAGCTTTTAAAAGCTTAGCCATGGTTTTATCAATTTGTTTATCAGTAAGTGTTTTATGCGCATCTTGGAAAGTAAAACTTACCGCATAACTTTTCTTCCCTTCAGGAAGATTTTCGCCTTCATACACATCGAATAAATTGACATGTTTAAGTTGCTTTTTGTCTACTTGCTTAGCAATATTAGAAATCGTATCAAAATTTACAGACTGATCTACTAAAAGTGCAAAATCTCTCCTTACACTCGGAAATTTTGGTATTTCCTGAAAGTCGAAAGTTGTTTTTTTAGCTTGTTTTAAAACAGCATCCCAATTAAAATCTGCATAAAGCACTTCTTGTTCTATTCCAAACTCTTTTAGAATGGGTTTGGGAACTCTTCCAAACTCAACGATGGTTTTGGTGTTTATTTTAAAAGCTAAACCTTCAGCAAATACACTAGAATCTGTTGAAGAAATTTCAAATTCATTCATTCCTAAACGAGTAAACAAACTTTCTACAATTCCTTTAAAATAAAAGAAGTCTGCATGTATTGAAGCAGTTTTCCAGCTTTCTGAATTTTCCATACCAGTTACCAACAAACTTAGGTGCTTCTTTTCAACTCGTTTTTTTAGTTGATGATAAGTTTTTCCAAATTCAAAGAATTTTAAATCTGAGTTTTGGCGATTCAGGTTGTAAGCTAAACTTTCTAATCCAGAAAAAAGCATGCTCTGTCTCAAAACCGATAAATCTTGACTTAAAGGATTTAAAATCTCTACATTTTCATTAGCTGATAATGTAGAAGTATAATCTATATATTTTGGTGTAGTTAATGAATTTGCCATCGTTTCAAAGAAACCTTTGGCAACTAAAAGCTGAGCTGTAATTTGTTGAATCTTATGATCTTCAAATTTATCTGAAATAGCCACAGAAACATTAAACTTATCATTTAATTTAATGTTATTGTAACCATAAACTCTTAGAATTTCTTCAATTACATCTACTTCTCGTTGAACATCTACTCGGTAAGCCGGGATGGTTAAACCCATTCCACTTTCAGAAACGTTATTTACTTTTATCTCTAAAGATGAAAGTATGGTTTTGATAATTCCTGAGTCGATAGTTTCACCAATAAGTTGATTAATCTTATCGAACGTAAGAAAAACCTGAAAGTCTTCAATTTTTTTTGGGTAAAAATCGTCAATATCACTACTTATTTTTCCACCGGTAAGCTCTTCAATTAATATTGCTGCACGTTGCAATGCATATTCTGTAATTGTTGGATCTATACCACGCTCAAATCTAAATGAAGCATCAGTATTTAAACCATGCCTTTTAGCTGTTTTACGGATACTAACAGGATCAAAATAAGCGCTTTCTAAGAAAATGCTAGATGTAGTTTCTGTAACTCCTGAGTCTAAACCACCAAAAACACCAGCAATACATAAAGGCTTCTTCTCATCGCAAATCATTAAGTCTTCTTCATGAAGCTCACGCTCTACTTCGTCTAGCGTGACAAATTTAGTTCCCTTAGGCATCGTTTTTACTACAATCTTGTTGCCCTTAATTTTATCTGCGTCAAAAGCATGCAGCGGCTGCCCAAGATCGTGTAATACAAAATTAGTAACGTCTACAACATTATTAATGGGTTTTAAACCAATGGCTTTTAGTCTATTTTTCAACCAAACTGGCGATTCTTTAACTTGAATATCGCTTATAGTTAAGCCGCAATACCTCGGTGCAAGATTCGAGTCTTCAACCTTTATTTTAACTCGTTTACTTCTATCTTCTACATGAAAACTGCTAACTGGAGCAGTGTTTATGGGTGCGTTTTTTTCAATTTGAATTAAACCTGCTCTAAGATCTCTAGCAACACCCCAATGACTCATAGCATCAGCTCTATTGGGTGTAAGCCCAATTTCAAAGACCTTATCATTTTCAATTTCAAAAATTTGATGAAGTGGAGTACCAGGTTCAAGTTCTTCATTTAAAACCATAATTCCGTCATGACTCGCACCAAGACCAATTTCATCTTCTGCGCAAATCATTCCATTACTAACTTCTCCACGAATTTTTCCTTTTTTAATTTTTAAGGCTTCTCCTTTTTCGTTGTAAAGCGTAGTATTTACTGTTGCAACTGGCACTTTTTGCCCTTCGGCAACATTAGGAGCACCACAAACAATTTGTAAGGTTTCTGCTTCACCTATGTTTACTTCAGTAATTTTTAAGCGGTCTGCATTAGGGTGTTGTTTACAAGAAACAACTTCACCAACTACAATACCTTGAAGTCCACCTTTTACGGACTCAAAGTCAGTAATTCCTTCTACTTCTAAACCAAGGTCTGTTAGTAATTCTCCTACTTGTTCTGCAGATAACTTTGTATTTATAAATTGTTTAAGCCAGTTGTATGAAATCTTCATTTAAAAATATTTTGCAATGCATTTTAAAAAAACTCAATACATATTGAATAAAATCTAACGCAAATTATAACGCGCAAATATAATCATCCTAAGCCGTTTAAAACCCTATTTCTAAGACTGAATTTTAATGATTTTTAAATTCTTTGTTAGGATTATTATTCGAAGTAAACGGTTTTGATATTTGCAAATTCTAATAAACCTTCTTTTCCTAATTCTCTCCCAAAACCAGAGTCTTTTGTACCCCCAAAAGGAAGTCTAGGATCACTTTTAACTAAAGAATTTATAAATACAGCTGCATCAGAAAATCGATTTATCAAAGTCCTTACCTGATTTGTATGCTCGGTAAAAATAGAAACACCTAAACCATAATTGCTGTGATTAGCCAAACTAATAGCTTCATCTATATTTTTAAATGAAGTGACTGCGAGAACAGGTCCAAATGTTTCTTCCTTAAAAATAGGCATTTCAGGAGTCACTTTTTCTACCAAGGTGGGTTCAAAAAAAGTTGATTTTCTAAAGCCACCACAACTAATTTTTGCACCCATTTTTACAGATTCATTTAATTGTTTCTCAAGTTGAATGGCTAAATCTTCTCTTGCTAAAACACTGATGTAGGTTTCTTCTTCGAATGGATTTCCCACCACTAAATCACTTATTTTTTCTTTCAGGATGGTTATAAATTTTTCGTAGATCAATTCACTCACTAAAAGTCGTTTACCAGCAATACAACTTTGCCCCGTATTTTGAAAACGTGCTTTCACACAAATGTTAGCTGTCTTTTCTAAATCTGCGTCTTCTAAAACTAGCAATGCATTACTTCCTCCTAATTCTAATACTGATTTTTTGATGTGTTTTCCTGCCAAACTAGCTACTGCTGAACCTGCTTTTGTACTTCCAGTTAATGTAACTCCAGTAATATGAGCATTGGCTATAATTTGCTCAGTCTGATTCTCTTCAATAATCAAATGCTGAAAAAAGTTGTTAGGTACACCAGCTTGTTGTATCAACTTTTCTAGAAGTTGTGCAGATTGTAGCACATTATCAGCGTGTTTTAATAAAACAGCATTTCCTAGCATAATTGCCGGCGCAAGACATCGCATGACTTGCCAATATGGATAATTCCATGGCATAATTGCCAAAAGTACTCCAGAAGCTTCATAGTGTACTTCACTTAAACTTGCATCTGTCTTTATGGTTTTAGGCTCTAATAATGATTTAGCATTATCAGCGTAATATTCGCAAAGCCAAGCACATTTTTCAATTTCTCCCTTTGCTTGAGTTATGGGTTTCCCCATTTCATTAGTCATGGATTTGGCTAACTCAAGAATATTTTCGCGTAATAATTGGGCTAAATTTTTAAGAAATTGACTCCTGTTTTCAAATTCTACATTTTTATAGGTATTAAATGCTTGATGTGCATTTTGAATCGCTAAATTGATTTCCTGGTCTCCAATGTATTCGTAGTTATTGAATTTTTTGTTGTTGTACGGATTGGTAAGCTGAATCATATTTTTAATTACTTTGAATTAATCTATTTTAACCCACATTTTATCTTCGTTAAGTTTGAAGCTTCCTTTAAAGTTAAAATTACATTCGTTTGGTGCGATTAAAGAAAGAAAAATCCCTTTTTTCTCATTTTCGTATAAGTGGTAAGTTTCGCCTGTAATGGGCTCAAAATTATAATTAGCATTATAAATAAGGTTGTTATATTCATACTGCTCCATCAATGCTTCATACTCTTTTCTAAGCGCATCATATTTTGTTTGAATTTGATGATTTACTTTTTGAACATTGGTATTTTTCCAAGAAGTTACATCTGTAGGGGTAATCTTTGGCGCTCCTGTATTAGTGGCATAAGGAAGTAAATTAGCGTCGTATTTATCTTCATCTGAATTATAAACTACCTGATCTGGTTTTTTCTTAGCCATCTTTTTTTGCTCAAAAATCTACATTAAAACCCTAGCAATCGAAAACTTAAAATAAATTTAAGTTTTAAATAGCAATCTTATAATTTATGAAAAGTAAATACAGATTCCATTTTAAGGTTTAACCTGCTAATGTATATTTGTAGCATGGAACATTTTGTAGTATCAGCTCGTAAATACAGACCAGAAAAATTTGAAGATGTAGTTGGTCAACAGGCCATTACCAACACATTAGATAAAGCTATTGAGCAAAACCATTTGGCTCAAGCCTTATTATTTACAGGACCTCGAGGAGTAGGAAAAACATCTTGTGCTCGAATTTTGGCCAAAAAAATTAATCAAGATGAAAATACAGATACTTCAACAGATTTTTCATTTAATATTTTTGAATTAGATGCTGCTTCTAATAATTCTGTAGAAGACATTAGAAGTTTAACAGACCAAGTTCGCATACCACCGCAAACTGGAAAATATAAGGTTTACATTATTGATGAAGTCCACATGCTTTCTCAATCGGCTTTCAATGCTTTTTTAAAGACTCTAGAAGAGCCGCCTAAACATGCAATATTTATTTTGGCAACTACCGAAAAACACAAAATAATTCCAACCATTTTGTCACGTTGTCAAATATTTGATTTCAAAAGAATTACTGTAACCGATATTAAATTGCATTTACAACAAATTGCAAAGAAAGAAGGCGTAAATGCAGAAGATGATGCTTTACACATTATTGCTCAAAAAGCAGATGGAGCTATGCGAGATGCTTTATCTACTTACGATCGGGTAGTTAGCTTTTCTGGAATTAATTTAACCCGCAAGGCCGTTACTGAAAATCTTAATGTTCTAGATTACGATACTTTTTTTACAGCTACAGATTTAATTCTAGAAAATAAAATACCAGATTTATTAGTGTTTTTCAACACTATTTTATCAAAAGGTTTTGATGGACAGCATTTTATTGGTGGACTGGCAAATCATTTTAGAGACCTTTTAGTTTGTAAGAATTCAGCAACTATTCCTTTACTTGAAGTTGGAGAAAACACTAAAGAAAATTATAAAATTCAATCTGAAAAAACAGCTTATCCGTTTTTGATGAAAGCTATAGACTTAGCTAATACATGTGATTTTGAATATAAAACTAGTATTAATCAACGACTTCATGTAGAGTTGTGCTTAATGAAATTGGCTTCAATTACAAAAGGCGGTCAAGCTGAAAAAAAAAAGCTTGATGCAAGCATCTTAAGTCCTGAAGAAGTTTTGGCACCAAGCCAGTTTAAGGCTGAGAACACAGAAAAGACAACTCAACAAGTCAATGAAAATAAAGTCAGCAAACAACAGCCTAAGCTGCAAGAAACAGAACAAGTAAAGGCTAAAGCAGATTTAGTTCAAGGGTCTAATTCCGATAAAAAAACATATTCAACTTCAAATACTGAATCAAATAAAGTTGAAGAAGAAACGAATCAAAAGGAAAACAATAATACTTCACAACCTTCTTCTGGTTTTTCGCTTGGAGCTATTAAAAAGAAAAAGCAGCTGATTGAAGAACAAAAAAACAACCAAGAAGAGGCAATTGTACTTAATGAAAAGTTTACTGAAGATGATTTTCTTAAAGCCTGGAACAGCTACATAGATTTATTAGAAAAAAAAGGAAATAAAATACTTACTTCTACCTTAAATACAGGAAATCCAAAGTTAAACGGACTAACAATTCATTTAACTTATCCAAACAACACTATGAAGGAAAGTGTTTTAAAAGCGCAAAATAAACTACTTGTATTTTTAAAAGACAAACTAAAAAATACAGGTTTGAAGCTTCATATTGATGTAGATTTTAAGGAAGAAAAGAAATTTGCTTATACCCCAAGAGAAAAATATATGAAAATGCTAGAAGCCAACCCAGAATTAGAGAAGCTTCGTAAAACATTCGAATTAGATATATAATTATGTTAGGATTAAAACTTCCCACCGACCCTAGGTGGATAAATATTGCAGAAAAAAATATTGATGAAATACTAATAGACCATGCTCATTGTGAACAAAAAGCAGCATCTACTGCTATTTCTCTTATTGTTAGTTTTCCCGAGTATACAGAATTAGTAAATGAAATGACTGAGTTAGTTCAAGAAGAGATGAGTCATTTTAAAATGGTGCATGATTTACTGCAGGAAAAGCAAATTCCACTTGGTCGAGATCGCAAAGATGAATATGTTATACAATTAATGAAATTTTTTCCTAAAGGTGGAAGTAGAACAGACCAGTTAACACATCGGTTAATGTATGCTGCGTTAATTGAAGCCAGAAGTTGTGAGCGATTTAGGTTACTTTCTGAAAATCTCCAAGATGTAAAACTTGCGCGATTTTATAGAAAACTAATGATAAGCGAAGCTGGACATTATACCTTATTTCTTAAACTAGCTAGGAAATATGGAGACGAACAAACTGTGAACAAAAAGTGGACTGCTTTATTAGAGTTTGAAGCTGAAATAATGAAAAATCTCAGCAAAAAGGAGAGTATTCACGGTTAATCTCTGTAAATAGATATTACTAAATTTATTTCTAACTTTTGAACCAAAAAAAATCCCTGAATGGGATTTTTTTTGGTTCTTAAATACAAGTTTAATAATGTCTTTTTTATCTATCTCTTCAGTGTAAAATTCGCTTTAAACTCTTGCATCGTTCCTGTTGATGGCTCTTCGTATTCTACACTAAACCAGTAATCATTTCCGGGCATGGCTTTTCCATTATACGTGCCATCCCAGCCTGGACTACTCGGATTTAATTGCTTTAGCAATTTTCCATAGCGGTCAAATATATAAATTTTCGCGTTGAATTGATTACCTAATCCAATAATATTCCAACGGTCATTGTAGCCATCGGCATTCGGTGTGAAGAATTGTGGGTAATCAATAAGCGAGACTTCAATAATGACTTCGCCACAGCCGCCTACATCTCTTCCTCTTACCTGACGTACGCCTGCTTCTAAATTATCGAAGATGATATTTACTTCGCCTTCGCCTAAACTGCTCCACGGTCCATTGTCTACTGCAAATTCATAATCGCCATCGCCTACGATATTCGTAACTTCTAAACTATGGGTGCCATCAAAGGCTAAACTTAATACGTTGACCTCAAAACTCGGTCCGTTGCTTTGGATAATTTCGGCTGAACTCGATGCTTCACAACTGGTTAAGTTATTGGTTAAATCGGTTACGGTT
>CBFIGU010000025.1:0-28719 GCA_965662165.1 Psychroflexus sp.
CAGGTTCAAAAGGAACTGAAACGCCATCTTCTTCATCTTTATAATCGCCAGAAAACACCCAAACTTCACCTTGGTGTTCTACACGAACTTGCGAACTGCCAATAATATGACCTGCTGGATGTAAACTAAACTTTACGTTGTTAATGGTAAAGGTTTGGTTGTAATTTTTAGCTTCTACGTTAATATCGCCAAGACGGTGTTTTATGATAGGTACATTGTCTTTGTGCGTAATGTAATGTTGGTGTCCCCAACGAGAATGATCTGCGTGACCATGAGAAATAATTACTTTATTGACCGGTTTCCATGCGTCGATATACACATCGGCGGCTTCACAATAAATGCCCTTGGAGTTGAAAGCCAGTAAAGGTGTTTTCATGCTACTAAATTAAAAAACATAGCATGAATCTTTCTTGATAAAAAGCTAAAACTAGTTTATATAGATTTACTATTAAAAATCTGGATTAAATTCATCCATTACATTTTGATCTTCTTCTTGGTCTTTTACTTCTTCACAATCAATTGGAATACTCAAGCTTTCGGGTTTTTCGAAAGGTTCTTTAGAAACTTCAATTTCTTCGTTGGCGTATAAATCTTTCATATACATACCCCAGATGGGTAAAGCCATTGTTGCGCCTTGACCATAAGTTATGGTAGGAAATCGAACAGAGCGTTCTTCGCCACCAACCCAAACGCCTGTGACTAAATCGGGAACCATGCCTATAAACCAACCATCACTTTGGTTTTGGGTGGTTCCTGTTTTTCCTGCAATATCATTCTTAAAATCGTACGGATAACCTGTAACGGCTCGTTGGTAGTCGATTCTGTTTTTAGCATATTGCGAATTGGTTTTTAATCGCACTCCCGAACCAGCTTTTGTAACTCCTTCTAACAAGTTTACCACCACATAAGCGGTTTCTTCGCTTAACACATCTTTATTTACTGGGGAATGTTGGTAAAGTATGCTTCCATTTCTATCTTCTATACGCGAAATCATAAACGGCTCTACATAAACTCCTTTATTGGCAAATGTACCGTAAGCAGAAACCATTTCGTACACACTCAAATCTGGCGTTCCCAAAGCAATAGATGGATAAGGTTTGATGTTAGATACATCTACCCCTAAAGCTTCTGCCATATTAATTACTTTTTGTGGCCCTGTTTTATCTATTAATCTAGCAGTAATAGTATTAACAGACTCTGCCAAAGCTTTTTTTAGTGTTTTGTTACCTCCATAATCATCACCAGAGTTAGACGGCCTCCAATCTTCTAACAAACCATATTTTCCTTTAGGAATGGTATATAATGTATTTGGAAGCTCATAGCAAGGTGAATAATGCAACTGGTCTATGGCTGTTGCATACACAAATGGTTTAAAAGTTGAACCCACTTGTCTTCTGGCCTGCTTAACATGTTCGTATTTAAAATACTTGTAATTAATACCACCAACCCAAGCTTTCACTTCTCCTGTTTGCGGTCGCATAGACATCATTCCTGTATTTAAAAAAGACTTATAGTAACGAATAGAATCTTTCGGCGTCATGATCGTGTCTATTTCTCCTTCCCAGGAAAAGAGTTTCATTTCTACTTTTTTATTGAAGATTTTAGCGATTGAATCTTCTGAAATTCCTCTACTTTTTAAACGCTTATATCGAGTTGAGTTTTTAATTCCTCTTTTAAGTATTGCTTCTACTTCTGCTTTGGTAATGCTTCTAAAAGGCGCTGTTGAATTTTTTTGATTTTGACGATTAAATTCCTTTTGAAGATTGGTCATATGTTTTTTAACCGATTCTTCTGCGGCTAGTTGCATCCTATAATCTACAGTTGTGTAAACCTTTAAACCATCGCTATAAATATTATAAGTAGTGCCATCTGGCTTTTTATTTTTGGAAGCCCAATCTTTCAAAAAGTCTTTTAGAAATTCTCTGAAATAAGTTGCCGTCCCATCGTCATGCTGTTCTGGTGTATAATTGATTTTTAAAGGTAGTTTTTGAAGGGAATCTTTAACTTCTGTAGTTAGATAGCCATTTTTCTCCATCTGTTTTAGCACTTGATTTCTTCTATTCAAAGAATTTTCCTTGAAAATTTCTCGATAGGGATTGTAGAGCACTGGATTTTTGAACATCGCTACCAAAGTAGCTGCTTCTTCTACTTTTAGTTCCATAGGTTCTTTCCCAAAATAAACACGCGCTGCAGAACGAATTCCGTGAGCTCCGCGAGTAAAATCGAAAATATTGAAATACATGGTTATGATTTCTTCTTTGGTATACTGTCGCTCTAACCGAATAGCAATTACCCATTCTTTAATTTTCTGAATAACTGCTTCAAAAATATTACTTGACCTAACCCCTGTAAAAAGTTGTTTAGATAATTGTTGCGTAATTGTACTAGCGCCTCCTCTTTGCCCTAAAAAAACGGCAGCACGTAAAGTTCCACGAGCGTCAATACCGGCATGATCATAAAAACGTTCGTCTTCTGTAGCAACTAACGCATCAACTAAATGATCTGGTAATTCTTCAAATTTTACGGGAGTTCTATTTTCTAAAAAGTATTTTCCGAGGATTTTTCCATCAGCAGAAATTACTTCAGTGGCCAAATTAGTTTCTGGATTTTCTAGCTCTTCAAAAGTGGGCATTTCGCCAAAAGCTCCCCAACCTGCAAGCAAAAAGATAAAAGCTACTGCTAAAATTCCTAGTGCAAAAATCGACCAAAAATAAAGTAAATATTTCTTGAAGTTTTTTGGTTTTTCTTTTGTTTTATTCTTCATTGTTTTCTTTAATCTCTTCTATTTGAATACCTACATCTAGTATTCCTTTTAACTTAGTTACGCCTTGTATATCTCCAGTTTTTCGTGTGGCTTGGCGAAGTTTAAAAACATATTCTCCTTGCTCCGCAAAATTTACATTCTCTTTTAGCCAAAGCTTGTTTTCTATTACGTTAGCACCTTTACCCATAAACCGGCCATCTTTGTAAGCCATAGGATATTCTAAAGTGTCTACAACAACTTTGCCATTGGGAAAACTAATACTAGATATTAAGTAAATGTTTCTAAACTCATATTCTAAATTATTTCTTAGTTGTATGTAAACATTATAGTTTTGGATACTATCTTTTGGCTCAAATTTAAACGCTAAAGTGTCATTTTTATGCCAGTTTCCGTCTAGGTTTTTATATTCTAAAAAAGCATATTCTTCTGTATTACAAGCGTAAAACATCGAAATTAGCATTAAAAACATCAAACTATTTCGCATGGTCTGACTTGTTTTTAGGTGAATTATTACGCTTATTTTTAGGTGCTCTTTTTTTATTTTTATTGTTTTTTGCATCTGAAGCCTGCTTTTGATTCGGTTTTCCAGATTTCGATTTGTTTGACGGTTTTCTCTTTTTCCTGCGTTTGTTTTTAGGTCTATCAAAACGCGTTAAACTATCTTGCCCTACAACATTTTCAAAATTAGCTTCAATTTCAACTTCAGGTTCATCTGCTTTAAACTCTTCTAAACTATGAACAGGATTTTTTTGTTTTGCCGCTTCAATTATTTCAAGCACTTGCTCCAAGTCAATCTCAATCCAATTTCCGTAATCACCTTCGTAAGCATACCAAAATTTCTTATTAAAAATGTCAATTTTCTGACAAACTGCTTTACCTTTCTTGGTAATTAACTTGTCATCGTACTTTGGAAAATCTTTAATAGCGTCTAAATACGTATCTAACTCGTAATTTAAACAGCACTTTAGTTTTCCACACTGCCCAGCCAACTTTAACGGATTGAGCGAAAGTTGTTGGTAACGTGCTGCAGATGTTTTTACCGTTCTAAAATCAGTTAACCAAGTAGAACAGCAGAGTTCTCTACCACAGGAGCCAATGCCACCAAGTCTTGCTGCTTCTTGCCTAAAGCCAATTTGCTTCATTTCAATTCGAGTTTTAAACTCGTAAGCAAACTCTTTTATAAGTTGTCTAAAATCTACCCTAGACTCTGCGGTATAATAAAAAATAGCTTTTGATGCATCTCCTTGAAATTCTACATCACTAATTTTCATTTTAAGCTTTAAGCGAATGGCAATTTCTCGCGAGCGTTTTTTAACTGCTTCTTCTCTATCTTTAGCTTCTTGCCATACATCAATATCTTTTTGCGTGGCTTTTCTATAAATTTTTGGAATGTCGTCTGAATAAGGATCTTGCTTTTTCTTTTTCATTTGCACTTTCACCAATTCACCTGTTAAAGTTACGATACCAATATCATGTCCTGGCGAAGCTTCGGTAGCAACCACATCTCCCATTTGTAAGGTAAGATCTTCCGTGTTTTTAAAAAATTCTTTTCTACTATTTTTGAAGCGAACTTCTACAACATTGAATTGTTCTTCTCCATTTGGCAATTCCATATTAGAAAGCCAGTCGAAAACACTTAGTTTGTTGCAACTGTCCGTTCCACAGGTCCCATTGTTTTTACAACCTTTAGGCAATCCATCTTTTCCACTTGAGCAACTTGCACAACCCATATTTGTTATATATATTGAAACACTGGCCTCTAGCCGTGTTGAAAGTTAAAATATTAAAAAGGTAAAGATATCAAATTATTGTGAGTCACCTTAGATTATTTCACCTTATGCTTTGATTAGTAAACGTCTTGATAAATTGATTATTTCATAAAAAAACGCCGAAACTTATGAAGTTTCAGCGTTTTAAATCTTTAAAATAATATAATCTATACAACCACTGTTTTTTGATTCTGTACAGAAGTTGAGTTAGATTTCTTTTTAAATTTTAAGTTTTCAGACCTGCCTTTTTTGAAAATGTGGTTGCTATTTTGTTTACCAGCGCGTAATCTTTTTTGTTCTTCGTATGGAAGTTTAATCACTTCTTTACAGTGATCAGAACAACAATTATCCATTTCTTTTGCACATTCTTCGCATTGAATAAACAACAAATGACAAGCATCATTTAAGCAATTTACATGTGTATCGCAGGCTTTTCCACATTGATGGCATTGAGCAATAACTTCATCAGATATTTTTTCACTCATTCGGTGATCAAATACAAAGTTTTTACCAATAAATTTATTTTCTAGCTTGTTGGCTTTAACTTGTCTAGCGTATTCAATAATTCCACCTTCGAGTTGAAAAACTTTCTTGAAACCTTTGTGCTTGTAGTAAGCACTTGCTTTTTCACATCGTATACCGCCTGTGCAGTACATTACTAGGTTTTTATCTTCTTTAAAGTCTTTTAAGTCTTCTTCAATTATATCTAAAGAATCTCTAAACGTATCTACGTCTGGAGTAACTGCATTTTGAAAATGACCAATTTCGCTTTCGTAATGATTTCTCATATCAACCAAAACCGTATTTGGGTCATCAATTAATTTATTGAATGCTTCTGCATCAACGTGAACCCCTTTATTAGTTACATCAAAGGTTTCATCATTCAAACCATCCGCTAAAATTTTATTTCTCACTTTTATCTTTAACTTTAAAAAGGCCATATTATCTTGTTCGATGGCAATGTTTAAGCGCACGCCTTTTAAAAAATCAATTTCGTCTAAGAAATTTTTAAACTTATTAAATTGCTTAGCTGGGACTGAAAGTTGAGCGTTAATACCTTCTTTGGCCACATAAATTCTACCCAAGACATCCATTTCATTCCAATGAATAAATAAGTAATCTCTAAAAAGTTGTGGATTTTTAAGATGTGCGTACTGATAAAAAGAGAGCGTAAGGCGTTCTTCGCCGGCTTGTTCTATTAATGCTGCTCTTTCCTGCGCACTTAATTTGTTGTACAGTTGCATGCTATACTTGTTTTAAGTTTTAAGTTATTAGGAAAATTTTGGCAAAAGTAAGGCTTTATTAGCAAACTGAAAAATAAGCTATTGCAACAAATCTGTGTTTTGAGTTCTAATATCTAGACAAATGAAGATCAACAAAAAAGCCCCAAAATAGATTTGGAGCTTTTTTGTTTTAAATTTTGATGTTTTTAAAAAACAACAAGGGTGGCTAATTCGTTGTTATACATTTTAAATTTAAATTATCATATTTATAATCTAAGGTATAACGTCAGCCACCGTCTATTTTGCACCCGCTCAAGCTTGTAAAGAAACAAGTTTTTCCGCGTAGGTTTGTGAAACAAATTTTTATTGAAAACTTCATAAAATATACTCTTAAGATGTATAAATTTAAATAGGTTGCGTTTCTAACATAAAATAAAATTTATTGTATTTTTACGCTAACAAGAATACAATCTTACACAAAAAAAATTAAAATGAGCAAAGAGAATAGCGAGAAAGATGCAAAATTAAAAGCCCTAAAATTAACCTTAGATAAGCTTGACAAAACCTACGGAAAAGGTACTGTAATGAAAATGAGCGACCAAGCAGTTGTAGATGTAGATGCTATACCTTCAGGTTCCTTAGGTTTAGATATTGCTTTAGGCGTTGGGGGTTATCCACGTGGGCGAGTGGTAGAAATTTATGGTCCAGAATCTTCTGGTAAAACCACTTTAACGCTACATGCTATTGCAGAAGCTCAAAAAGCGGGTGGCATTGCAGCATTTATTGATGCAGAACATGCATTTGATAGAACTTATGCTGAAGCTTTAGGAATCGACATAGACAACTTAATCATTTCGCAACCAGACCACGGAGAACAAGCTTTAGAAATTGCTGAAAATTTAATTCGTTCTGGAGCTATAGATATTGTAGTTATTGACTCTGTTGCTGCACTAACCCCTAAAAGTGAAATTGAAGGCGAAATGGGTGACTCTAAAATGGGTCTTCATGCTAGGTTGATGTCTCAAGCACTAAGAAAAATGACTTCTACAATTAGCAAAACCAAATGTTCTGTGATTTTTATTAATCAATTAAGAGAGAAAATTGGAGTAATGTTTGGAAATCCTGAAACCACCACTGGTGGTAATGCTCTAAAATTTTATGCTTCTGTACGACTAGACATAAGACGTTCTACGCAAATTAAAAACAGCAATAGCGATGTAATGGGTAATAAGACCCGAGTAAAAGTGGTTAAAAACAAAGTAGCTCCACCTTTTAAAATGGCAGAATTTGACATTATGTATGGGGAAGGAATCTCTAAAGTTGGAGAAATAATTGATGTTGGTGTAGAATACGACATTGTTAAAAAAGCAGGTTCTTGGTTTAGTTATGAAGACACTAAATTAGGTCAAGGAAGAGACGCCGTAAAAACTTTATTGCTAGAAAATCCAGACCTTATGGATGAACTAGAAGAAAAAATTACAGCGGCTATTAGAAACAAAGCCTAGACAAAAACATTAAAAAGCCATGATTTTTCATGGCTTTTCTTATCTTAGACGCAACCTATTTAAAATCATACATCTACTAATTAGTAAGTTTAACTTTGAGTTTAAAAAAATTAATTAAAAATTGTAAAAAAGGCGATGCGCAAGCGCAGAGAGATTTGTATGATTTATTTTCTGCTAAGTTGTTTGGAGTCTGTTTAAAATACTCCAGAAATAAACCAGAAGCGGAAGACAACTTACAAGACTCATTTATTTGTATTTTAGAAAAAGTTGGGCAATTTAAAAACAAAGGTTCTTTTGAAGGTTGGATGAAACGTATTTGCATAAACACCTGTTTAGCTAAATATAGAAAACAACAACTATTTACTTTAGTAAACGAAGAAAATATTGAAGAGCCTCGCATTGAAGAATACAATGAAGACGTTCCTTTACAATTTTTATTAGAATGTGTTCAAGCTTTACCAAATCGATACAGATTGGTTTTTAACTTGTATGTTTTAGATGGTTATGCACATCAAGAAGTAGCAGAATTATTAGGAATAAGCCAAGGAACATCAAAATCTAATCTAGCCAGAGCAAGAGCTATTTTAAAAACTAAAGTTGAAGCTTACCAGCAAAAATTAAGAGATGTAGGTAATTAAATGAGTAAACAGGACAAACATATAGATCGCATTTTTCAGGAAAGTTTTAAAAACTTTGAATCTCAACCTAGCGCTCATGTTTGGAATAATATTGAAGAGCGGCTTCAACCTAAGAAAAAAAGAGTTATACCTATATGGTTTAGATATGCCGGTATTGCAGCTGCACTTGTTTTAGCTTTCGGCTTAGGGTATTGGTCTAATTTAAATACTGATTTTAAAACTAATTCAGTTACCAATTTAAATTCTATTCCATTTCAATTCAATATTTCAAATGAAGCGAGCTCTAGTTTTCAACAAGCTAACGAATTGTTGAATAACATCCTTAACTCTTCTCAAAATATGGGTTTTAGCAACTCAACCACTTTAATTTCAGGTAAAACATCTACAAATAAAGTTGACTCTAATATTGAAGCAGGAGAAGGTCAACTAGCGCAAAACAATTCAAATGCTTTCAATTCAATCTTGAACGAAATGTATGTAAAGTCATCATTGTTAGATTCGTTTCGTTTTTCTGAAAGCAGCAGTTTAATCAACTTATATACTAGTGAAACTAACGCCACAAATCAGAACTTAGGCAGTTTAAGCCAAATAAGTGAAGAAAATAAAAATGCTGCCACAGATGAAGATGAGAGTTTAACTGAAGAATCTAATTCAATTGCGAATCGTTGGTTTATAAAACCTGTTATCTCTCCAATTTTTAATGCTGGTCATAACGCATCTTCTGCCTTAGGCCAAGAAGTAGCAGCTAATTCTTCTAGTGGAGATTTAAGCTTTTCTTACGGTATGCAAGTCGGTTTAAAACTGAATAATAAATGGAGCCTTAGGACAGGTATAAACCAAGTAAATACATCGTACACCACACAAAATGTAGTGTATGCTCCAACAGCAAGTTCTTTAATTAGCACAGATCTCACTTCTACTTATGGTATTTACAGCCAAGACTATTACAACAACAATATTGGAAATCAAGGAACAAGAATATTTTCTGAAAATGGAAACATTACTCAACAACTCGGTTTTATTGAAGTTCCACTAGAAATTGAATATCGAATTTTAGATGGCAAATTAGGAATTAATCTATCTGGAGGCGCAAGTACATTCTTGTTAACCAATAATGGTTTAATGCTAGAAACTAATAATGGAATGACCAATATTGGAGAATCGCAAAACATTAACCAAACAAGTTTTAGTACCAATGTTGGTTTAGGTATAAATTACAAAGTCACTAAAAAGCTTCGGCTAAATGTAGAGCCAGCCTTAAAGTATCAAATCAATACTTTTAACGATAGTAATTTACGTTTTAACCCTTATTTCTTTGGAGTTTATACCGGTTTGCAATTTCAATTTTAGAAATTTTCCAAATAAAACAGTTTATATTTTTCGTAATTTAACTTAATATTCATTAATTTGAGAACGTTAAAATTGGCTTTTTCAAAATGAATATTAGTTTACATATCAAGGCTTTACTTCATCGACACGACTGTGTTGTAGTCCCTAATTTTGGAGCATTTTTAGTTCAGTACTATTCAGCTCAACTAGATTCAGCACAACATCAATTTTTTCCACCTAGCAGAAAAATCACTT
This sequence comes from Psychroflexus sp., assembly GCA_965662165.1. GTDB lineage: Bacteria > Bacteroidota > Bacteroidia > Flavobacteriales > Flavobacteriaceae > Psychroflexus. The sequence continues at coordinate 9,484 of CBFIGU010000025.1, forward strand.
TTAATGCTCAGCTGAAAAACAATGATGGATTGTTGGTGAAGCATTTAGAGCAAAGCGAGAAAATAAATTATGTTGAAGCTCAAAATGCAATACATCAATTTGTAAATGATATTAATACCGCTTTAAATCAAGATGGAGAAATTGATTTTAAAGGCATTGGACGTTTTGAATATGTAAACAAACAACAATTGATTTTTAAACCTGCCGAAACTAATTTTTTAACTGCATCTTTCGGTCTGAGCAATTTTAATAACTCTCCTGTAAGTAAAAAAAGCCACAATAAAGAAATTGAATCACCTAATGTAATTGAACTTAAAACTAAAGAAAAGCCAAGTCGGAACTACTTAAAATATGCTGCTGTAGGTATAATTAGCATAGGTTTAGCAAGTGCTTTTGCTTTAAATTGGTATTCGTCTGAAGTTAAGCAACATAATTTACAGGTTCAAGCAGAAGCGCAAAAAGCAGTAACTCATAAAATAGAGAATGCTGTTTTTTCAATAACAGAACCGCTTCCTACTTTAGAGATAAAGCAAAAAGCTGCGCATCAAGATCAAAGTGTAAAAAACATACATATTATTGCTGGTGCTTTTCGAGAAGAAGCCAACGCCAATAAAAAACTAAAGCAGCTAAAACTAAAAGGCTTTGATGCTCGTATGGTAGGCAAAAATAAATATGGTTTGCATCAGGTAGCCTTTGCAAGTTTTACAAATAAAAGTGAAGCACAACAAGCCTTACGTAAAATTAAAGCAAACAACTCACCTGCCGCTTGGTTATTGGTAGAGTAAAAATGCTTCATCTAATTGTTAAAGTTTATCTTTGCAAAAAAAATTAAGCATGGAATCTAAAACTCCAGAGGAGTCTAAAACCACTTTAACAGACCTTGTTCTTCCTAGTGAGACCAATCCATTAAATAATTTATTTGGTGGAGAATTACTTGCTAGAATGGATAGAGCCGCTAGTATTGCAGCGAGAAGACACTCCAGAAGAATTGTGGTAACCGCTTCTGTAAATCACGTCGCTTTTAATAAGGCCGTACCTTTAGGAAGTGTGGTTACCGTAGAAGCAAAAGTTTCTAGAAGCTTTAAAACTTCAATGGAAATTTTTTTAGATGTTTGGATAGAAGATCGAGAAAGCGGAAGAAGAACTAAAGCCAACGAAGCCATTTACACTTTTGTAGCTGTAGATGATATGGGTAATCCTGTTCCCGTGCCTACTATTGAACCACAAACTAAACTTGAAAAAGAGCGTTTTGCTGCTGCATTAAGAAGAAAGCAGTTAAGCTTAGTGTTAGCTGGCAAGCTTCAACCAAAAGATGCAACTGAATTAAAAGCCTTATTCGAATAAACTTCAAAAATTAATATTATGTACGAATCAATAAAAATATTACACTCTTACTGGGCCTATCTTGTCGTTTTAATCTTATTGTTAGCATCGCTAAATGCAATCTTTAAGCTTTCTTCTAAAAAACCTTATGGTGCCAAAGATTTTAGAATTTCATTATTTACTTTAATTGTTAGTCATATTCAGCTTTTAATAGGCATTGTACTATATTTTGTTTCTCCTTATTTTGACGCTTTTTCTGAAGTAGGCATGGGCGAAGTAATGAAAAACTCTTCCTTACGTTTATATTTAGTAGAGCATCCTTCAACCATGATTATCAGTATTGTTTTAATTACCATAGGATATTCTAAGCACAAGAAAAAATTGTCTTCTGCCCCAAAATTTAAATTGTTAGCTATATTTTATACTATAGCCTTACTGGTTTTATTAAGTCGAATTCCTTGGAGTGCTTGGCTAAATTTAAGTTAAGCTGAAAACATAAACTCATAAATAGCTTAATCTATTTTAGTATAGGTTAAGCTTTTTTTATGAAAATTAAACTAGAATTATTGCTTAATTTGCTTCTTAATTGAAGTTTAAATGTCTTAAAGTCAAAAAGTAGCATCAATTAGCCCGATAAGTGTTTCATAAATTGAAAAAACATGATGAATCGATATCCAGACGAAGAGTGGAAACTCATTGAGTTTGATGAGAAAATTTCAGAAAAAGAAAAATTTAAAATTTCCAATTATGGAAGATTGCTTAATTGTAAAGGCGAAAAGGAATTTTTAGTTAAGCCAAGCTTTACAAACGGATACCAAAGTTTAGCTTTGCGGCTTAAAAAAACGGGAAGAACAACAAGCCGTTATGTACATAAGATAGTCGCGCAACATTTTCTTGAACAAAAAGATGCTATTTATGTAATTCACCTTAATTACAATAAAAAAGACAACCGTGTAACTAACCTAAAATGGGCTACGAAAAAGCAAAAAGAAATTCACCAATTCAGTAACCCTGAGTTTAAAATTCGTGCAAGACAAAAAACAGGTAGAGTTACCAACTCCAAACTAACCGAAACTCGTGTTAAACTCATTAAAAGAAAGCTAAACGACCCTAACCGAAGAACTAGACTCAAAATGATTGCAAAGCAATTCGGAATTTCAGAAATGCAGCTCTGGCGGATTAAAAGTGGTGAAAACTGGGGATACGTTAACGCTGATTAGTTCATTCCTAACTTTTTGACGGCCAACTAAACAAAACTTGCTTTAGCTTCAAAAGCATTGCTATTCGTATTTAAATTTCAATTTTTAAGCAATAACTAAAGTTAAATTACATTTCTTCACTTCATTTGTAAAATATAATAAGTTTGCTTTAGTTTAAGTTGTATGCCGCGGTCTGTTTTTGTGTTTCTTTTTATGCTTTGCTCTTGGGTGGTCTCTGCTCAGGAGAATTACATAAGCAAAAAATTAGCAGTAAAAGACAGTATTGTGCTAGATTCTGTAAGTATAAGTAGTTTAAATTTTAAAGTACAAAAGTTAAACTTAGACCCTGTAGATTCAGCTTTATATGAAGTCAACTTCATGAAAGCCATTTTATTACCATCGCAAAAGCTTCAACAAAGTCAGGATTCACTTTTAATAAGCTATACTCGGTTTCCTAGCTTTCTTACTAAAACCTATAAAAACTTAGACAAGCATATTATTCTTCCAAATAATTCATCTGCAGAAAATCTTTATAGTTTACAACAGCAAAAGCAAAAAAATGAATTTGTCCCCTTTGACGGCTTAAACACAAGCGGAAGTATTTCCCGTGGTGTACGAGTTGGCAATAATCAAAATGCCGTAGTCAATTCTGAATTAGATTTACAAATTTCTGGAAAACTGTCTGAAGATGTAAGCCTAAGAGCTTCCATTAGAGACGCTAATGTTCCCACACAAGAAGGTGGTTATTCCCAACGTTTAAATGAATTTGACCAGGTGTTTATTGAACTAACTGGAAAAAATTGGGGAATTAGAGCAGGAGATATTGATTTAGTTGAGTCGAAGTCTTTTTTTGCTAGTTACACCAAAAAAGTACAAGGCCTCTTGGTCTCTACACAGTTTGAAAAAGAAGATTATAAAACTGAAGCCTACGCTTCTGGTGCCCTTGTTCGCGGCGTGTTTACCAGAAGTGAAATTACAGGACAAGAAGGCAACCAAGGTCCTTATAAATTACGTGGACCCAATGGCGAATTGTTTGTTTTAATTATATCGGGAAGTGAAGCGGTTTTCGTAAATGGTGTTCGCTTAAAACGCGGTGAAGCTGAAGATTATATTATTGATTATAATGCTGGAGAAATTATATTTAATGCAACATTTCCCATAACTTCTGAGATGCGTATTGTAGTTGAATATCAATATGCCGAACAAAATTTCTCAAGAATTATTGCTACCGCAGGAGGGAATTACGAAACTGAAAAGTTTAAAATAAATGCTTTTGTTTTTAATGAAAATGATTTAAAAAATCAGCCTTTACGCCAAAATTTAACCGATGAACAAGTTCAAGTTTTAGCTGAAGCAGGTGATGACCAAGAACAAATGTTAGCTGAAAGTGCTGTTGAAAGTGAATTTTCTGAAAACAGAGTTTTATACCGAAAAGAAATAATAAACGGAACGGAAGTATTTGTTTTTTCTACTAACCCAGAAGATGAGCTTTTTAGCGTACGTTTTACCAATGTAGGTACAAACCAAGGAAATTACAACGTGAGTAGTATTGATAATATTAGTCGAGTTTTTGAATATGTCCCACCTGTAAATGGGGTTCCCCAAGGTAGTTTTGAACCTGTAACACAATTATTTGCTCCAACTTTACTTCAAATTGGCGTTATACAAGCTGCATATCAAAATGGAGCGAATTCTCAAATTAATGGCGAATTAGCTGTAAGTAATAATGATTTAAATACATTTTCTAATTTAGACAATGCAGACAATCGTGGAGTTGCCTCCAAAATAGAAACAAAACAACGATTATCACGAGAGAATGCAAATTGGAATCTGGATTATTTTGGAAACATTGACTTCATTGGGCAAGATTATACCAGTATTGAGCGGCTGTACAACGTAGAATTTCAAAGAGATTGGAATATTTTTCAACCCACCGGGAATCAATTGTATGTAGATACTGGATTTCAATTAGAAAACCCCGAAAAAGGCAACATCACTTACCAATTTCAAAACTTAGACTTTAGTGAAAGTTTTTCGGGTAATCGGCAAGTGGTTTCTGCTAATGTTCAACTTAATCAATTGAAATTAAACGCACGCGGCAGTTATTTAAAATCGGATGGTAGTCTCCTAAAATCAGAATTTTCGCGTTCTCATATTTTTGGGATTTATGACTTTAAAAAGTATTGGGCTGGTGCTAAATTTGCGCATGAAGATAACCAAGAAAGTGAAGTAGAAACCAACGAATTTACTATAAATACTCAGGCATTTAGAAGTTATGAAGTCTTCACTGGCGTAGGAGATAGCACAGATGTTTTTGTAGAAGTTGGTTATCGGTTTAGAGAAAATGATAGTTTACGCAACAATCAATTAAAACGTGTAAATACGTCTAACAATATTTATGCGCAGTCTACTTTAGTTAATTCAGCTAAAAGCAAACTCTCCATTTTTGCGAGTTACCGTAATTTAAACAATTCAGATGCAAATATTGAAGACGAAAACACCCTAAATTCTCGTATAGTTTATAACCAATTTTTATTCGATAGAAAATTAAATTTTACTACTTCTTACGAAACCAACAGCGGTAGCATTGCGCAACAAGAATTTACATATTTAGAAGTAAACCCTGGAGACGGACAATACATTTGGATAGATTATAATGAAAACAACGTTCAAGAACTCGATGAGTTTGAATTGGCTCAATTTCCAGGTGAAGCTAATTATGTTCGCATCTTACTTCCTAATCAAATTTTTATAAGGACCAATCAGAATCGATTTAGCCAACAAATAACAGCTAATTTTAGATCTTGGGCAGGAGAAAAAGACTTTAAGAAAATAATTAGTAAATTTTACAATCAAACATCATATCTAATTGACCGAAAAGTAGCAAGGGATGGAAATTTCTTGAACTTAAATCCGTTTAGTGCTGATGGAGCAGACGAGCTAGGATTGAATATCAATTTTAGAAATACCTTGTTTTTTAATCGTGGAAAACAGCGATATACAACATCTTACACCTATATTTCATCACAATCTAGAAATTTACTTTCTATTGGTCTTCAAGATAATAATACGGAAAGTCATCAGCTTAATTTTCTTCATAAAATGAAAGACACTTGGTTGATTACCCTAAAAAATGAATTAAACACTTCTGAGAGTTTCTCTGAAAATTTTGAAAATAGAAATTATCTTTTGGAAGGCTTCAGCATCAACCCAAAGCTTTCTTATTTACTCAATAAAAGTATGCGATTTGATTTTTTTGCAGAATATGCCAATCAAGCAAATCAATTACAAGGCGAAGAAAGTTTAGAGCAACGTAAACTAGGGACTTCTTTTACCTTAAATAAAGGACAGCAATATAGTATTAACGGGGAGTTTAATTTTATACAAAATGATTTTGAAGGCAGTTCATTTACGCCAGTAGCCTACCAAATGATGGAAGGTCTACAACCTGACAATAACTTAACTTGGTCTTTGTTTGTACAGAAAAAAATCACGAAATTTTTAGACTTAAATCTTTCATATTTTGGAAGAAAAAGCGAAGGGGCTCGAGCCATACACACAGGTAATGTGCAGTTAAGAGCTTATTTTTAAAAGCCGGTAATTTTCACTCCTAAATTAAATTGAAAATTGGAGTTTGCATCTTCCCCACCAAACCTTACGTTCCCTAAAGCTTGATTCTTTAGAGCTCGGGCAAAAATAGAAATTGCTAAATCTTCCTTTCGATTTACTTGATAGTTTAAAGTAAAGCCTCCTTGTAAAAACCTAAAAGTTTCCCACGCAATGGTTTCGGGCTGAAAAACATTTAAAGCTGGATTGTATTCTACTAAATCTTCATCTTGAAGGTTAATAAATAACCAGCCAAAATTAGCATTAGCTTCTACACTAAATTTTCCTAAGGAATACAGCTGTGCGGTATTGTTAATGGTTAAAGCTGTTGAAGAAAAATAAGGTGAAAAAACTTCGTAACCAAAAGCATTAGACTGCCTGTTAAATGCTGCTTGAAAACCCACTCCAATTTGAAAGTTTTCGTGCCAGTTTTTATTAAAACCAAACGAAAAACCCAAAGATGTACGGTCTACAAAATCAGCACCAATTATACTACCTTCAAAAGAACCTTTAGCGGTTTCTTGACTATAATTAGTTTGCACAATAGCAAATGCTAGGAGACCAAAAAATAATAATTTTTTCATGATTTAGGATTTAAAAATATAATGTAATAATCATGCCAAAAAAAACCACATTATACAAATGTGGTTTAAAGTTAGTAATTGAGTAGTATAGCGGTCGCTATTTTTGTTAATTATATTTTTATACAAGTTATTTTTTGGAGTCATTGATAACTACACGAGTAACCCGCTGAGAAATTCGAGTAATTAACTCGTATGGAATGCTTTGTTTTTCTTTATCAAAATCTAAGGCTGTATGTGCTTTTCCAAAAACAAGTACTTCTTCACCTACTTTACAATCAATACCGGTTACATCTACCATTAAAGTATCCATACAAACATTACCTACAATTGGAGCTTTTTTTCCATGGATTAAAACTTCAGCTTTTTGATTACCGTAAATTCTAGAAATTCCATCGGCATAACCCAAGGGCAAAGTGGCGATTTTAGTTGGTTTCTGGGCTATAAACTTTCTATCATAACCAACACTTGCTCCAATAGGAATTTCGCGTAATTGAGCAATTCGTGTTTTTAAATTGGCTACAATTTTTAAATTCTTTTGTTCTTCAGGATTATTACCATAACCATATAATGCAATTCCTGCTCTAACCATATCGAATGCAGCTTCAGGATGACTTAAAATCCCACTAGAATTACATAAATGTGCTACAAGATTAGGGTTAATGTTTTTTTTGAAAGCATGAACGGCTGTTTTAAAACTTTTAATTTGCTCTTTTGTGAATTCATCTTCTGAAGGCATTCCTGCTGAAGAAAGATGCGAAAAGACCCCAACTACTTTTACATGGTTTGTTGAATTTAATTCTGTTATCAACGTGTTTAAATCTTTCATATCAAAACCAAGTCGGTTCATTCCTGTATTGATTTTAATATGAATTGGAAAATCTACAATACCTTCTTTAGCCAGTTTAGATTTTAATTTCTTCAAAAAATGAAAATTATAAACACTCGGAACCAAATTGTAGGAAAGCAGTTTTGGTAAATCTTCTAACTGCGGATAAAAAATTAAAACTGGAGCTTCTATCCCGCGTCTCCTAAAACGCATTCCTTCTTCTATATAAGCAACTGCTAAGTGAGTTGCTCCTAATTCAATTAATTTTTTTCCAACAATTATAGAATCTGTTCCATAAGCAAAAGCTTTTACCACTCCCATAATTTGAGTTTGACTTGGAACTTGTTTGGTCAAAACCCTAAAATTATGCGCTAGCGCTTCTAAATCTATCTCTAAGCGTGTTTCTTTAAGCTTTGGCATACAGCTATTTTTCTTCAGAATTGGTTTTATGCTCTTCTGCTTGTTTTTGTTTGCGCATAGCTTTAAAAAAAGCCGCTCTGCTTAAAGGCTCATATTCATCGGTTTCGCCTAATAAAACCAAATCATCTTTAGTTGATTTTCTAAAACTATATTGGGCTAAATTTCCGGTATGTGTACATACGGCATGAACCTTAGTAACATATTCTGCTGTGGCCATTAAGTTAGGCATCGGACCAAAAGGATTTCCTTTAAAATCCATATCTAAGCCAGCAACAATCACTCTAATTCCTTGATTGGCTAAATCATTACAAACCGATACGATTTCATCATCAAAAAATTGAGCTTCGTCTATACCAATCACATCACAACCATCGGCTAAAAGTCGAATGTTTGCTGCTGCTGGAACAGGTGTAGAACGTATAGCATTTTCGTCGTGAGAAACCACATCTTCATCGTCATAACGGCGGTCTATTTCTGGCTTAAAGATTTCAATGCGCTGTTTAGCAAATTGAGCTCGTTTTAGGCGGCGAATCAATTCTTCGGTTTTTCCAGAGAACATACTGCCGCAGATTACTTCTATCCAGCCAAATTGTTCTTCGTGATTTACTGTATTTTCAAGAAACATTTTGTGTATTAAAACGGTATAATAATTCGTAGATTTGTAACTAGTAATGCGTAAAATTACTAAAAAATAAAAGCGGAGAAAAAACTAAATCATAAAGTTATGAAGAAAGTATTAGAAGGTGAATTAACTAGCCTTGCCCACAGTATTTTAAAATCGAAAGGTGATAATGTGCACGAATTAAAAGAAAAAGTGGGTGTTCTATACGAAAAACTTTGTGTGCTTTCTTTTGCAGAAAAGCATTTTGCTGGCAGCCAGCCTAATATTGGAAAAGCAGCGTTTAAGAGCGCTTTCGAAACTGATTTAGATGAAGCTTTTGCTGCAATAGCAACTCCAAAAGACACCCCAGAAGATAGAGAAGAAAAAGTTGCATCTACTGAGGAAAATTCAGTTTCAGAAAAAGCAGAAGAAGTAATAGAAGACACACAAGAACAACAAACCGCTCAACAAGATATTCAAGAAGAAACAAAACAGGACACTCAAGAAACTGAACCTATTTTTGTTGAAAAAACTGAAGATGAAGAAGCTGAAACCAATAAAACATCGGCAAGTGAACCAACTAACAAAACAGATAATTTAGCTGAAGAAGACTTTGGTGTTCACTTTGATGAGCTTCCTGATTTTGAACCTGCTGATCGTGAAATAACTTCAACCCAAAAAGTTGAGCAACCCGATGAAGAAGTAGAGCAAACTACAAGTGAAGCAAAGAATACAACAGAAAATACAACTGAGAATATAGCTAAAAACGAAGAATTAGAGCCAGAGCAAAAAGCTGAAAAAGAAACTGATAATTCAACAGTAGAAAAGCCTAAAAAGCGAACAATGGATTTGTTTTCTCAAGAAAAAAAATCCTTAAATGACCAACTTAAAACCGAATTAAAAATTGGTTTAAACGATCGTTTAGCTTTCACTAAAAATCTTTTTGAAGGTAATGTTGAAGCTTACAATCGTGTTTTGGGCAAAATGAACGAACTATCAAACTTCAACGAAGCAAAAAACTATCTAGAAACCCATGTAATTCCTAATTACAATTGGGAAAATCATGAAGCAACTGCGCAGCGCTTTATAGAAATTTTAGAAGCAAAGTTAGGTTAAAAATACATTTTCATGATATGCCTAAAACTTCTCCTTTTGTAATCTATAATGCTTCCGCTGGATCGGGTAAAACCTTTACCTTAACCGTAGATTATTTATCTATTTTATTACTAGCTAAAGACCCTTTTGCTTTTCAGCGAATATTAGCCATTACCTTTACGAATAAAGCCGTAGGAGAAATGAAATCTCGTGTTTTAGAACATTTAATTGCATTTGCTAAAAACCAAATTACAGAAGACAAAAAAGCACTTTACAATGAAGTGAAAATTCAAACTGGATTAAACCAAGATCAAATTGCCGAAAAAGCAAATCAAATACTAAAACATGTATTAGCCAATTACGCTGCATTTGAGATTTCTACCATCGACGCATTTACCCAACGTATTATCAGGACCTTTGCAAAAGATTTAGGCTTAAGCAATAATTTTGAAGTGGAGCTAGAAACCAATCTTGTGCTAGAAGAAGCGGTTGAACGTGTAATTGATCAAGCAGGTGAAGACAATCAGCTTACGCAAATCTTAGTCGATTTTGCCTTAGAAAAGACAGAAGATGATAAAAGTGGTAATATTAGTAAAGATGTTTTTGAAGCTTCAAAATTGTTATTAGAAGAACAAAGTGCTAAACCTGTTGAAGCTTTACAGAATTTAGCTCTAAGTTCATTTTCTAACTACAAAAAAGAACTAAAAGAAAAATTGAAAGCTGCTCAGTTGTCTTTAGGTCATATACATAAAGAATTTTTCGATTTACTAAACCAACATCAAATTGAAGAAGAAAGTTTCCCTCGCGGTAGCCTACCCAATTATTTTAAAAAATTAAAAGGAGATCACAAAACTGTAAAATTTGATGCCGCTTGGCAAAAAAACATTGAAACTGCTCCTTTATACAAAAAAGCAATACCTGAAGACCAAAAACTAATTATAGATGCTCAACAAAATGCTATTGTTGATCTCTACAACCAATCTAAAGAAATTATACTTCAACATCGTTACCTTAATTTGGTAAGAAAATACATCACTCAACTTTCGCTTTTAAGTTTAGTACAAAGTGAAATTACAAACATTAAAAGTGAGCGAAATATTGTATTGATATCCGACTTCAACAAAAAGATTAGTGAGCAAGTTAAACAACAGCCCGCTCCATTTATTTACGAACGTTTAGGAGAACGATTTCAGCATTATTTTATAGATGAATTTCAAGATACCTCTACCCTACAATGGGAAAATTTAGTTCCTTTAGTTGAAGAAGCTTTGGTAAAAGAACACCCACAATTTGGTAAAGGAAGTTTAAGTTTAATTGGAGATGCCAAACAATCTATTTATGCTTGGCGTGGTGGTGATGCACAGCAATTTATAGATTTAAGTAAGGGAATTTCACCGTTTTCTATAAAAAATGAAACTTTAAGTTTAGAACAAAACTACCGTAGCGAGCAAGAAATCATTCAATTTAATAATGATTTTTTTGAACATGTTGCTGCTTCAATTGAAGTTCAAGAATTATACAGTAAAGTTTTTCAGAAATCTCCTAAAAAAGAAAACAAAGGTAAGGTTCATATCGATTTTTCTCAGGTTAAAAACAAAGAAGAAGGTTTAGAGCTATTTCCAGAAAAGGTAGTAAATTGTATTTTAAACAGAATACAATCAAGTGAAGTTCAGTACAAGGATTTCTGCGTTTTAGTACGAAAAAAAGAACAAGGAATTGCGGTAGCCAAAGCACTCAATGAAGCTGAAATCCCTATCATTTCTTCAGAAACTTTATTGATTTCGAATAGCAAAGAAGTTCAATTTATAATTGCTTTATTATCTTATTTAGAAAACGAAAAAGACGAAGAGCAAGCATACAAATTGCTAGATTACTTATTAAATGAGCAAGGATTCTCAGCAAGTAGAAAGCATCAGTTTTTAGCTGAAGCTTTTCAGACAAAGCAACTTTGGAATAGTTTAGAGCAATTGGGTTATGAATTTTCTCCTAAAAAATGTGCTGCATTACCCATTTATGATGCCATAGAATATGTAATACAGTGCTTTTTAAATCTTGAAAATGCAGATGCTTACCTGCAATTTTTCTTAGATGAAGTCTTTTTATTTGCAAATAAACAAGCTGGAGATTTACAAAGCTTTTTGCAGTATTGGGAACAGGTAGAACATAAAAAAAGCATTAGCGCTCCAGAAGGTGAAAATGCTGTGCAAATTATGACTATCCATAAAAGTAAAGGCCTTCAATTTCCTATAGTTATTTTACCTTTTGCAACAGACAGTATTGGTGATACCAAATTAGAAAAATTTTGGATCCCAACACATAATGAAAAAATGCCTTATGTTTTAGCCAGTGGAAGACCAACAATTTACGAAGATTTAGATGCTGAAAAAGCGGGTATTTACCAAGATTTAAAAAACAAAGCTACTTTTAATGCTATAAATTTACTGTATGTTGCGCTTACTCGAGCTGCCAAAGAAATGTATATTTTTAGCGAATACAAAGCTACCAAAAATGGAATTACATTTGATAAGAACTCCTACTCTAGCTTGTTTTATGAATTTTTAAAAAGCAAAGGAAAGTGGACAGAAAACCAATTTGAATATACTTTTGGGAAGCATTTCGAGTTTTCAATTCCAAAAAAAGAGACCAGAAATAATTTAAAATTAAAGTTTACCAAGCCTAATACCCACTTAAGCTTACTTACCAATGCAAAAGAAGTTTGGAATGAAGATTTACAACAAGCCATAGAACGCGGAAATATTTTGCACGAATTAATGGCTAGCATTAAAGAGAAATCTGATGTTTTAAAAGCCTTAAAAAAAGTAACTTCTTCTGGAATTATAGCTAAAAGTGAAGAAAATTTATATAAAGATTGGCTTCAACAAATTACACTTCATCCAAGCTTAACTGAATACTATAATGGAAGTTGGCAAATTTTAAATGAGCAAGATATTGCTTATCAACAGCAGTTAATAAGGCCAGACCGTATTTGTTTAAAAGAAGGTAAAGCCGTAATTATAGATTATAAAACAGGTAGCCCCAATCCTAGCCATAAACAGCAAATTGAAACTTATGCAAATGCCTTAGCATCTTTAGGTTATCAAGTTGTAAATAGCTTTTTAGTCTATTTAAATGAAGACTTAGAAGTAGTTAGTATTTAATTGATGCCATTTTGAAATCCCAGATATACAAACTTCAATAAAGTTGAAATTATTTATATTGAGAATCCGATATTTGCCGAAAAACCAAACTTGAATACAGACCTATATATTAACGGATTTGCTTCCATTTCAGCTTTAGGAGAAACCGCAAGTAAAATATGGAATTCTTACCTTAATTCTAAAGCTAACTTTAATCATCTTAAGTTCCAAAATCAAACTTATCCTGTAAGCAGTGTTAAGGAGAGTATCAAAAACAAAATAGCCGATTTAAAACTTGAAAATAAGTCTTACAAACATTTAGACAAAAGTGTTTTATTAGGTATTCTTGCTGCTCGAAATTTAACTCACCAATTAAGAAGCATCAAAGCGTTTTCTTTAGATGATACCGGTGTAAATTTAGGCTCGTCTCGTGGTGCAACTGGTTTATTTGAAGAACACTACAAAAATTTTCTCAACAAAGGCAAAGTAGCCAGTCGTACTTCTCCAACTACTACATTAGGAAATTTATCATCTTGGGTGGCTCAAGATATCGGTACTCAGGGAGCTGTAATTTCGCATTCTATAACATGTTCTACTGCTTTGCATGGCATTTTAAACGCAGCGGCTTGGCTTAAATCAGGTATGGCCAAACAATTTATTGTAGGCGGAACCGAAGCACCACTTACACCCTTTACCATTGCACAACTTGAAGCTTTAAAACTCTATTCTAAACTTAATGTAGACTTAGCTTGCCAAAGTTTAAATTTCAATAAAACAAGTAACAGTTTAGTACTCGGAGAAGCTGCAAGTGTTTTTGCACTTTCAACTCAAGCAGATAATGCAGTTGCGAAAATTTCTGGACTAGGTTATGCCAACGAACAAATTAAACACAGTATTGCCATTTCTTCTGATGCAAAATGCTTTCAAAAAGCAATGAAAATGGCACTTAAGCAAGCAAATTTGAAAGAAGTAGATGCAATTATAATGCATGCTCCTGGGACTGTAAAAGGTGATAAAGCAGAATTGAAAGCAATTGAGAAAGTTTTTAAAGAGACTCCATTTCTTACCACTAACAAATGGAAAATTGGTCACACTTACGCAGCTTCAGGCGCAATGAGTTTAGAAATGGCTTTATTGATGCTTGAACATCAAAATTGCATTGCTAATCCATTTTATAACAATGCAGAGACACCAAATTCACTAAATCATATCATGGTGAATGCAGTTGGTTTTGGTGGAAATGCGGTGAGCCTGATTGTGAGTAAGTTGTAAAATCTTAATGAGAATATTAGTAATTTCAATTTTATAAACTGCATCTTTTATTACATTTGAATATTCAATACCTAATTACAATGCAAAGACACGACTGGACCAAAGAAGAGATTTTAGAAATATACAATCAACCTTTAATGGATTTGTTGTACAAAGCGGCAACAATACATAGAGAAGAACATAATCCTAACCAAGTACAAGTATCTACTTTGTTATCTATTAAAACAGGTGGATGCCCAGAAGACTGTGGCTATTGTCCGCAAGCTGCCCGCTATCACACAGATATTGAAGGAAACGATTTAATGAGTGTGAGCCAAGTAAAAGCACAAGCACTTAGAGCAAAATCTTCTGGAAGTTCACGCGTTTGTATGGGCGCTGCGTGGCGAAACGTTAAAGATGGAGAAGAGTTTGAACAAGTTTTAGAAATGGTTCGCACCATCAATAAACTAGATATGGAAGTTTGTTGTACCTTAGGCATGATTACTGAAAATCAAGCTAAGCGTTTAGCTGAAGCAGGTTTATATGCCTATAACCACAATTTAGATTCGTCTGAAGAATATTATAAAGAAGTAATTTCTACCAGAGGTTACGAAGACCGATTAGAAACACTAAGCAATGTTAGAAAAACCAATGTTACCGTGTGTAGCGGTGGAATTATTGGTATGGGAGAAAACTTAGAGGACCGAGCGGGAATGTTAGTAGCTTTATCAAGTTTGAGCCCGCAACCCGAATCTGTTCCTATAAATGCTTTAGTTCCTGTTGAAGGCACACCACTAGCAGATCAACAACGCGTTTCTATTTGGGAAATGGTAAGAATGGTTGCTACTACGCGAATAGTAATGCCACAAACACAAGTCAGACTATCTGCTGGTAGAACCGATATGAGTCAAGAAGGACAAGCCTTATGTTTTTTTGCTGGTGCCAATTCAATTTTTGCTGGAGACAAGCTTTTAACAACTCCTAACCCCGATGTAAATGAAGACATGGAGCTATTTAAGTTATTGGGATTAGAACCTATGAAGCCATTCACCAAAAAATCACAACCACAAAGTGTAGAAGCAGAAAACTCTAAGTACCAGGCTTTAGGAGAAAAACCAAAATGGTCTAGACCAAATCATACTATCGACAGAAACTTAGAAGCAAAAGAGAAAGCAAAAGCTATGAAAGCTAAGGCTTAACTCCTATTGCAATAAGTCTTCAACAGAAATTAACATTTTGGTATAATCACGTTTACTTTTTGTATTTTTGTAAACTTGTTTAAGTGCATCTTAAACGACTAAAACTAAAGCCATGAGTAAAACATTGAATCTTACTGAAATACCAAGAGTACAATCTATTACTGGTGAAGATTTTGTTGAACGTTTCGTAAAACCACAAAAGCCTGTGGTAATTGAGAACTTAGCCAACAATTGGAAAGCATTCGATTTATGGAGATTTGATTATTTTAAAGACATTGCTGGCAATGTAGAAGTCCCGTTGTACGATAATAGACCTATAAGTCATAAAAATAAATTCAACGAACCACACGCTAAAATGAAGCTGAGTGAATATGTTGATTTGTTGAAAAATGAAGAAACTTCTTACCGCATATTTCTTTTCAATTTAATAAAAGAAGTGCCCGAATTGCAAAATCATTTTGAAGCTCCTAAGCTAGGCATCAAGTTTTTAAAAGATTTACCTTTTTTATTTTTTGGCGCAAAAGATTCTAAAGTGTTTATGCACTACGATATAGATTTCGCCAACATTTTACATGTTCATTTTGAAGGCAAAAAACGCTGCATTTTATTTCCACCTTCAGAAACAAAATACATGTATAAAGTGCCTAATTCCTTAGTTACTTTAAACGATATTGATTTTGATAATCCAGATTTTGAGCGTTTTCCTGCCTTGAAGCATGCAAAAGGTATGGTAGCTGAACTAAATCATGGAGACACTTTATACATGCCAGAAGGTTATTGGCACCATATGCATTATTTAACGCCTGGTTTTTCTATGAGTTTACGTGCTTTACCAAGAAGCGCTATGAATATTGGAAAAGCAGTTTACAATTTAGCGGTTATGCGAAATGTAGAAAATTTAATGCGAAAGCTACGCGGAGATGCATGGATGAAATATAAAGAAAAATTAGCTGTAGAGCGCACAAATCGTTTCGCTAAGAAATAGATTACATTTTAAAAAATTAGAAAAGGCTTGCAATTTTAAAATTGCAAGCCTTTTCTAATTTATAATCTTTTAATTTTTACACATCGTCATAATCTACTACAATTCGAGATGATGTTGGATGAGCTTGACATGTTAAAATTAAACCTTCTTCAACCTCTTCATCGGTTAAAATTTGATTCTTGCGCATCTTAGCGGTGCCTTCAACCACTTTAGCTACACAACTACTGCAAATTCCACCTTGACAAGAATAAGGTGCGTCAATATCTTCATTGAGAGCCGCATCTAAAATTACATCTTGTTGATTCATGCTAAAATTATAGCTCTCATCATCTACACGAACTTCTATTTCTGAAAATCCTTCTTTGGCTACGTCTTCACCTTCTTTAGTAGAATGAAAAAGCTCGAATGAAATTCGATTTTCTTCAATTTTATTTTCTAGTAAAACTTCCTTAGCATGATAAATCATTTCTTCTGGACCACAGAGTAAAAATTGGGCAAAATCTACACCTGCATATTTATTCTTCATTAAATAGTTAATTGTAGAACGCTCAATTCTACCAAAAGTGGCGCCTTCAGCTTGGGTTCTACTGTATATCGATTCTAAAAATAAATGTTCTGGATAAGCTTTTTGCAATGCCAATAGATCATCTAAAAACATGGTTTCTTCTGGCGAACGGTTTCCGTAGACCAAAACAAATTTGCTTTTTTCTTCCTTTAGCACCTGCTTAATCATAGAAAGGATTGGGGTAATACCACTACCTGCTGCAAAAGCACAGTACGTATCTGCTTTTTTATCTGCTTCTAAAAGAAAATTTCCTTCTGGAGGAAAAACAGTTAAACTGTCGCCTTCTTTTAGATTTTGATTAGCAAAAGTAGAGAAAACACCTCCATCTAATTCTTTAATAGCTACTGCTAAATCTTCACTAGGAGCTGCACAAATAGAATAAGATCTACGCACATTTTCGCCACCAATAGGTGTTTCTAAGTTTACATATTGTCCTGGCTGAAACCTAAATTCTTCTTGTAATGATTGTGGTATATCAAATACCAACTCTACCGCTTTTTCAGTAAGTTGATTAATCTTTTTTATATGAAGTGAATAAGATGTACTCATTTGTAAATATTTTGGACAAAAATAAAAGCTTTTATAGGTTTCTAGAGCTTTTTATAAAAAAAATAGGGCTTATTTAAGTAAGAAACGAAAACGTGAATAATATTTTAAATAGATTGATAATTGTAGAAGAAAGTAATATAATTGTAAATTATAGAAAATCCTTTTGAATTTATGCGTAGTTCTATATTGGGCTTAATATTTTTATTGAGCTTCCCCCTTTTACATGCTCAAAATAAAACTTTGGTTTCTAAAGCAAACCGAGTAGACGATTATATTATATATAATGAAGTTTATGAAAATCAATTTAAAATGGTGCTTCAAGATTACCGAAAAAGCATATTATTAGATTCGATTTGGAAAAATAAACTAACTCATAATTTACTTTATAATGAAGTTGAAAAAGCAAGAAAATTAGCTGTTCAAGATACTTTTTTGTTAGAAGTAGAAGATGAGTTATTGAAAAGGCGAATTGAAGCCTTAAATAAAAAAACACCCTTTAATATTGAGTACACATCAAGTTTAGCAAGTGTAATTGGTTTTTACTTAGGTAGGGATGCCAAAACCACACAAGATTTAATTGAGCTTAGTCATTTTTACTTTCCATTATTCGAAGAAGTTTTTGATCGATACGACATTCCTTTAGAGATGAAATATTTAGCAGTGGTAGAATCGGCTTTAAACCCCAAGGCAAAATCACCTGTTGGAGCCACTGGAATTTGGCAATTTATGTATCCTACAGGAAAAATGATGAATTTAGAAGTGAGCAGTTATGTAGACGAACGCATGGATCCCGTAAAATCTACCGAAGCTGCTGCCAAATATTTAAAACAACTTTACGGAATTTTTGGCGATTGGGATTTAGCTTTAGCGGCTTACAATTCGGGTCCAGGAAACGTAAACAAAGCCATTCGCCGTAGTGGTGGCAAAACCAATTATTGGGAAATTAGACGCTATTTACCTAGAGAAACAGCAGGTTATGTTCCTTCTTTTCAAGCGGTGATGTATGTTTTTGAATATGCAGAAGAACATGGTTTTTCTACCGCAATTCCGCAAGAAAGTTATTTTACAACAGATACCATACAAACTAAAGGCTTATTAGAACTAAGCCAAGTGGCCAACTATTTAAAAATGGACGAAGATTGGCTTCAGTTTTTAAACCCAAGTTATAAATTAGGTATTGTTCCTGACGATGCAGAACGTGAGTATTACTTACGTTTGCCCATTCAAGAAACGGGTGTTTTTGTAAGTAATGAAGATGAAATCTACGGTTACCATGATTACCAAATTGCAGCCGAAGAAAAGCAAATGCCCGCTTACGTTAAATCTTCAGATAGAATTATTTATCGGGTAAAATCAGGTGATTTCTTAGGGAGCATTGCCAATCGTTATGGTGTAAGGGTTCGAGATATTAAACGCTGGAATAACTTGCGTTCTGACCGCTTAAGTATTGGTCAGCGTTTAAAAATACGCCCTAAAAACTTAAGTAAAGTTGCTTCAGAAAACGCAAAACAGATTGAAAGCAAAAAAAGTGATTCGAAGAGTCAAGAAAATAAAGACGAAGAAGATTACACTACTTATGTAGTTCAACAAGGCGATTCCCTTTGGAAAATTGCGCGTAAATTTCCGCAAGTAAGTATTAGAGACATTAAAGAAAAAAATAATCTTAAAAGCATTCGCTTGCAACCCGGAATGGAGTTGAAGATTTAGTGGGTGAGTATTATTAGATGACCTTTTAGTTTTTATTGTAAAATTCTACAGTTATTCATTATTAGTGCGATTATTATAAATTTTTTGAACCTTAAGTTCAATTTTTGCGTAAATAAAATGAACATAAAAAATAATAACTATGAAAAATGTAAGATTAAATCTAGTAATGCTATTTTGTTTAATGGTAAC
>CBFIGU010000026.1:0-27181 GCA_965662165.1 Psychroflexus sp.
ATACGGTAACTCCAGAAATAGATGATGTACCACAGCTTCGAAAACATGCAGACAAAATGGGGCTTGTTGATGGAAAATGGCATATGGTTACAGGCGACAAAAAACAAATTTATAACCTAGCTAGAAAGCATTATTTAGCTTCAAAAACCGATGGCGATGGCGGACCTTACGATTTAGTACATACTGAAAATTTTGTGTTAGTAGATAAAGAAAAACGCATTCGAGGTTTTTACGATGGAACTAAAAAAGAAGAAATCGAAAAACTAATTGAAGACATTGGCATTTTGAAGTTAGAATATAAAGAAAAGTAAATTATTTTAATTTGCTTTCTCGTGTTAAAAGCCAGTTTCTAAATAACTTACCGTAAAGTCGCAAAGTTCGCTAAGATAAAACTAAAGCTTTCTCTCTGCACCTATTTGGCTGGTAGGCAAATCTTCGGTAAAAAGAGCATTTACTAAAGTAAAAACCTAATCAATTAAAAATCTGAACTTTTTCAGGTTAAAGAAATCCAAGTAAATGTTTATTTTTACTCTAAATGATTTGGAATGAAAACCCTTGCTAAAATCCTAAAATGGATTATTGGAATTGTCATACTCCTTACAGTAGGCTTATATGCCACTGGCTACGATTACATATTTAAAGGAATTAGAGTAGTCTACATGACTGGCCACGATACGGCTTTTATAGATGATTATACCTATTTTGATAATCGAAGTATAGAAAACAACCGAGCTGTTCCTTTAGAAAAACATGAAGACTACAACACTGCTTATGTTCCACAAAAATTAGGAGAAGCGCATCATAAATATGGAACAGTAGCCTTTCTCATTTTTAAAGATGGAAAACTATGGCATGAAGATTACGCAGATGGTTATGGTCCCGATTCGTACACCAATTCCTTTTCCATGGCAAAAAGCATCACTACTTTATTATTAGGTAAAGCAATTGAAGACGGCTTTATAAAAAGTTTAGACCAAAAAGTAATCGACTTTTTTCCTGAATTAAAAGGTGAATATGCAAGTCAGGTGAGCGTTGGAGATTTAGCTTCAATGTCTTCTGGTCTTAATTGGAATGAAAGTTATTACTCCCCGTTTTCAATAACTGCTCAAGCGTATTACGATGAAAATATTAGAGATTTAATCCTAGGTTTAGCTATAGACGAAAAGCCAGGTCAGTCCTTTAGTTACTTAAGTGGTAATACACAACTATTGGGAATGCTTATTGAAAAAGCAATCGGTAAAAATCTTTCTGTTTATTTAAGTGAGAATTTTTGGAAACCCATGGGAATGGAAAACCGAGCTTTTTGGCAATTGGATAGTCAAGAAAGTGGTATGGAGAAAACCTATTGTTGTATTTCGTCTAATGCAAGAGATTTTGCAAGAATTGGATTAATGCTTATGAATAATGGAAAATGGAATGGAAAACAGATTTTAAATGAAGATTTTATAAGAAGATGCATACAACCAAGATTTAAAAGCTATCCCAATTATGGTTACGGATTTTGGTTAGAAGAAATTAATGGAAGTAACTTATTTGTTATGCAAGGTATTTTAGGTCAATATGTAATTGCAGACCCAGAAAACAATATATTGATCGTTCGTTTAGGGCATAAAAGAGAAGACAAAACAAAAGCTTCTGTTTTTCCTTCAGATTTTTATGAATATTTAAATGGCACTTATCAAATGATTAAGGATGCATCATAAAACTTGAAATTATGTTACATAAAATTCATTTAGAAAACATCTTATTTTTAGATATTGAAACCGTACCGGAGCAAGAACAATTCGATCAATTAAGCGCTACAAAGCAAAAATTATTCGCAGATAAAACAGCCTATCAAAGAAAAGAAGATTTTACACCTAAAGAATTTTATGATCGAGCAGGAATTTGGGCAGAATTTGGAAAAATTGTATGTATTTCTGTCGGTTTTTTTAATCCAAAAGGCAGCGAGAGAAATTTTAGATTAAAGAGTTTTTATGGAGAAGAAAAAGAAATTTTAGTTGACTTTAAACATTTGCTAGAAGATTATTTTTTTAAACCCAGCCACCTACTTTGCGCTCATAATGGAAAAGAATTCGACTTTCCTTACATTGCAAGAAGAATGCTCATACATGGAATAGCACTACCAGAAAAGCTGAACCTTTTTGGCAAAAAACCGTGGGAAATTCCACATTTAGACACCTTAGAATTATGGAAGTTTGGAGACTATAAACATTATACATCCTTAAAACTTCTTACTGAAATTCTTCAAATACCATCTCCAAAAGATGATATAGATGGAAGCCAAGTTGCACAAGTTTACTACCAAGAGAAAAATATAGATCGTATTATTATTTATTGTGAAAAAGATGTAATTGCAGTTGCGCAAGTCTTATTAAGATTAATGCAAGAAAACCTACTAGAAGAACACGAAATTACGAATACCTAAATCCATACATTTTAATATGTCTGAAAAAAAGACCTTACTAAAAGTTGATCACTTAAAAATTAGCTTTCCAAACGAAGGGAAGTTAAGCCAGGTGGTACATGGAATTTCATATCAAATATATCCAAATGAAATTGTGGGTATTGTTGGCGAATCTGGTTCAGGTAAATCAGTTTCAACGCTTGCTATATTAGGTTTATTAAGCGAAAATGCGGTTGTTGATGGTAAAATTTCATTTCTTCAAAAAAACATATTAAAAAATAGGCAGCAGGAATGGCAGCAACTTCGCGGCAATGAAATCAGTATGATTTTTCAGGAACCTATGAGTTCATTAAATCCTTCTTTGAAATGTGGAGAACAAGTAGTTGAAATCCTTCAACAGCATCAAAAATGCACAAATCAAGAAGCTAAAAATGAAGTACTTCAATTATTTGAAAAAGTTAAACTTCCAAGACCTACTTCCATTTTTTCTTCATATCCGCACCAAATAAGCGGCGGGCAAAAGCAGCGTGTTATGATTGCTATGGCTATAGCTTGTAAGCCAAAATTATTAATTGCAGACGAGCCTACAACTGCCTTAGATGTTAGCGTTCAAAAAGAAATCCTGAACCTACTTTTAGAACTTCAGCAGGAAACAAAAATGAGCATTTTGTTTATTTCTCATGATTTGGCTGTGGTAGCAAAATTTTGCCATCGTGTAATGGTAATGTACCAGGGCAATATTGTTGAACAAAATACTTCTAGAGAAATTTTTAAAAACCCAAAAGAAAACTACACCAAAGCCTTAATTAAATCTAGACCATCGGTAAGCGAACGGATTTTTCCATTACCCACTGTAAAGGATTTTTTGGAAGAAAAAACATCGCCAAAGGCTGAATTAAGTGCTGAACGCCAAAAAAGACATGAGAAAATTTACAGCAAACCTCCTTTGTTAGAAGTTAACAAGCTTATTAAAAGTTTTGTTGATCAAGCAAATTGGTGGAGTAAAAAAACTGAATTTAAAGCAGTAAACGAGGTAAGTTTACAAATTTATGAAGGAGAAACTTTGGGTTTGGTAGGTGAGTCGGGCTGCGGCAAATCTACTTTAGGAAATTTAATCTTACGCTTAGACCAACCCAATCAAGGCGAAATTTTTTATAAAGGAAAAGATATTACCCAAATAAAAGGAAAAGAACTTCGAAAACTAAGAAGAGAAATTCAATTAATTTTTCAAGATCCTTTTTCGTCATTAAATCCAAGAATTCCTATTGGTGAAGCCATTATGGAACCCATGAAAGTTCATAATTTGTATAATTCGAAGCAAGAGCGGAAAAAAAAGGCTTTGGCTTTATTAGAACGCGTAGGCTTATCAGACTATCATTTTAATCGTTATCCACACGAATTTAGCGGCGGCCAACGACAACGTGTTGGAATTGCTAGAACCATTGCCGTACAACCTAAACTGATTGTTTGTGATGAATCGGTTTCAGCGTTAGATATTTCGGTACAAGCACAAGTGTTGAATTTACTGAACGAATTGAAAGACGATTTTGGTTTTACCTATTTGTTCATTTCGCATGATTTAGCGGTTGTTAAATACATGGCAGACCAATTGTTAGTTATGAAAGAAGGGGAAATTGTAGAACGCGGCGAAGCCGATTCGGTGTATGCTAATCCAAAAAGTGATTACACCAAGATGTTGTTAGAAGCTAGATTGTAAAATTTAGAGTCTAATTCTCATCGATTAAACTGCCTTTTATTTGCATAAAATTATCTTTTATTTCAATTCAAAAAAAACTACTTTCGCGCTAGCAAAAATCTCAACACAATGCAAGCGCAACTTAAAATTAAATCGGCCTTAATCTCTGTATTTCATAAAGATGGCCTTAGTCCTATTGTTAAAGCTTTAGCCAAACATGGCGTTAAAATTTATTCTACTGGAGGAACACAGAAGTTTATTGAAGAACAAGGTGTAGCAGTTACTCCAGTAGAAGATGTAACTTCATATCCTTCAATTTTAGGAGGAAGAGTAAAAACCTTACACCCTAAAGTTTTTGGCGGGATTTTGAATAGAGCTGAAAATGACGCTGACCAGAAGGAATTAGCAGACTTTGAAATACCGCAGATAGATTTAGTTATTGTAGATCTGTATCCGTTCGAAAAAACAGTTGCATCTGGAGCAAGTGAGCAAGAAATTATCGAGAAAATAGACATTGGTGGAATCTCATTAATTCGTGCTGCTGCAAAAAATTATAAAGACGTAGTTTGTATTTCTTCTCAAGAGCAATACGAAAGTTTATTGAATGTTCTAGAAAATCAAGAGGCTTCAACTAATTTAGAAAATCGCAAACGCTTCGCCATGCAGGCTTTTCAGGTTTCTTCGCATTATGATACTGCAATACATAGCTATTTTAGCAAAGATGAAGAACAAACTGCTTATAAAGCAAGTATACAAACACAAAAGAAATTGCGTTATGGCGAAAACCCACATCAAGAAGGGAGTTTTTATGGAGATTTCAATGAAGTTTTTAACCAGTTACATGGTAAAGAACTTTCCTATAACAATTTATTAGATGTTGATGCAGCTGTACAATTAATGCATGAGTTTAAAGGTGAAGCACCAACATTTGCCATATTAAAACACAACAACGCATGTGGATTAGCACAACGTGACAGCATTGCACAAGCCTACACAGATGCCTTAGCAGGCGACCCTGTTTCTGCTTTTGGAGGAATTTTAATTGCCAATACTGAAATTGACGCAGCAACTGCAGAAGAAATTCATAAACTTTTCTGCGAAGTAGTCATTGCACCAAGTTTTTCTGAAGAAGCCCAAGGTATTTTAAAAGGAAAGAAAAATAGAATCTTGTTAGTTTTAAAGAATTTCTCTCCTTCAGAAAAATTAGTTAGAACCTGCTTAAATGGAGTATTAGTTCAGGATAGAGACCATATAACCGATGATGAAAGTATGTTGCAAACAGCAACAAAGAAAGAAGCGTCAAAAAGAGAAGTTGAAGATTTATTATTTGCATCTAAAATTTGTAAACACACAAAATCCAACACTATTGTATTAGCTAAAAACAACCAATTGTTAGCTAGTGGTACTGGGCAAACTTCTAGAGTAGACGCTTTAAATCAGGCTATAGCAAAAGCTAAAGCATTTGGTTTCGATTTAAAAGAATCGGTAATGGCAAGTGATGCTTTTTTCCCTTTTCCTGATTGTGTAGAAATTGCACACCAAGCTGGAATAACAAGTGTGATTCAACCTGGTGGCTCTATTAAAGACCAATTGAGTATAGATTTTTGCGATGAAAAAAATATCTCGATGTTAATGACAGGCACAAGGCATTTTAAACATTAATTTTATTACTTTTAGCAATCGTTATTTTAATACCCTTTTTACCACTATCGCATTATGGGATTTTTTGATTTTCTTACTGAAGAAATTGCTATTGATTTAGGAACAGCAAATACGCTAATTATACACAATGATAAAGTTGTAGTAGATAGCCCATCTATTGTTGCCAAAGACCGCCTAACCGGAAAGATAATTAAAGCTGGTAAAGAAGCAGCAATGATGCAAGGTAAGACACACGAGAATATCAAAACTATACGTCCCTTAAAAGACGGTGTTATTGCAGATTTTGAAGCGAGTGAACAAATGATTAGTATGTTTATTCGTGAAATTCCAGCCCTAAAAAAACGTTTATTCACTCCTTCTTTACGCATGGTAATTTGTATACCTAGCGGTATTACGGAAGTAGAAATGAGAGCTGTAAAAGATTCTGCTGAGCGTGTAAACGGAAAAGAAGTTTACTTAATTCATGAACCAATGGCAGCTGCTATTGGTATTGGAGTAGATATTATGCAACCAAAAGGAAACATGATTGTAGATATTGGTGGTGGTACTACAGAAATTGCTGTAATTGCTTTAGGCGGAATTGTTTGTGATAAATCGGTTAAAATCGCAGGAGATGTTTTCACTAATGATATTATTTATTACATGAGAACACAGCATAACTTGTTTGTTGGTGAACGAACAGCTGAAAAAATAAAAATACAATTAGGAGCAGCAACCGAAGAATTAGAAAATGTTCCAGACGATATGAATGTTCAAGGTAGAGACCTACTTACAGGTAAGCCTAAACAAGTTGAAATTTCTTCTCGTGAAATAGCTAAAGCATTAGATAAATCTATCTTACGAATAGAAGATGCCGTAATGGAAACCTTATCTCAAACTCCACCAGAACTTGCTGCAGATATTTACAATACCGGAATCTATCTTGCAGGTGGTGGCTCTATGTTACGTGGCTTAGATAAACGACTATCGCAGAAGACAGATTTACCTGTTTATATAGCTGAAGATCCATTACGCGCCATAGTTCGTGGTACAGGAATCACGCTTAAAGATATTGAGCGATACAAGCCTGTTTTAATAAAATAAGTGTTTTGATGTATGCAGCAAATATTCAACTTCTTAGTCAGGTTTAAAACCGGATTAGTTTTTTTATTGTTGTTATTCGTTGCATTAACATTTACCATTGAGTCGCACTCTTACCATGAGTCTAAATGGGTTTCTTCTACCAATTTTATAACTGGTAGCATTTATGAAACTTCAAATAATTTCAAAGAATACATTGGTCTTAGAAAAGAAAATAATAAGCTAGCTCAAGAAAATGCAAATTTAAGAAGCTTGCTTTTGAACTTGAAAAATGACAGTATTTTTAATTTCAACTCGTCAATTATTCAAGATACAACTTATCAATCTTTACCCGCTAAAGTAATTTCTAATTCCTATGCTAAAAAAGATAATTACCTTTTACTAAACAAAGGAAGAAAAAACAGCATTGCTGAAAATATGGGAGTGATCTCTAGCTTTGGAATAGTTGGTCTTGTTGAAGAAGTTAGCGGTAATTATGCAAGAGTGATTTCAGTTTTAAATTCAAATATTTCAATCAATGCGAAACTGAAAAAATCAAACCACTTTGGCTCACTAGTATGGAATGGCAACAATCCGTACTACACACAATTAATTGATGTACCCAGATCTGCAAAAATTCAAAAAGGAGATAGTATTGTTACAGGTGGTAATTCGTTAATCTTTCCAGCTGAAATTCCAATTGGGGTTATATCTAATTTTGAATTAAATGTAAATCAAGGCTATTATGATATTGAAGTAAACTTATTTAATGATATGACTAGCCTTGAAAATGTGTACATTATCAATTTTAAAAAACAAGAAGAAGCAAAGTTACTTCTAGAAAATAAAGAAGCAGATGAGTAATTATGGTTTACATTTTGTTCGGTTTGTGGGTTTAATTCTGCTTCAAGTTTTAATACTAAATAACATGTTGTTTTTAGATTTTTTAAAGCCATATGTATATCCACTATTCATCATTTTGTTGCCTTTAAACATCAACAAAATCCAAGCTTTGTTTCTGGCATTTTTTATGGGCTTAAGTATTGACTTTTTTGAAAATACTGGTGGCGTGCACGCAGCTGCTTGTTTGGTAATAGCTTATATTAGACCTTTAGTTTTACGTTTTTCATTCGGAATTAATTACGATTATCAAACTTTAAAATTTTATAATGAAAGCTTCAATCAGCGTTTTACATATTTAGCCATCATGGTCTTTACACACCATTTAATCATGTTTTCTTTAGAAGCTTTTTCTATTACTCATCTAATTTATATTTTAAAAAGTACTTTTTTTTCTGGTGCATTTTCGTTATGCTTAATGTTGTTATTTATACAGTTAATTCGTAACAAAAAATGAGAAAATTACTTCCTTTTCTGCTCGTAAGTTTAGTGGCTATTATTTTTTTAGGAAGGTTAGCCTACTTACAACTTGTAGATGACTCTTACAAAGAAGCTGCGCTAGATTTTTCTACAAAAAAAGTATACGATTATCCACAAAGGGGTTATATTTTTGATAGGAATGGAAAATTATTAGTGGCCAATCAACCAGCCTACGATGTTGTAGCAGTTCCATTAGATGTTGAGCCTTTTGATACGGTTGCTTTTTCTAAAATTCTAAATATCACACCAGAGCGACTCAAAGAGCAATTAAAAAAAGCTTGGGCTTACTCTCCTAGATTACAATACACTATAACACCTCAACTTACCAAGAAAGAATATGCTTATCTACAAGAACAACTTCATAAATATGAAGGATTTTACATTCAAAAACGACAATTAAGAGATTACCAAACTGAAAATGGAGCTAACTTTTTAGGCTACATAGCCGAAGTTAATCAACGGGATTTAGATAGAAATCCTTATTATCAATCTGGAGAGCTTATAGGAAGACAAGGAGTTGAAAGTCAATACGAAGAAATTTTAAGAGGAACACGTGGAGTAAAATATTACCAACGTGATAACTTTAACCGTAACATAGGAAGTTACGAAAATGGAGTTTTTGATACCATTCCCAAAAAAGGAAAAGATTTAACCTTAACTATTGACTCAGAACTGCAAGCCTACGGAGAAAAATTAATGGAAAACAAATGGGGAGGCATTGTTGCAATAGAACCCAAAACAGGAGAAATTCTAGCTTTAGTAAGTGCTCCAAGTTACGACCCGGATGATTTAGTGGGTAGAAAACGCTCACGAAATTATACCAAAATGTGGTACGATACCATATCAAAACCTTTATTTGATCGAGGCTTACAAGCCATGTATCCACCAGGTTCTCCATTTAAAGTATTTACTGGTTTAGCTGCTCTTCAAGAAGGAGTTGTTGGTATAAACGAAAATTTTTCTTGTTATGGAGGATATTCATATGGTAGAAGAGCAAGGATGGCTTGTCACGCTCATGATAGTCCTGTAGATATGGTTTCAGGAATTGCCTACTCTTGTAACACTTATTTTGCTCAAATCTATCGGCGTACCTTAGAAAAATTCGAAACAGCACCAATTGGTATTGAAGCTTGGAGCAAACACATGAAAAGTTTTGGTTTTGGTAATTTCTTGGGATATGATTTAAAAGTGGGGAGAAAAGGAAGAATTCCGGATTCAACTTATTACAATTCGGCATATCAATTTAAATGGTATGCTACGGCAACATTATCTAATGCTATTGGCCAAGGTGAAATAGAAACAACACCTATTCAATTAGCCAACGCTATCTCTGCAGTAGCAAATCGTGGTTGGTTTTACAGACCTCATATCTTGAAAAAAATAGATGGTGAACCGATAAAAGATTCTGTATACACAGTAAAAAACAAAACGACAATAGACCAAAAACATTTTGAACCTATTATTGAAGGCATGCATGATGTCTATAAATATGGAACAGCTAGATACTTACAAGTAGAAGGAATTGAAATATGCGGAAAAACAGGAACAGCAGAAAATTTCACTAAAATAAACGGTGTTCGTAAACAGCTTACCGACCATTCTATTTTTGTAGCTTTTGCACCTAAAGACGACCCAAAAATTGCCTTAGCCGTTTTCGTTGAAAATGGATATTATGGAGCGCGTTATGCTGGTAAGATTGCAAGCCTGATGATAGAGAAACATTTAAAAAACGAAATTAGCAGAACCGATTTAGAAAATTGGATTTTATCGCACAGTCTAGAAGATGAATATGCCAAACCCTACAGTGGTGAACCCTTCGAAATAAATCAATAATTTGAATACACTTTTTAAAATAGATTGGCTTAGTGTTTTAATTATACTCATCTTAATTGCAATGGGATGGTCTACAATTTTCTCTACTACTTTAGCAGAAGAGAACCCAACTATTTTTGATATTTCAAAACTATACGGTAAACAGTTACTATGGATTGGCATGGGGATTTTTCTTGTGGTATTAATTCTTTCTGTAGAAGTAAAATTTTATCAACGATTTGCAAGTATAATTTATGTATTTGCTTTATTAGCTTTACTGGGTCTTCCGTTTTTTGGCAAAACCATTGCAGGTCAAACCGCTTGGTATTCGTTTGGTAGTTTTAGTATTCAACCTGCAGAATTTGTAAAAGCAGCTGCTGCGCTTGCTATTGCTAAATATTTAACGGGTATTAATGTAAGTCTAAAAAATTTTAAAAGTCAGTTTCAGGTTTTAATTTTAATGTTATTACCTATGGCTTTAATTATGTTACAACCAGACGCAGGTAGCGCGTTAATGTATGTAGCTTTTATTATTCCATTATATAGAGAAGGTTTACCAGGAGTGTATTTAGTTATTGGTACTCTCATTGTGACTATTTTCTTAACCAGTATAAAATTTGGTGCAGTTTATGTAAGTCTTGTCATGATTTTCCTTGGTATACTCATACTTTACTTTAAAAGAAAATCTAAACCAAATTATATATTAAGTCTATTCATCATTATTTTATGTGTAGGATTTTCATTTGGGTCTAATTTCATTTTCGATAAAGTCTTACAGCCACATCACCAAGATCGATTTGAGCTTATTTTAGGCATGAAATCTGACCCCTTAGGTGCAGAGTACAATACTTACCATAGTAAAGTAGCTATTGGCAGTGGTGGTCTTACCGGAAAAGGTTGGTTACAAGGCACACAAACTACTGGTAAATACGTGCCAGAACAACACACAGATTATATATTTAGTGCTATTGGAGAAGAATGGGGTTTTTTAGGAAGTAGTCTAGTAATTTTACTTTTTTGTGGATTAATTCTTCGTTTCTGGTTTTTAGCAGAACGTCAAAAATCGGATTTTAGTCGTATTTATGGTTATTGTGTTTTAAGTATTTTATTTTTCCACTTTTCAGTAAATATTGGGATGGTAATAGGCGTTTTCCCTACAGTTGGAATTCCTTTGCCATTTTTTAGTTACGGCGGTTCAGGTTTGTGGGGCAGCTTAATTTTAATCTTTATCTTTTTAAAATTAGACGCTAAGAGAATGGATGTGTAAATGAAAAATATGCATACAGAATTTCAAGCTTATACAGATCAAACCTATATAAAATGGTACTTTAGAATTGCCTATTTTATCTACGCAATCGGAATAATAATAGGACTGATTATCAACAATTATCTATCAGATTTCTTTTTATTTATTTTCGTTTTTACTTCGTTTTTGTTTATCATTTTACGAAAGATAAAAATGAAAACGCAAGTAGACTTAACCCATTTAAAAATTAATCATCCGTTTATGGGTAAATATAAATTACCTTTAGCAGAAATTGCTTCAATAGAAAAAATCAGCTTTTCTTTTCCAAATAACCGAAGAACTTTTCATAAAAAACTTGGAGCTTTATATAGAATGTATGGTAATAAAGGAGTCTTAGTTAAAACAACCAATAAAACTTCATATTTCTTAGGAAGTCAACAAAACGAGATACTCTACAAAGAAATTCAACAAAAATTGAAGATGAGTAAAGCTTAACAAACTTCATTAAACAGCTATTCTGTATCTTTGGAATCCTTGTTGATATTGAATTTATGGAATACTTATATATTAAATCACTTCACTTAATTTTTGTGATTACCTGGTTTGCAGGACTTTTTTACATCCCAAGGTTATTCATCTATCATATAGAAGCAACACAAAGACCAAAAGTGGAAGCTAAAGTGCTTACAGACCAATTTAAATTGATGAGTAAACGCTTGTGGAATATCATTACTTGGCCATCTGCCATATTAGCTACTATTTTTGCAATATGGCTATTAATTTTACAACCTGGTTGGTTACAAAGTCCTTGGATGCATATTAAACTGGCATTTGTAATTTTACTTTTTGCTTATCATGCAAAAACTCACTTGATCTATAAAGAGTTTCAAAACAATATAATTAAGTGGACCTCTAACCAAATGCGCTTATGGAATGAAGGCGCTACGCTTATTTTATTTGCAGTTGTATTTTTAGTCATTACAAAATCAGCTACTAATTGGTTATTTGGTTTAGGTGGATTAGTTGGTTTAGCAATTGTATTAATGCTCGGTATTAAGTTGTATAGAAACTACCGTATTAAAAAAGGAGAACAATAATTAAATGAGAACATCCCTACGCATACGTATTTTTTTATCGATGATTCTGCTCATTTTAGCAGCATCCATCCTTATAGCAGGGGTAACCATTTACCAATACAGCGAAGAAGCCAGAGCTTTACATGTTGATAAATTAGAACGAAAAGAAAAGGCTATAAAGTCTAATATTCAATTTGTTTTTAGAAAAACCTACTACCCTGTAAATACAGAAAGTTTAGATTTAATTTTTAAAGAACGTATTTACGAAATTCAAGAAATACATAACGAAGAAATTGACATTTACGATTTAAACGGAAACTTAATTAAGTCTTCTTATGCTTCAAACCTGCACCAAGACACCTTAGATTTAAAAATTGAAAAAGAAATTTTAAACCGCTTAGAAAATTCAACCGATAAACGGGTGGTTGTAGACTTTAAACTTGATGGGCAACGTTATCAATCCTTATACACCTACATCAGCGATGCCTATTTTAAGCCTATTGGTATTGTAAATATTCCATTTATTGAAGACGATGGCTTTTTAGATGCCAACTTAAAAAATTTCTTCAAGCTGCTTTTACAAGTCTATTTACTAATGTTTTTAGCAGCCATTGTTATTGCCTACTTACTTTCCAATTACATAACAAAATCATTAAAAATGATTGGTTATCGAATTACAGAAACCAAGTTTGACCAGCGCAATGAAAAAATTAGTACAGAAAAATTGAGCAAAGAATTGAAGCCTATTATTAATGCGTATAATCAAGTAATTGATGAGTTAGAAGAAAGTGCAGTAAAGTTAGCTAAATCAGAAAGAGAGCAAGCTTGGAGAGAAATGGCAAGACAAGTTGCACATGAAATAAAAAACCCTTTAACTCCAATGCGTTTAACCGTTCAAGATTTTGAGAGAAGGTTTAATCCGAATGATGAAGAAGCGGTTAAAAAATTACATGAGTTTACCAAAAAGGTGATTCAGCAAATTGATACTTTAAGTTCTATTGCATCTGCATTTTCTAGCTTTGCAAAAATGCCTGCTCAACAAAATGAATTGATTGATGTTACTGAAACCATTAAATTAGCTACAGGAATTTTTACTGAAGAAAATATTAAGGTTTTAATTCCAGATGAAAATATTTACATCAAATTTGACAAAACACAGCTGATTAGAGTCATTACCAATTTATTAAAAAATGCTTTGCAGGCCACTGCAGAAAAAGAACACCCTAAAGTGGTAGTACAAGTAAGCCAAGACCACAAAAATGTTTCGATTAGTGTGTCAGATAATGGCAAAGGGATAAATGAAGAACATCAAGATAAAATATTTGAACCAAAATTTACCACTAAAACAAGTGGCATGGGCTTAGGCCTTGGTATGGTTAAAAACATTGTAAACAATTATAACGGAAGCATTAAATTTGTCACTAAAGAAGGTAAAGGAACTACATTTACTATACAAATACCAAAAAATAAATAACATGAGTTACGAAAACATTGAATTAAAAAAAGAAAATAAAGTTGCTAAGTTAATTATTAATCGACCTAAAAAGCTAAATGCCTTAAATCGTGCTACACTACAAGAAATACACAATGCTTTAAAAGAATGTAAAGAAGATAAAGACGTAAAAGTAGTTGTGATTACAGGTAGCGGAGAAAAAGCTTTTGTTGCTGGGGCAGATATTGCAGAATTTGCAGATTACAGCGCTGAAGAAGGAAGAGATTTAGCCGCAAAGGGGCAAGAATTAGTTTTCGATTATATAGCCAACTTCCCAAAACCCGTAATTGCTGCTGTTAACGGATTTGCTTTAGGAGGTGGCTTAGAGTTAGCTATGGCTGCACATTTTAGAGTTGCCAGCAAAAATGCAAAACTAGGTTTGCCTGAAACTTCATTAGGAGTAATCCCAGGTTACGGTGGCACTCAGCGTTTACCACAATTGGTGGGTAAAGGAAGAGCTATGGAAATGATTATGACTGCCAAAATGATTTCAGCTGAAGAAGCTTTGCAGTACGGATTAGTAAATCATATTTGTGAATTAGCAGATTTAGAAACCACAGTTAATGGCATAATTGATAAAATCATGAGAAATTCATTTCAAGCTATTGAAGCAGCTATTGAAGCAGTAAATCATGCTTATGTAGATGGAATTAATGGTTTTGAAAGTGAAATCAATGCTTTTGGAAAAGCTTTTGGAACTTCAGACTTTAAAGAAGGTACAACTGCATTCTTAAACAAACAAAAAGCTAATTTTAAATAAAGTAGCATTGGCAAGCATGAGCTTATTTTACTAAACCCATGCTTGCAATACTTAATTTTACGTTTTCTATTTTTAAAAGCTCAGAACAACAAGCTTCTAGCGTTGCACCCGTGGTAATAATATCGTCTACCAACAGAATATGTTTAGGTGTTTCTTGAATTGAATCGCTTTGTAAGTAAAAATCTTTGTCGGACATTTTACTTCTAGAAAGCCTATTTTTAAAGACCTGTGTTTTAGTAACTGACCTTCTAAGCAAAACATTTTTTATACATTTTGCATTTAATATTTCTGAAAATGCTTCAGCATAAAGGTCTACTTGATTATAACCACGTTCGCGTAATCGCTTTTTATGGATAGGAACAGGCACTACCCAATCAAACTTATTATTCCAACCTACATTGCTAAGTAATTCTGCGTGCCATTTACCAAGAACTTTAGAAACATGAGTATTACCACGATATTTTAAATCGTGTATAATTCTTTGAACACTACTTCCTTTTTCAAAATAAAATAAAGAAGATGCATTCTCAAGTGGTATCCTTCCATAAAATGTCTTTTTGGTTTCGTTTTCTTTAAAGTTATGATCTAAAGTTAAGGGCAAATTAATTCTGCATTGGGTACAAATACAAACTTCATTTTTTTGCAAAACCATATCGCAGGATGCACAAATTTTTGGAAATATTAAATTTAGAAAATCAGTTAGCATAATTTGTAAAAAGTTGGATGTAAGTTTAACTTGTAAGACTTAAAAACTGGAATATTATTAGGCTTAGGTATTTAGAAATTAATTAGTTAAAGTTAATAATTTATTTGATAATTAAGATTTTATTTAGATTTTTGTAAAAACTAACTAATTATTAATCTATCTGTTGTGTTAAGAATTAAATTGTTCTTACTTAGGATTGTTAGGCGATTGGCTCAAAATTATGTGCCTCGATCTATAATCTTGTTAATCGATTCCGTCATCGTATTTCTTGCATTACAACTTACATTTTTATTAATAGATAGTGTTCAGCCTTCTGACCATACTTATTTAAAGTTTTTTGACTTTTCAAAAGAGCTTTTTATCATCTTTGGCTTACAGTTTTTATCTTTCCTAATTTTCAATTCATATGCTGGAATTGTAAGATACACTGGGTTTAAGGATGCATTTAGACAATTACAAACTACTTTATTTACAGTTATAGTAGCTTTAGTGATTAATCAGATTATTTTTAGGCTATATAAAGAAAAACTAATTGTAGATGCTGGAGTTATTGTATATGGTTTTGTTGCTTTCTCTTCATTGTATTTTTTCAGAATTATTGTGAAGCGAGCCTACCAGCTAATTCAATCTTCTAAAAGTACTTCTTCAGCATACATTCTTGGAACTGAGTTAACTGATGTTGCAATAGCTGAAAGTATCATTTCGGATACCCAAAAGAAATTTGAAGTTGTTGGCTTTATTTCAAAAAATGAAAAACCGAAGAAGACTAAAATTTTCACTTTACCCATTTATAGTATTGAACAGCTAAGTACAAAAGCAAAGAAAGGATCTTGTGTTATTGTGTCTGCAGAAAAGCTTAAAAAAATAACGCAAACCAATCCTAGCACCATAAACAAACTATTAGAGCTCAATTTAAAAATTTACAAACTTCCAGAATTACAAAATTGGGATGAAAAGTCTATTTCTGAAGGGATTAAAAAAGTAAACTTAGAAGACTTACTGCAAAGAAGTCCTATAAAATTAAGTAAAGAAAAATTAAGGACTTTATACGAATCTAGAGTAATTTTAGTTACAGGAGCTGGTGGTTCTATAGGAAGTGATATCGTAAGACAATTGATTCCATTTGAGCCTAAGAAAATTATACTACTAGACCAAGCAGAAACGCCTTTGCATCACATGAGTGTGTTTTTAGATAAAGAACATCCCGAAGTGAATTATGAAAAAATAATTGCTGATGTCACTAATCTTAGTCGACTAAAATTTGTTTTTGAAAATTACAACCCAGAAATTGTTTTTCATGGAGCCGCTTACAAACATGTACCCATGATGGAGGCCAATCCAATTGAAGCCTTAATGGTTAATTATTTAGGAACAAAAAACCTTGTAGATTTATCACAACAATATAAAGTAAAAAGATTTGTATTTGTATCTACAGATAAAGCTGTGAATCCAACCAATATTATGGGTGCTTCTAAACGTAGTGCTGAAATTTATGTGCAATCAGCTAGTCGAAATAAATTAAATTCAACAGCATTTATCACCACTCGTTTTGGAAATGTGCTAGGTTCCAATGGGTCTGTAATTCCTCATTTTAAGAAGCAAATTGAAACAGGCGGACCAGTAACCGTTACACATCCAGAAATTACACGTTATTTTATGACGATAGACGAAGCTTGCCAGTTGGTTTTAGAAGCGGGAGCTATGGGTAAAGGTGGAGAAATTTTTGTTTTTGATATGGGTAAACCTATTAAAATAATAGATTTAGCTAAACAAATGATTCGCCTTTCTGGTTATGTACCTAACGAAGATATTAACATCGTTTTTAGTGGACTTCGACCAGGCGAAAAACTCTATGAAGAATTGCTCGCCGATAAGGAAAACACACAACCAACTCACCACCAAAAGATTCTTATCGCAAAGTCTTCTTTTGAATTCGATTCTGAAAATTATCAATTGATAGATGATTTAACAAATAGTATTCAGAATTGTGAAACCAAATCTGCACTTAAAGTATTAAAAGCTATAGTACCTGAATACAAGCCAGCTTCCATAAGTGTTACAACAAAAGTAGTTGGCTAGAAAATGGGATAAGCATTAAATTGCTTGATTTTTTCGGCTACACGTTTGTTTACATCAGTAAGTAATTGCTCATCTACTTCAGAAAAAGCATTGATGGTATTAGAGTCAATATCAATTTGACCTATGTTTTCGTTATTAAAGAATAATGGTATTACAATTTCTGACTTTACGTTAATATTACAGGATATATAATTATCTTGAGCATTAACATCGTCTACAACAAAATTGGAATTACTTTCGGCAACTTGACCACATATTCCTTTCCCAAAAGGTATAATTTCATGATCTGTAGGTAAACCTGCAAAAGCCTTTAACTTTAACTCTCTACGGTCACCATTTTTAAAGTAAAAACCAACCCAATCATAGTGTTTCACATCTTCTTTTAAAGTCTTGCAAATAGAAGTTAGTAAATCATCTAAAGTTGAAGTAGTTTCAAAAAGTGTGTCTAGTTTTGCTTGTAATTTTTCCAAGTTCATTTTATTTTTTGCAAAAGTATTCATATTTCAAATCACTTACTTTTTTTTAATTATCTATTTTTGTTAAACTAATTTAAATTCTTAAAGTTGAAATTTACATTTATTCAAAAAAACAGAGCTGTAATTAAATTTTTGCTCACTTTTTTTGGCAGTTATTTAATCCTAGCTGGCATTTATCAACTTTATTTAAGTTATAGTGAATCAGGTGTGTATGTACCAGACTATATAACATCTTTAGTAGCTAAACAAGGTGAAGAATTAATAAATACATTTGGCTATGAAACTTTCAGTTTAGATTATCCAAAGAATGAGTCAGTTAGAATTGGTATAAAAGATCGCTTTGTTGTACAAGTTATTGAAGGTTGTAACGCAGTAAGCGTAATTATTTTATTTCTATCTTTTGTACTTGCCTTTTTTTCAGGCTGGAAGAAAACACTTCTCTTCATATTTGCTGGTAGCGTTTTAATATATACTTTAAATGTTTTAAGAATTGCGCTTATAACGATTGGTCTCTACCTCTACCCAGAATATTCTAGTCTTCTTCATGACATCTTATTTCCTTTATTTATTTACGGAGTTGTTTTTTTACTTTGGATTTATTGGGTAAAACAGTACCCTAAGCCTAAAAAAGATAAAAATGAATAAGACCTTAAAAATTTGTTTGATTTTATTGTCTTTTCTAATACTGGCAGCAATTAGAATGTTTCAGTCAGAACTATTCAATGATCCTTTTATTGAATTCTACAAAAACGATTATGTACAAAAATTACCACCAGAAGTAGACCAATTGAGTTTGTATTTAAATACTGCTTATCGCTATTTTTTGAATACAATAGTAAGTTTATTTGCGATTATAGTGGCTTTCCCCAAAAAATCAGTTGTCAAATTTTCTGTCTTTTTTTACATTTTAGCCTTTGTAGTTTTATTGATTGTGAAGGCCGTTTTAATTAATAATCTTGAACCTGAATTATATGATGTTCTATTTTATGTTCGTCGATTTTTAATACAGCCTATTTTTGTAATTTTACTTTTACCTGCATTTTACTACCAATATCATATTGAAAAGAATAACACATAAAAAAGCCTGATATATAAATATCAAGCTTTTACATTTTTCAATAACGTATAGTTTATCTGCTTACTTCTAAGATTTCAAACGTAATTTTTCCATTAGGAACAGTAATTTCTGCCGTTTCACCAGCTTTTTTACCAAGCAAACCTTTTCCTATAGGAGAATCTACTGAGATTTTTCCAGACTTTAAGTCTGCCTCGCTTTGTGCAACTAACTTATAAGTTACTGTTTGATTATTAGCCGTATTTTTAAGTTTTACGCTAGAATGAATTAGTACTTTAGATGTGTCTAACTGAGACTCGTCTATAACTCTAGCATTGGCAACTACTTCTTCTAATTTAGAAATTCGCATTTCTAACATGCCTTGTGCTTCTTTAGCAGCATCATATTCAGCATTTTCACTTAAATCTCCTTTGTCTCTAGCTTCTGCAATAGCTTGGGAAGCTTTTGGTCGCTCAACATCACGTAGTTGATCTAGTTCTGCCCTTAATTTTTTTAAGCCTTCTTCTGTGTAGTATGAAATTTTACTCATAACTCCTTCGTTTTATTATAAAAAATAAAGAATCCCGCCTTAGCAGGATTCTTATTACAAATGTAGTAATTTTGTTTTTAATATCAATTTTTAGTCCTTTAAAGCTTAAAATTGTATCACGAAGAAATTATTTTATTGAAATGAAAAAATTAAGCATCCTTTTAGTTATGGTCATCTTTTTTCTAGGTTGTGAAGACGACGATATTAGAA
Source organism: Psychroflexus sp. (assembly GCA_965662165.1). GTDB lineage: Bacteria > Bacteroidota > Bacteroidia > Flavobacteriales > Flavobacteriaceae > Psychroflexus. The sequence continues at coordinate 19,666 of CBFIGU010000026.1, forward strand.
GAGAAAATCCCTTTTTATTAGATCTAAGATTTGAAGCCGTTCTGAATACAAATTTACCTCGATACAATTCTTTAAATTTTCCAGGAAATGCGGTTTATTATGGCGGTGTAGCTAATGATGGAATAATAGTAGTTAACACGGGAGCAACTATTGTGGCTTGGGATGCTTCTGATCCTAATGAAGTACCTCAGGGTTGCACTCGATTAGAAATACAAGGTTTAGTGGGGGAAACAAGTTGCGAGCCTTCTAATAGATATAGCTTAGCAACGGGAGAACCTTTAGAAAATGGAAACTTGCAATTTGGTTTATACAACTACCGAGTTGAACAAGTGGGTAGTAGTATACGGGTTTTTAATTAATCATTCTACTACGCCAATTTTCTACACTAATTTTAAGATGTATTTTAGTTGCAGCAGACAAGGCTTCATCGTGGTAAGCGAATAGTTTTTGCCCTTTAGAAGTTAATTCAACTAAATACCGATCTGCCATAAAATAAGATTGAACAACACTGGCTTCATAGCTTCTTTTAGTTTGTTGTAAATCCAAAATAATTTCGTTAGGATAAACTACATATTTATGGTTTTCGCTTTTACCTAAATATGAAGCTGAAACTAAATTGGCTTCTTCAAAAAGTGAAGCAATTTTGTAGGACTTAGGTTCGTTATAAAGTGATTTAGGCGAACGATAATCTATTACTTTACCTTCGCTCATTACTAATGTCTTATCTGAAAATGAGAGCATATCCTTAACATCGTGCGTAGCAAATAAACAGGTTATCTTCTCTTTTTTAAGGTAAGCGAACAAATCTCTTCTGAGTTCATTCTTCTTATATTGATCTATATGGCTAAAAGGTTCATCTAATAATAACAAGTTTGGTTTTTTCGCTAAAGCTTGTGCTAAGGCAACTCTTTGTTTCTGGCCACCACTTAGGTATTTCACTTTAGTTTTACGAAGATGGGTTAAACTAACCGTAGAAAGTAAATCTTTGCAGATGGCATCATTTTCTTTAGGATACATTCTCGAAAGATATTTTTTTACGTTTTCTTCTACGCTTGTAAATGGCATTAAATCAAACTCTTGTGTAAGTAGTTTTACATCATCTAAACCAGGTATTAAGTTATATGCGGGACCAAGTACTTTAGTCTTATTCCAATATATTTCTCCTTGATTTGCGTCTAAATTTCCAAAAAGCAAATGCAGTAATGTACTCTTACCACATCCACTTTCTCCGATTACCGCCACATGTTGGCCAGGTTTTACATTAAAAGTAACATTAGAAATGGTAGGTTTCTTTTTAGTATACGCAAAACCTAATTGGTTTACCTGAAGCATCTTTATGAGAGTAACTTAACCGCATCTTTTGCAAAATAGCTAGCAATTAAGCTTGCCCCAGCTCGTTTTATAGCTAATAATTGCTCTAACATAACAGCATCGTGATCTAACCACCCGTTGGCAGATGCTGCTTTTAACATGGCATATTCTCCACTTACTTGATATACTGCAATTGGAACTTGTACTTGATTAGCAATATCTCTAACAATGTCTAAATAGCATAAGCCAGGTTTTACCATAACTATATCGGCTCCTTCTTCTATATCGGCTAAAGTTTCTTTAATGGCTTCTTTTCGGTTAGCAGGGTCCATTTGATAGGTTTTTTTGTCTTTTGGAATATCACTTACATCAACTGGTGCTGAATCTAAAGCATCACGAAATGGACCATAAAAAGCAGATGCATATTTAGCTGAATAGCTCATTATTCCAGTATTATGAAAGCCTTGTAGTTCTAGTTTTTCTCGCATACGCAAAATCCTTCCATCCATCATATCGCTTGGTGCAACAATATCTGCTCCTGCTTTTGCATGACTTAGTGCCATTTCTGCTAAAAAAGTATTGGTTGCATCGTTTTCAATAATACCCTTATTTACAATTCCATCATGGCCATAAATAGAATAAGGATCTAGAGCAACATCTGTCATCACTAACATTTCTGGTACGGTCTGTTTTACAACATCAATTGCTCTTTGCATTAAACCTTTTGGGTTAATTGCTTCCTTTCCTTGATTATCTTTGTACTTTTCTTCAACCTTTACGAACAATAAGACCGATTTTAAACCCAAGTCCCACAGTTCTTTTACTTCATTTTTTATGAAATCTAAACTCATCCTGTAGTAATTAGGCATAGAAGGGATTTCTTCTTTTATTCCACTTCCTTCAACTATAAATAAAGGCACAATGAAATCGTTTGGACTGAGCTGTGTTTCACTTACTAAACTGCGTATGGCTTGGTTGGTTCTTAATCTTCTAAAACGTTGATTAGGATACATATCTATTGTTTTTTCTTAAATACTTCAATATAAAATTCTACTGTTTTTTCTATTCCAGACTCAAAATTCTCTGCTGCTTTCCAGCCTAATTCATTTTCTAATTTAGTTGCATCTATAGCATACCTAAAGTCATGTCCTGGTCTATCTTTTACATAGGTAATTAAATCTGTATATGATTTTAAGGTTGAACTTGGCTGCTTTTGGTCAAGCAATTCACATATTTTTTGGGCTATATAAATATTAGTGCGCTCATTACGGCCGCCTATATTATAAGTTTCACCTAATTTACCATTTTGCATAACCAATTCTATGCCTTTACAGTGATCTAAAACATACAACCAATCACGAATATTTTTTCCATCTCCATAAATAGGTATGTCTTCTTTAGCAAGGGCTTTTCTAATAATGGTAGGAATTAACTTTTCTTCGTGCTGATGTGGCCCGTAATTGTTAGAGCAGTTAGTGGTAACAACTGGCATGCCATATGTATGAAAATAACTTCTTACTAAGAAATCCGAAGAAGCTTTAGATGCACTATACGGACTATTTGGTGCATAAGGAGTATCTTCTGTAAACAAACCTGTTTCGCCTAATGTTCCGTAAACTTCATCTGTAGAAACATGCAAAAAACGAGCATTTTGAAACTCTTTTTTTAATTCAAAAGGTCCATCCATCCATAATTTAAAAGCTTTATGCAGCAAATTGAATGTTCCAGTAATATTGGTTTCAATAAATGCTTCAGGATTAGAAATAGAATTATCTACATGAGACTCTGCAGCAAAGTGAAATACTTTTTCGAAATGATATTGATTGAATAAGTCTTCCACTAAATTTTTATCACAGATATCACCCTGAACAAAAGTGTAGTTTTCAGCCTCGCTTACCAGAACATTTTCTAAATTTCCAGCATAGGTTAATTTATCTAAATTGATGTAATGGTATTTTTTATTGGGCACTACATGATTTAAAAAGTTAGCTCCTATAAAACCAGCCCCTCCGGTTACTAATGCATATTTCATCTTGTATATTTTTGGTTAGTTAATGATTTGTTCTAATATTTTTTCTGTGATTAAATAAGTAGGTTTTACACCCGTAGTTCCTAAGCCTCCAGATGCTAGAGTACTTCCTGTTTCTAAAGGATTATCACTAGCATAATAGGCATATCTTACTTTTACATCTTTGCTAATATTGTAACGTAATCTAGCCGATGCTTGTATAGCTTTTTGATAATGTGCTCCCTCCATTTCTAGGCCAATTACCCGCCAAGAAGATTTATGGAAAAACTCTAAAATATCTTTATTTTGAAGCGATGTACCTAGAACAGATACCATAGCTCCATCAAAAACCTGTAAGCCATAGCCTTCAAAATCTTTTTTTTGAAGTTCATTTTCGAAAGGATAATTATCTGCTGTTCCTTCGAAAAGATGTGCATTAGGAATCATAATATCCCCTTTGCCGCCTTGTAAAATTCCTGCTTTTCCCATTATGGAAACCGAATCTACATTCATGTATTTTAATTTACCATTAAATGTAGTAGGTTTTAATAATTCGTCTATGGTTTCGTAAGCTTGCTCACCAAAGGCATAATCCATAACAATGAGTATATCATCTTGCTCATCTTGAATACCAAATTGGGAATTTTTATTTTTTAGATTCTTTAAATCGAAAATTTGAACATCTATATTGGTACCGCTTTGGTCTTTGATGTAAATCATACCTTGGTCTGCAGCATATTGCTCTACTTTTTCTCGCATAGCTGTATTTGCTGGCTTACTTAAGGCTTCAAAAGTGCTGAGCATATTATGTTCGTCTACTTCTTTATTTAAAGCACCTTTAGCATAAAGCGTATTCATAACCGAATGCATATTCGCACTAATAATATGAAGCTTTCTGTCTAAAAGATTATGCTTGGCTAAGGTTTTCTTAATCGTTTCGGCCCAAGCTTCACCGTGGATATGATGCCCCAAGCGTTCTCTTAAAACAGGACTAAATGTAATAACGCGTTTTTTGTTTTTTACTTCTTCATCTATTGCTAATTTACCCAAGCTATAGATTATATTCAAAAATTGATTTGGATTGTCTTTGACTGCAAATTTATGATACACCTGTTTTATTTCGAAAAAGGTTCTCCCAAGTATATTAGCCGTATGCGTTATGGCAATTTCTATTTGCTGCTGGTTGAGCTCTTGTTTTGCGTGTATGGCTTCTTCTAACTTTCGCCAATCTCGGTTAACATGTCCAGCTTCATTAATAATTACACGTTTCATGATTTTATGCGACTCGATAAACATAAAAGTTAGGTGCGTAAGAATATCATAAATTTCAGAACGACCTCGCGTAATTTCAATATTCATTTGTTCTTCATCAATACGATAACAATTTCTTCTTCGCTTTGGCGGAACTATGGCTTTAAAATGTGAATGAGAATAACCTTCGTCACTGGTTAAATTTATAAATCTACATTCTTCAATACCAATAGGTAATCGTTCTATGATGTATAATAAGCCGTTAAGCTCTATTTTTTCTTCGGCAATAGAACCATAAATTTCTGGTCTTAAGGTGAGCAAAGATTGGCGTAAAGTTTCACCTGAAACTCCCATAGGCTTATAAAAGCCACGTATAAATAAATGACGCATGGTAATATAAATGCGTTCAATAGCATTTGTACTTTCCCTGGCTCTACTTCTTGTTATATCTTGTAAATTATTCATTTTATAATGCTTTAATTAGACGCTAATGCAAATGGTTTAAGCTGTTCAGCAATTTCACGATCATTAGAAAGTCTAGGTACTTTATTTTGTCCGCCCAACTTGCCTTTTGATTTCATAAATTTTTGAAATCCATTTTTTTCAATTTTAGTAATGACAAGTGGTCTTAAGATGTTACCTGTAATTAAATCTTTGTAGTAAGAATTTTGGTTTTGTATGGATTGATCTATGGTTTTTATAAAAAGATTAATGTCTTTGGGCTCTTTTTGAAACTCGATGAACCACTCATGATAGGGTAAACCTTCTTTAGGTTCCACTTGCGGCGCAACGGAAAACTCACTAATTTCTGCTTCATGTTTTAAGCTTGCTTCTTTTATAGCTTGTTCTACTTCTTTTGCAATTACATGTTCTCCAAAAGCAGATGTAAAATGTTTTATCCTGCCTGAAACGATAACTCGATACGGTTTTGTAGAAGTAAACATAATGGTATCTCCAACATTATACCTCCACAATCCTGCGTTGGTAGAAATTATCATGACATAATTTACATCTACCTCAACATCTTTAATGGTATATACTTTTGGATTTTCATTAAAAAACTCATCTGCTTTAATAAACTCGTAAAATATTCCCGCATTTAAAAGCAGTAACATTCCGCGTTCATTTTGTTTATCTTGATATGCAAAAAAGCCTTCAGAAGCAGGATACAACTCAATACTATCTATTTTTTTTCCTACTAATTTTTCAAATTTTGAACGATAGGGTTCATAATTTACACCCCCATAGATAAACAAACTAAAGTTTGGAAAAATTTCGCTTACGGTTTTTTGGTGTTTTTCAACTAAAATTTCGAAGTAAGTCTGCACCCAAGAAGGAATCCCGCTAATTAGGGTCATATTTTCTACTTCTGTTTCTTCAACTATTTTTCTAATTTTTTCATTCCAATCGGGAATGCAGTTGGTTTCCCAACTTGGCATTCGGTTAGCTTGTAAGTAAGCTGGAACAAAGTGGGCAACTATACCAGAAAGTCTTCCAAAGTGTATTCCATTTTTCTGCTCTAACTCTGGACTTCCTTGAAGAAATATCATCTTTCCATCTACAAAACTAGCATTGCCTGTTTCTGCTATATAACTCAAAATTGCATTTCTAGCAGCATCAATATGATTGGGCATGGAGTCTTTAGTTAATGGAATGTATTTTGCTCCACTTGTTGTACCTGAGGTTTTAGCAAAGTACAATGGCTTTCCTGGCCATAAAATATCTTCTTTCCCTTCAACAGCTTCTTCAACATAAGCTCGTAAGCCTTCATAATCGGAGATAGCTACTTGTTTTTGGAAATCTTCTAAGGTATTTATTTGATTGAATTTATGATCCTTTCCAAATTTAGTTTTTTGCCCTTCACTAATTAACTTAGCAAAAGTCTTTTCTTGACTGTCAATAGGCTTATTAGCCCAAGATGCTGTTTTGTAAGCACTGAGTTTGGCGTATAATTTGGCACCTATTTGTTTTAAAGACATCTTATTCAAAGCTAATAAATTCAGTCGGATCAATAGGGTTTCCATCAATCCATAATTCAAAGTGTAAATGCGTTCCAGAGCTAAGTTCTCCAGTATCGCCAGCCAAAGCAATAACTTGCCCTGCTTCTACTAAATCTCCTTGGCTGGTTAGTAATGAAGCATTGTGTTTATAAACCGATAACAATCCAAATTGATGTTCAATAATTACCACATAACCGGTTTCTACAGACCATTCTGCAAAGATAACCGTTCCGTCTGCAGTAGCTTTAATGGGTTCGTCTTTTTCTGTAGCCACATCTACTGCAAAATGTTTTTCTTGCACACTATAAGCTGAAGTTAAAACCCCTTTTACGGGCGGGTAAAAACTAAAATTTGATTGAAAAACGGCTTCTTCCATCAAATTATATTTGTCTTCTTGCTCTACTTCTTCTCGTAAAGCTAAGTCTTCTTCGCTAGGCGAAAAGTCTACTGTATCTGGATCTATCTTTGTTTTAGCAACTGCAGAACTGGTATCTGCTGTAGAAACATCTTCCCCTCGAAGCGCAGCTTTTATCGATTTAAAAAATTGCTCTTTTTTAATTAATTCTACTTCTAATGAATCGATCTTATAAGCCGTAGCAGTTGCTTGCTTTCTGAGCTGTGTAGAAGAGTAGCCAGGAATATATTCTCTTAAAGGCGTAAAAGCAATTAAAATACTGGTTAGTGCAATTAGTAATATAGCTGAAAAAACAAAAATAAGAATCACATTTAATCGATTAACTTGAAAAGAAATACGTTCTTCAAAAGTGTCTTCATTCAAAATTACCAAACGGTAACGATGAAGCATTTTTTGCAAAAGTTGTTCCTTTTTTTGTTTTCGTTTGCTCATTTAAAATTACTATCTCGCAAATATACATTTTAAGGCTTAGATGAAATTGTTGCAATCCAAAAATATGTACTGCTGTTCACTATTGCCCAATAAAGAGAA
>CBFIGU010000027.1:0-25175 GCA_965662165.1 Psychroflexus sp.
CATACCTTCCATCGCATCTTTAATGTCGTTTATGGCATCATAGATAATGGAGTACATTCTAATATCAATTTCTTCTTTATCTGCTAATTGTCTAGCTGCACCAGCAGGTCTAACATTAAATCCTATAATTACAGCATCTGAAGCAGAAGCAAGTAAGACATCAGACTCGGTAATGGCTCCAACGCCTTTATGTATAATTTTTACTTGAATTTCTTCGGTAGAAAGTTTTTGTAAACTGTCACTTAAAGCTTCAACAGAACCATCTACATCTGCTTTTAGGATTACATTTAATTCCTTAAAGTCACCTAGCGCAATACGCCTTCCTATTTCATCTAAAGTAATATGTTTTTGTGTACGTACATTTTGTTCACGCATTAACTGAGTACGTTTTGCCGCAATATCTTTAGCTTCGCGCTCATCTTGCATTACTTTAAACGTATCACCTGCTTGTGGCGCTCCATCTAAACCAAGAATAGAAACTGGTGTAGATGGTCCAGCACTTTCTACGCGGTTTCCACGCTCATCTTGCATGGCTTTTATTTTACCTGAAGTTGTTCCTGCAAGCAAATAGTCTCCTACTTTTAAAGTACCTTTTTGTACTAATATGGTAGATACATAACCTCTACCTTTATCTAAAAATGCTTCTACAACTGTACCCGTTGCTAAACGTTTAGGATTGGCTTTTAAATCTAATATTTCAGCTTCTAGTAAAACTTTTTCAAGTAATTCTGGAACTCCTGTTCCTTTTTTGGCTGAAATATCGTGAGATTGAATTTTGCCACCCCAGTCTTCAACTAATAAATCCATAGCAGCAAGCTTCTCCTTGATTTTTTCAGGATTAGCTGTTGGTAAGTCTACTTTATTTATTGCAAAAATAATTGGCACTTCTGCTGCTTGCGCATGCGCAATAGCCTCTTTAGTTTGTGGCATTACATCATCATCTGCTGCAATTACAATAATAGCAACATCGGTAACTTTTGCTCCACGTGCACGCATTGCGGTAAAGGCTTCGTGACCTGGCGTATCTAAAAAGGCAATTTTTTGACCATCTTTTAATTGAACTCCGTAAGCGCCAATGTGCTGGGTAATTCCACCACTTTCGCCTGCAATCACATTTTCTTCACGAATAAAGTCTAGTAAAGATGTTTTACCGTGATCTACGTGACCCATAACGGTAACAATTGGTGCTCTTGGCACTAAATCTTCAGGGTTTTCTTCTACTTCTTCTGTAGTAGGTTCAATTTCTTCAGATACAAATTCTACATCATAACCAAACTCTTCTGCAACAATACTTAGCGTGTCAGCATCTAGACGTTGATTCATTGTTACCATCATTCCAAGTGACATACAAGCTGAAATGATTTTTGTAACAGGAACATCCATCATTGTAGAAACTTCATTAACCGTAACAAATTCTGTTACTTTTAGTGTTTTGCTATCAATTTCTTGCTGTTCTTGTTCTTGTTGAGACTTTTGTTTGTGTTGGTCTCTCTTATCTTTACGGTATCTAGCTCCTTTACCTTTTCCGCCTTTACCTTGTAATTTCTCTAAGGTCTCGCGAATTTGTTTTTGAACTTCTTCTTCGGTAGGCTCTACCTTTGGAGTTGCTTTTTGGCCGCGTGCTTTACCTTTATTTCTTCTATTATCTGCAGCACTTCTGCCTGCATTAGGATTTTTGGTAATACGTTTTCTACGCTTCTTCTTTTGGTCTGAAGCGGCTGGCTTTTTAGCTTCTGGTTTTTTCTTTTTCTTGAATTGATCTAAATCAATTTTTTCGCCAGTAAAATTAGGACCTTTTAATTTTGTGTAAGAAGTTTCGTGTGTTTCTGTAGCTGCATCACCTGGCTCAGCTTCTTTACGTTTAGCTGGCTGACTAGGCTTAGCTTCTTCTTTTTTCTTTTGGTCTTTAGAAGTATCTTTTGTTGATTTTTCTTCTTTTTTGGCAGAAGTTTTATTCTCTTCTTCTGAAGGTTTCTGGTCAGATTTAGGCTTGTTATCCTTATCTAAGTCTATTTTACCAACTTGCTTAGGACCTGAAAGTTTTGCTTTTTCTTTAGCTCTTAAAACTTCTTCTTCCCTAGCTTTTGCCTTGGCTGCCTCAGCGTCTTTGATTTTTTGAAGTTCTTTTTCTCTAGCTAAACGAATTTCTTCTTTCTCTTTCTTCTTTTCTTCACTTACTTCTTTAGAAGCTACTTTTTTACTTTTATCAGTTTCAAAATTATCTGATAAGACCTGATAAACTTCTTCCGAAATTTTTGTTGTAGGTCTAGCTTCAATCTCGTAGCCCTCGGCACTAAGAAACTCTACCGCTCGGTCTAAAGAAATATTAAACTCTCGTAAAACCTTATTTAATCTAATTTTTTTTGCTTCGGCCATATAATGCTCTCTAATTTGCAGTCCAAAAATACACAAAGATTAGTTGAAATTCCTAATCTTCAAATTCTTCTTTTAAAATTCTAATTACTTCTTCTATTGTTTCTTCTTCAAGATCTGTTCTACGAACTAAATCTTGGAGGTCTTGTTCTAAAATACTTCTTGCCGTATCTAGACCAATCTTTTTAAATTCATTGATAATCCAAGTATCAATTTCGTCTGTAAACTCGGTTAATTCAACATCTTCTTCAGCTAAACCTTCACGAATAACTTCAATTTCATAACCTGTAAGTTGACAAGCCAAACGAATGTTGTGCCCGCCACGTCCAATTGCTTTAGAAACCTCTTCGGGTTTTAATGAAACTTCAGCAGTATTATTTTCTTCATTAATAGTTAATGAAACAATTTTAGCTGGACTTAAAGCTCTTGTAATGTATAAATGAATATTAGATGTATAATTAATTACATCTATATTTTCGTTTCCTAACTCTCTTACTATTCCGTGAATACGTGAACCACGCATACCTACGCAAGCTCCAACAGGATCAATTCTATCATCATAAGTATCTACGGCTACTTTAGCTTTTTCACCAGGAACCCTAACACAACCTTTTACGTTAATTAAACCATCAAAAACTTCTGGAATTTCTTGCTCAAAAAGTTTTTCTAAAAATACTGGAGATGTTCTAGATAAAATTATGCTCGGCTTATTTCCTCTAAGCTCAACGCTGTGAATTACCCCACGAACAGAGTCTCCTTTTCTGTAAAAATCTCTTGGTATTTGGTGTTCTTTTGGTATGATTAACTCATTACCATCATCATCTACTAAAATAACAACTTTATGGCGAACGTGATGCACTTCTGCAGTGTAAATTTCACCTTCTAATTCTTTAAATTGTTTGAATATGTTGGTGTTATCGTGTTCGTGAATTTTAGAAATTAAATTTTGGCGTAAAGATAAAATTGCCCTTCTTCCTAACTGAGCAAGCTTCACTTCTTCAGACACATCTTCACCAACTTCAAAATCTGGCTCAATTCTTCTGGCTTCAGTTAAAGAAATTTCTTTGTTGCTATCTTCAACTTCACCATCATTTACCACAACTCTATTTCTCCAGATTTCTAAATCTCCTTTATCTGGGTTAATAATTATATCAAAGTTATCGTCTTCACCATATTTTCTTTTAAGGGCAGCTCTAAAAACTTCTTCAAGAATAGCCATTAAGGTTACACGATCTATAAACTTATCGTCTTTAAATTCTGAAAATGAATTAATTAAATCGATATTCTCCATATCCTTATTTGTTAAATGTTATCATCACTTTTGCTTGTTTAATATCTGCATAAGCAAGTTCTATTTCTTTATGTACTGTATGCTTACCTTTTCCAACTGGTTTCGGCTCTCTCGTTTTCCAAGAAAGGTTTACAGATTGTTCTGTTGCAGCAATTAAGTCTGCTTTAATTTTTTCGTCTTCGGTTTCAACTTCTATTTTTCTACCCACATTTTTAATAAACTGTCGAGCAGAAACTAAGTTTTCTCCTACACCAAAAGATGTTACTTGTACTGCAAAATCTTCTTCATCTCGATCTAATTGATGCTCAATTGCCCTGCTAATCAACATACAGTCTGATATAGAAACATCTCGGTCTCCATCTATGACAACATTTATTTGGTTGGCTTTATTTACATCAAAACTCACCACGAAGAGTTCGGGGTTTTCATCAATAGCTTGATTTAAATAAGATTTTGCTTTTTCTGCTAACGTACTCATAGTTATAAAAAGAGGGGACTAGTTGTCCCCTCGTTCCTCCAATTCTTAAAATCATTTGCAAAATTAAGCATAATATATGGTTTTTAAAAATTTTTAGACTAGGATATTTTTGAAGACCAATTTATTAGCGCTAAATTTGAAATCTAATTGATATTTTAAATGTTAACGAAAATTCTTTTCGTACTTTTATTAAAATTTTAAGAAATGAAAAAAATCCTAGTTCCAACCGATTTTTCCCCCTTAGCAGAAAATGCTTTAAAGATTGCAGCCAGTATAGCTAAAAAGCACGATGCTGAAATATTTTTATTACACTTACTCGATCTCCCATTAGATCTTATTGACCCAAAAGGTTCTTCTAGCAATAATGACTTACCTGAGTCTATCTTTTTTATGAAATTGGCTCATCAACGCTTTACCGCTGCGATGAAAAAAGATTACTTAAAAGGAATAAAGGTTCATGAAACAGTAGAGTTTAATGAAGCTTTTGATGGCATTATGAAAGTTAGTAAAAAACACGATTGTGATTTAATTATCATGGGGTCTCACGGGGCTGAAGGTATTAAAGAAGTTTTTGTTGGCTCCAATACTGAAAAAGTAGTTAGATATTCTAACATTCCTGTATTAGTTATTAAAAGTGAAACAGAAAAGTTTGAACCTAAACGCATGTTATTTGCTACTAACTTAGCTTTAGAAACAGGTGATTCTTACTTAAAAGCACTTGCGTTTGCCAAAAAAATGGGGCTTGAAATGACAACTGTTTTTGTAAACACGGTTGCTAAATTTAGAACTTCTGACCATATTGATAAACAAATTGAAAAGTTTAAAAATAAAGTAGACGATCCTGATTTTAAAATCGTGGTTAGAAACGATAAAAATACGGAAGACGGTATTTTAAATTATGCTAAAAAAATGAAAGCAAATGTTATTGGAATTGGCACACACGGCAGAAAAGGAATCGCCAGACTTATAAACGGAAGCTTAAGCGAAGACTTAGTAAATCACGCAAAAAGACCAATCATTACTTTTAATATAGATTAAGGCTTAACCTAAGCATGCAGTACATATAAGGGAGCTTGTTTCGGCAAGACTTCCTTATTTTTTCTTAACTCATTAAAAACTTGATTGCCCACACTAAGGTTCTTGGCAGCAAAAACAAGCAAATCGTAACCTTCGCTTTCTTCAATAAGTTTTACTTGGTTTTTTTCCTTATTATCAAAAGTTACAGATAGTTTTGAGTTTAAATTATCTTCTACAATTTGTTTAGAACTTAGCACTAAATGCTCTGCCATAGTATGTGGCTTTAACTCTAAAATCTTAACTTCTAAGTTTTCCCAATTAGGTAAATTCTTAAGTTTATCTAAACATGCAGGATACAAAGCATCTGTATAGTTTACTGGAAATAAAATTTTAGATGGAGATGGAGCTAAGAAATTATTTTCAAAAACAATAAATACCGGACATTTTACTTTTGTGGCAATGGCATGCGTATAACTTCCTACCGCAGCTTTATTGTGTGTAGATTTCCCTTTGGCTCCTATCACTAAAAAGTCTATGTTGTATTTTATAACTGCAGCTCTTACTTCTTCAATAAAACTACCTTCAACCATTAAAGCTTTACAAGTTGTATTAGGGAAAGACTCTGAAAGTTGTGACGCACGATCTACAACCTTTTGATGCAATGCCAATTTACAATTGCCACTACATTTAGTTGTGCCCGCACAAGGTTTTTTTACATGAAGTAAAAAGCTTTTTAGCGGCTGATTTTTATACAACTCCAATGCATACCGATGCGCATGCATAGCATGAGTTGAAAAATCAGTAAGCAGTAATACATTCATTTAACTGAAAAAAAAAGTTTAAACAAATGTATTTAAGATGCTTTGTCTAAAATATGATTTATATCAACTTAAAGTAATTATTAGGTAATGTTTTGTAAAGCATCAAAGTCTTTAATTTTAATATTTCGACCTTCTATCTCAACAATTCCTTCTTTTTTGAATTTTGATAGTGTTCTAATTAAGCTTTCTGAAGCAATCCCAGCTACAGCTGCCAAATCTGAACGTGAAATTCTAATCTGGCTGAGTTTATTTTTCTTTAAACGTTCAGTAAACAATAAAATAGTTTGCGCCGTTTTTCGCTGAACAGAACTATAAGCCATATCTAACAACTGGTGCTTTGTATCTTCAAGATTTTCATCTAATAAATCTATAATATCATACAGTATATGATGATTTTCTTCTAGGAAAGATTGTACATCTTGCTTGGGAATACAGTGTATTTCAGTATCTTCTAAAGCGGCAGCATACTCTTTATGCACTACAGGCTTTTTAAAAATTAGATTACCAAAAAACGAATCGATTTTATGCAAACCTGTTATAAGTTCTTTTCCTGATGAATCTACCTGGAAAGTTTTGACTACGCCCGTTTTTATTAAATATAAATTTGAAGCTGCTTCATTAGGTTGATAAATGTAAGAGCCTGCACTAAATTCTCGGGTAGGATAAGTCTTAAGTCTTTCTTTGAAGTGAGATATATTTAAATTTTGCTTGATGGAACTTTGCTCAGTTTGTCTTCTTTTTCTTAAAATTTCAACTTTAGCAATTCTACTTTCTATAGCATTTATTAAGTCTTCTTCTTCAAAAGGTTTGGTTAGGTAATCGTCTGCACCTAAATCCATTCCTCTTCTAATATCCTTGTGGTCTGTTTTTGCCGATAAAAAAATAAAAGGAATGTCTAGGGTTTTATCATCTTGAGCTAAATTAGACAAGACATCGTAACCGTCCATTTCGGGCATCATTACATCACAAACAATAATATCTGGAATTTCTTTTTTAGCAACTTCTACACCTTCTTTACCGTTTTTGGCCGTGTAAACCTTATATTCTGAAAGCATTAAGAGCTCTTCTGTATTTTCTCTTACGGTTTTATCGTCTTCTATTAATAATACTCGTTTACTCATATTTTATAGGAATTTTTACAACAAAGGTACTGCCTTCATTTTCTATACTTTCAAAACTAATATCTCCACCAAGGTTTTGCAAATGTACTTGTGCAATGTTTAAGCCAATTCCTGTTCCTTGATTTAGCAATGCATTTTCTGCTCTAAAATAGCGCTCAAAAATATGCTTTTGATCCTTCTCTGGAATACCAATTCCAGAATCAGTTACTTTAAATTCTAGCATTTTATCTATCCTTTCTATCTCAAACTTAATTAGAGTATCTTCATCTGAATACTTTATTGCATTACTTAGTAGATTAGAAAGTACTAATTCTAACACACTCTTATCTTGCTTTAAAATACAGTCTTCTATGTCACTAGGATAGCTAATCTCTTGGCCATTTTTTAAATTAATATTTGCAGAATAAACCACTTCGTTTACTAAGCCAACTAAGCTAAATTCTTCAAATTTATAATTAACCTTTCCAGATTCTAAACGCTCAATAGAAAGAAAATCATTTAGAATATTAGTAAGGTAATGTACTTTATTTCTAATGGTATCTAAGTGTTTTTCTCTATTAGCCTGTTGTTCTTCCTTTTTGTATTTACCAATTAATGTTGCGGAAGATAAGATACCACTTAGTGGAGTTTTAAATTCGTGAGAAACTAAAGACAAAAATTTTGTTTTTAAATCGTTAAGCTCTCTTTCTTTTTTAAGCGAATTTTTAATTTTAGTTTCCGCCTGCTTTCTTTTTTTAATTTCTATTTCAAGCTCATTGTTAAACTCATAAAGTTTTTCTACTGTATGCTTTAACTCGTTGGTTCTTTGGTTAACTTTTTTCTCTAATGCCTGATTTAATTCGTTTATTTCTTTTTCGTTCTCCTTTCGTAGTGTAATATCGGTTACTAATGAGAGTACGTAATTTTTATCGTTGTAGCTAAATGGACTTAAGCCTGCTTCTACAGGAAATTTTTCGCCAGTTTTCTTCACACCAAAAAGCTCACGGCCAATCCCCATCTTTCTACTTTCGCCTTTTTCTATAAATTGTTTGAAATAGACATCATGCTTATCATGAACATGAGTAGGAATTAGCGTATTGAGGTGTTTTCCTTCTAATTCGTTTTCTTCATAGCCAAACATCTCTTCGGCTGAGCGATTAACCTGAACAATTACTTGATTTTCATTTACGACAATAACCCCTTCAGAAATTCCCTTAAAGAGTAATGCGAATATTTGATTTTGTCCTTTTTCTATTTCCAAACTTTTGTGATAAAGCTTCAAATTTACAACAGATTTTAATTTTTTCATACCAAGAATAGAAAACTTCGTAAGAAAGCTTTTTGAATAGTGTTAGTTACCCAAATTGTAATTCGCTAATAAATTCAAAAAATAATAAGTAAATTATTATCTAATCAAAGAAATGAAACTTCTTGACTGTTAGAAAAGAGCGTTTTTTTAAATACAACCAAAACATGTAAATAAACAGACAAGATGTGTCTAAAAATTATAAAAACAAGGTGTTAAATGAAATTATGAATCAAGCCTTTATAAATTAATTTATTGAAGCAAATCTATTTTTTTACAGAACATCAATATAAAATTATACTAAAAAATAATTGAAAGAAAAGCTTTTGCAAAAGCAGCACTTACATTGACTTGGTTTTAATAAATTTGCTAACTTTTATATGCATGAAAATTAAACTATTTACGTTTGGCTTTTGGAACACTATTGCGCGTTTCATATTAAGAAATAGAGTTTTAATCATTTTATTGCTCATTTTAAGCACGCTTTTTTTGTCTACGCAATGGCAAAAAATGAGATTTTCTTACACTGAAGCTAACTTACTTCCCGATCAGGATTCTATAAATATTGAATACAAAGGTTTTCTTGAAAAATTTGGCGACGAAGGAAACTTGATTGTTATAGCTACTCAAGACCCCGATTTATTTACACCTGAAAAATACAAGGCTTGGACTCATTTAGCTGATACTTTAATTCAATTTCCAGAAGTAGAATATACACTTGGTATTGGAAACCTTCAAAAACTAGCTAAAAATCAAAAAGAAAAATCTTTTGAATTTATAAAAGCTTATCCCGATAGCATTACCCAAACTTCTCTTGATGCCTACAAAAATGAACTCGTTAATGAATTACCTTTTTATAAAGGTTTAGTCTACAGCCCGAGTTCTACAACGTTTCAAACCGCTATTTATTTAGATAAAGCCATAGTAAATAAAAAAGAGCGAAAAGATTTTGTGCTCAATGTATTCGACCCCATGATAAAGCGTTTTCAAGAAGAAAACGACATGCACGTTTACGTTTCTGGAATGCCGTACATACGTACTTTAAATTCACAAAATATTGTAGATGAAATACAATGGTTTGTTCTTGGTGCCTTATTGGTCACTTCGCTTATTTTTTTCTTTTTCTTTAGGAGTTACCGCGCAACCTTAATCTCTATGCTTACGGTTGTGGTTGGTGTAATGTGGGCGTTTGGTTTTTTAGGCTTGTTCGGTTACGAAATTACAGTCTTAACTGCTATTATTCCGCCATTAATTATTGTAATTGGCATCCCCAATTGTATTTTCCTGATAAACAAATACCAGCAAGAAATAAAAAAACATGGTAATCAGGCCAAGTCTTTACAACGTGTAATTACTAAGGTAGGAAATGCTACCTTAATGACAAATTTAACCACTGCTTCTGGCTTTGCTACATTTATTTTTACACAAAGTGAACTTTTAACTGAGTTTGGTGTTGTAGCATCGATCTGTATTGTTTCAATATTTTTATTGAGCCTACTAATTATTCCTATTATTTACAGTTACATGCCAGCTCCAAAAGACAAACACTTAAAACATTTAAGAAAACAATGGATTGAAGGGTTTGTAGATTGGATGGTAAGAATTGTAAGGCATAAAAGAATTAGCATCTATTTTATTTCTATTGGTGTTTTAGCTTTAAGCATCATTGGCATTTACAACATTAAAATTTCAGGAAGCCTTTTAGAAGATATGCCACAAAAAGCAGATTTTTTTAAAGACATTCAATTTTTTGAAAAGGAATTTGATGGTATTATGCCGTTAGAAATTATGATTAATACAAAGCGTAAGCAAGGTGCAACCAAGTTAACCAATATAAAAAAGATGGAAAGACTTTCCATTTTAATTGAAGACTTGCCGCAACTTTCCAAGCCATTATCTGTAGTAGACATTGCAAAATATAGCAAGCAAGCTTTTTATAATAACAATCCAAAATATTACGAATTACCAACCCGACAGGAACAAAATTTTATTGCTCCTTATGTAAAAAGTATTGCAGACGATAAAAGTAACTTCACTGCTTTTATAGATTCAACTGGGCAATACGCTAGGATTACCACTTTTATGAAAGATGTGGGAACCGAAGAAATGGAACAAATTGAAGCTATACTATGGCCACAAATCAATAAGATATTTCCGAAAGAAAAATATGATGTAAGCATTACCGGGAAAGCTTTAATTTTTCAAAAAGGCACACGGTATTTAGTGAAAAATCTGGTTATTTCATTGGGCTTGGCTATTTTATTAATTGCAGTGTTTATGGCATGGATGTTTAGATCGTTTAGGATGATTTTAATTTCCTTAATCCCAAATTTACTTCCTTTGTTAATGACAGCTGGCATGATGGGATTACTTGGTATCCCTATAAAACCTTCAACAATTTTAGTTTTTAGTATTGCTTTTGGAATTAGTGTTGACGACACTATTCACTTTTTAGCAAAGTATAGACAAGAATTAAAAAACCATAATTGGCGAATTAAAAAATCAGTCTATCCCGCATTAAGAGAAACTGCAGTGAGTATGTTCTATACATCTATTGTATTATTTTTCGGATTTTCGGTCTTTATGATTTCTAGTTTTGGAGGAACTGTAGCTTTAGGCGGATTAGTTTCTGCTACATTATTATTCGCTATGCTGGCAAATTTATTATTACTACCGTCTTTGTTACTTTCATTAGAACGAAGTATTGCCAATAAAAAAACCCTTAGAGAGCCACAAATAGAAATCTTAGACCAGGAAGAAGATTAGCAGATTTTCAACTCATTAATGCATTAGCAATTATCCTATCAAATAAAAAAGCCTAGCAAATTGCTAGGCTTTAAGTTTGAATAAGAAATACCCCTAAAACTTATTCTACATCAAATATATAAATAATTAATAGAGAAACACATACCGAATATTAAGTATTTTATGTTAAAAATTGAGACAAATTAAATTATCAGCTTTTAAATTCCGAAATGATAATTTTCAGATATACAATTTTAATTTTCAATTTTACTCTAAAATTATGTTTAAGCTGAATTTTTAATTTTAAAACTAAAAATAACAAATCGGTTTAAATTTCGATAGACTGATTGACTTTAGGTTTATTTCAGAATTGCTTTTTCAAGTAAAAGCATTTACATAATTGGCTTAAAAAGGTATATTTGCGGGACAAAAAAATAACTACTTTAAAATGATAAAAGCTGGAGTAAAAGAAATTCTAGAAAGCACGGATTTACTTAAGGAGTTTGAATGTAAAGGTTGGGTTAGGTCTTTTAGAAGTAATCGATTTATTGCCTTAAATGATGGTTCTTGCCTAGAAAATTTACAATGTGTAGTTGATTTCGAAAATTTTGATGAATCTCTTCTAAATAAAGTTAATATTGGCGCTGCTATTTCTGTACAAGGCACTTTAAAAGAAAGTGAAGGAAGCGGGCAACGCGTTGAGATTGAAGTTGAAAATTTAAGTATCTTAGGAGAAGCAAACCCCGAAGATGTTAGAAAAACCATTTTATCACCAAAGCGTCACTCTCTAGAAAAACTTAGAGAACAAGCTCATTTGAGAGTTCGTACAAACACATTTGGAGCAATCATGCGAGTACGTTCTAAATTATCTTTTGCAGTACACCAGTATTTTCAACAAAATGGTTTTAATTACGTAAACACACCAATTATTACTGGGTCTGATGCAGAAGGTGCCGGTGAAACATTTAAAGTAACCCATTTTGATATGGCTAAGGTTCCCAAAAATGAAGATGGAACGGTAAATTTTAAAGAAGACTTTTTTGGAAAAGAGACTAATTTAAGCGTAAGTGGTCAATTAGAAGCAGAAACTTTTGCATTGGGCTTAAGCAAAGTCTACACCTTTGGCCCTACTTTTAGAGCTGAAAACTCTAACACATCTAGGCATCTAGCAGAATTTTGGATGATTGAGCCAGAAGTGGCATTTTGCGAACTAGATGGCAATATGGATTTAGCGGAAGACTTTATTAAATACGTACTTGGCTATATTCGAAAAGAATGTGAAAGTGATCTTGAATTTTTAGAAAATCGATTACAGCAGGAAGAAAAAAGCAAGCCTCAAGCTGAACGTTCTGCCATGCCATTACGCGAAAAAATAGACTTTGTTTTAAAGAATAACTTCAAGCGAGTAAGCTACACTGAAGCTATAGAAATTCTTAAAAATTCTAAGCCTAATAAGAAGAAAAAATTTCAATATCTAATCAATGAATGGGGTGCAGATTTACAAAGCGAACACGAACGTTTTTTAGTAGAAAAACACTTTAAATGTCCCGTGATTTTATTTGATTACCCTGCCAACATTAAAGCATTTTATATGCGTTTAAATGAAGATGGAAAAACCGTAAGAGCAATGGATATTCTTTTCCCAGGAATAGGTGAAATTGTGGGTGGCTCTCAAAGAGAAGAACGCTACGATGTACTACTTGAAAAGATGAAAGCTTTAGATATTGATCCTGAAGAACTTTGGTGGTATTTAGAAACTCGTAAATTTGGAACTTGCAAACACAGCGGATTTGGTCTTGGGTTTGAAAGACTTGTCCTATTTGCAACAGGCATGACCAACATTAGAGATGTAATACCTTACCCTAGAACACCTCAGAATGCTGAGTTCTAAATCAAACAAAAGCCGCTTTAAAAGCGGCTTTTTTTATAAGCTTCAAAAATAAAAAAACGGAAGTCTCTTAATAATTAATTATATTTGATTGAAAGATTTACACAATGCTCAAGCAACAATTTAATTTAAAGTTATCTCAGAAACTATCGCCTCAGCAAATACAATTAATGAAGCTGATACAACTCCCTACGCTAGCTTTTGAGCATCGTATAAAGCAAGAATTAGAAGAAAACCCTGCTTTAGAGTCTGGTAAGGAAAAAGATGAGTTTGCAGATGAATTTGATAACACTAAAGAAGACGAAGAACGTGACTTAATTGAAACTGATTTTGATGTTGATGAATACTTAAGTGACGACGAAATTCCAGATTATAAATTATATACCAATAATTATTCTGTAGATGATGATGACAAGAAAGTTCCTTACGCTTCAGGAATCAGTTTTACTGAATTTTTGAATAATCAACTTCAAACTTTTTCGTTTACAGAGCAAGAAGAAAAAATAGCTGAATTTTTAGTAGGCAGCATTGACAATACTGGCTACATAAGACGTAATACGCTAGATTTATTAGACGATTTAGCTTTTACGCAGAACATCTATACAGACGAAAAAGAGCTTTTAAAAACCCTAAAAAAAGTGCAAAGCTTAGACCCTGCTGGAGTTGGCGCTCGTGATTTACAAGAATGTCTATCTATTCAATTACAAAGAAAAACACAAACTAAGTCAGTAGAATTAGCGGGCTTAATAATAGATTCTGCTTTTGAAATGTTTGCAAAAAAACACTATCAAAAGTTAATGCAAAAGTTTTCCATTACCGAAGAAGAACTAAAAGATGCTATTGAAGAAATTGAAAGTTTAAACCCAAAGCCTGGTGCGTCTTACGCGGGTAGTACTAAAATAGTTGAGCACGTTATACCTGATTTTACGATCAGAATTAAGGATGGCGATTTAGAATTAAGCTTAAACTCTAGAAATGTTCCTATGATGCATGTTTCTAAAGATTATGCCAATATGCTAAAATCTTATAAAGAGAGTAATGAAAAATCTAAGGAACAAAAGCAAACTGTTTTATTTATCAAACAAAAGCTAGATTCAGCAAAATGGTTTATTGAAGCGATTAGGCAACGCCAACAAACGCTAATGCTCACCATGAGTGCTATAATGAATTACCAAAAAGAATATTTTTTAAGTGGTGATGAGCGTAACTTAAAACCAATGATTCTAAAAGATATTGCTGAAGAAATTGACATGGATATTTCTACAGTTTCTCGGGTTGCTAATAGCAAATATGTAGATACGCCTTACGGAACAAAACTCATTAAAGAGTTTTTCTCAGAATCTATGAAGAACGACAAAGGAGAAGACGTTTCTACCAGAGAAATAAAAAAAATCTTAGAATCTACGATTACAAAAGAAGATAA
This sequence comes from Psychroflexus sp., assembly GCA_965662165.1. Classification (GTDB taxonomy): domain Bacteria; phylum Bacteroidota; class Bacteroidia; order Flavobacteriales; family Flavobacteriaceae; genus Psychroflexus. Next base: position 14,443 of record CBFIGU010000027.1, read on the forward strand.
AAAAAAGCCTTATACCGATGCTAAATTAGCTAGTGTTTTAAAGGAAAAAGGCTATCCTATTGCTAGAAGAACAGTTGCTAAATACAGAGAACAATTAGACATTCCTGTTGCCCGATTAAGAAAAGAAATATAATGAATCGTTTTCTCACATTTGGTTCTTACGTTTTTCATCCTATCTGGCTACCCTTAGCCGGCGTACTTTACTATTTTATTAAAGCCAGAAATTTATATACAACACCTTACATCACGGCACAAATTATTGCTGTTTCCGCTTTAACTATTTTAATTCCCTTATTTTTCCTATTTAGTTTGAAGAAATTTAGACTCATTAGTAGCTATCAAATGCCGAATGTAAAAGAGCGAAGATTACCAGTTTTATTTTTTACAACAATTGCTGCTTTTATAGTAAACTTTATGTTTCAAAAAGACGGAAATGAAGTTCTATTTTACTTTTTCTCTGGGATTTTCTTTACGGGTATTGCCGCATGTTTACTTGTATTCATGAATTTTAAAGCAAGTCTACATGTATCTGGTATTGCGGGATTAATTTCCTATATGTTAGCCTATATGATTTATTTTTTTCAAGTAGACTTTTTGCTAATTGCTTTTTTAATTTTTGGTTTAGGATGGGTGGCTTCTTCAAGACTTCATCTTAGAGCACATTCATATGTAGAATTATTAGTAGGTGCAATAATAGGTGCCCTACCTCAACTTTATTTTTTCAACTTATTGTTATAGCATATAAAAAATAAAACCAAACTTAAGGATTTGAAAATTTAAATCTGTATTGGTGCCTTCTAGCTTAGCGTCAAAAAGTGGATTGAAATTATATTGAATATGAAAATTCACAAAATTGCTTCCAAGCGACAAATGTAGCCCAGTCCTGACTCTATTTAGTTCAGACAAACTAGTATAGGTTAAAATGTTTTCAGCACCATTAAATGTAGATTTAAAGTAATACAAATAACCAACAGTAAAACCTGCATAAATTCTATAAAATGAAGAGTTTGTAGGCGTTGAAGTACGCCAACGAATCTGAAAAGGAACTTCTGCAACATAGGTTGAAAAACGGTTAGAAGAATAAGGTGTTTCGTCTCTTTCTAGAACTCGAAATACGCCTTCACCGTTTTCATTTTTTCCAATGAATAAATTATGCCCATAAGTATTAGCAGAAAGTCCAAAGCCTAATCCTAATGCCCAATTTCGTCTTTTATTAATAGGCATATCTCTTATGAAACCACCAATTACTCCCCCAGAAAGGCCAGATTGATTTAAACCTTGTGGTAGATTGTTAAGTAAATTAATATTGAAGCCAAAATAAAACTGATCTTCACGATACAAAGAATCGACAGATGATAAATCTAGTTCTGCATTCTTATCTTGAGCGCGCAAAGAAATGCAAGTGATTGAAGTGAAAATGAATAAATAAATAAACTTCATAAAACAAAGGTAAAGTAATTGTCTAGAAAACATTGAAAATAAAAAAGCCGTTTAATTAAAAACGGCTTTTCTAATACCAAAAACATACAAGTACTAACTATTCGTAATTCTTTAAAGAATTACCTTGTCTTGTGGTATAATTTATTTTTAAAGCTTCAGCTTTTCTCAACTCTTGTTTTATATCAGATACAAGACCCATGTTGGTTTCTTCATCTACTTTTAAAGCAGTAGTAAGGTAAGGAACTAATTCTTCACGCTTAGACTGTCTTTCTTCAAAAATAAACTGTTGTATATCCGAAACCGATGCGTATTTATCATTCAACTGAATACGAGCTTCAGTCCCGAATTGTTGTTGATAACGCTGTGATGGTTTTCCTGCATAAATATACATTACCAAGTCTTTTTTATCTAATTTCTCAGTTTGGTTTGCGATAGGCAAAACATTCTGCACTTTTAAAGAAGTATCACGCATAACCGTAACTACCATAAAAAAGAACAATAACATAAAAACGATATCGGGTAATGATGCGGTTGAAATTGCTGGCGTTCCACCATCGCCTTTCTTTTTAAACTTTGACATAATTCTAAAGTTTATTGTTTAAGATTATTAACGTTTTGGTTCTGCTTCAGATAATTTCTGTGGATACATCTCTTTGATGATTTTTATCCTTCCTTCTAACTTATCCTTATCACCTTGATATTCCGGGTCGTTATACGCTTTTTCCATTTGAGTAAAGTCAATACCAAATAAACGGTTAGCTTCTCTATTTCTTAGGAAATTATAAGCAGCAACTAACTCATTTTGAACTGTAATGTAGTTCTTGTATTTGGTTTGTCTATTATTCTGTAATGAAATAACAGCTTTTGTAGGATTATCTGAAGATAAAGGATCTCTAGCTCCTTGACAATATTCGCAAGCTTCTTTTCCTTTTCCACCTCCGTTGTCTAAAAATTTAATGGCTGCCTGTCTTAAGTCTTTCACATCCATTAATTTTTCTTCAACTAAAATATTTCCACTATCATCAACAAGTACTTCAAAAATATTTTTCTCCTTTAAAGTAACATCTTCTTGATCTTGTGGTTCCATAGGCGGAAGTTTACGGCTAATACCGCTATCGGTTTCGATAGTAGTTGTTACCAAGAAGAATATCAATAACAAGAAGGCAATATCTGCCATAGAACCTGCATTAACTTCTGGTGCGTTTCTTCTAGCCATAATTTAAGATTTTCCTATTAAACCTTTCAAATTTGAAGCAACAATTGCTACAATTGATATTCCCACGAGTATGTAAAACATCGTTAAACCCGCGCTTACCCATCTAGAACCATAGGCAGAAAGTACTTCTCCATCTCGGAGTGCAGTTTCTTGACCTTCTGACACTAAGAATGAAACTACCAATACTACAATAAATGAACCTAAACCTATTAAAGTACTTTTTACGTTTCCTGAAAAAAGGCCTTTAATTACGAATCCTAAAACGGAAACTATACAGATTATAAGTATTGCATAAGCTACATACATCAATGGAGAAACCACTGAAGATTGTAGGGCAGTATCTGCTTCTAGAGCATCATCGCCAGCGTTAAGAATTCTGAAAAACAGAATTGCTCCTAATACGCCAACTACAATTTTGAATATTTTTAAAAATTGACTCATAAATGATTATTTATTTTTGTGAGCTACTAATAAATCGATTAATGTGATTGAAGCGTCTTCCATATCGTTTACAATATTGTCAATTTTAGCTACAATATAATTGTAAAATATCTGAAGAATAATCGCCACAATTAAACCGAATACCGTTGTTAAAAGTGCAACTTTAATACCACCAGCTACTAAAGATGGCTGCATATCTCCTGCTGCTTCAATTTTATCGAATGCTTTAATCATACCAATTACTGTTCCCATGAAACCTAACATTGGCGCTAATGCAATAAATAAAGAAACCCAAGAAACGTTTTTCTCTAGTTGTCCCATTTGTACTCCACCATAGGCTACAACAGCTTTTTCTGCAGCATCTACACCTTCGTCCATACGGTCTAAACCTTGATAGTAAATAGAGGCAACAGGACCACTAGTATTTCTACAAACTTCTTTTGCTGCTTCAACGCCACCACTATTTAATGCATCTTCTACGTTAGCAGCTAATTTTTTAGAATTAGTTGTTGCAAGATTTAAATAGATAATACGCTCGATAGCAATAGCAAGACCTAAAATTAAACATAAAAGTACGATCCCCATAAAGCCAGGACCACCTTCAATAAATCTCTTTTTTAACTCCTGGTGAAAACCAACAGATTCTTCTTCTTCTACTTCATCAACTGGAGCAGCTTCTTCAGGTACCGGAGTTTCTTCAACAGCTTCTTCTACAGCTGTAGAATCTACCGCAGTGGAGTCTGCTTCCATTTCAGCAGCTTCACCTTCGCCCTCTGTCATTTGGGCTTCTTCAGTTGTATCTTCTTGTAGCCAAGTAGATGTTGCATTTTCAAAATACACATTTGCACTTAATGTTGTGCTTGCAAAAAATAAACCGGCTAAGGTTAAAATTGAAAATAGTCTTTTCATTGTTGTTTGTCTTAAATTAGTACTTGTTTTAATTTGGGGTTAAATATATAAATAATTCATTTAATTAAATACTGCAGAGAGGAAGGGATTCGAACCCTCGAAACGCTTTTGACGTTTACACACTTTCCAGGCGTGCGCCTTCGACCACTCGGCCACCTCTCTTAATGTGGCGTAAATTTATGTTTATAAAGATAAACAGCAAAAAAAATTGTGTAATTATCTTATTAATATTAAAATTTAAGATTTTATTTTGGTTTAAAAGCCCTTCATTAAGCTTAATTCTCCACGAATAGAAGTTTCAAAAATAGTTTTAAAAACTTTTTGTCCAAGATTTTTAGTAAGTAAATACATCATTTTAGCTACAGCTGCTTCTGTGGTGATGTCTTTTCCTGAAATTACTCCTATACTTTTTAATCCTTCACTGGTTTCGTATTTACCCATGTTCACGCTTCCACCACTACATTGCGTGACATTTACAATAGGAATATTTTTTTGAATGGCTTTCTTAAGTGTGTTTAAAAACCATGCATCTAGTTTTGTATTACCACTACCAAAAGTCTCTAAAATTACTCCTTTTAAATTTGGAGTTTCTAAAAGGTGAGCAAAGGTAGCTTCATTTATTACGGGGAAAGTTTTTATAATTAAAATAGCATCTTCTAAATCTTTATGAACAACTAACTTTTTACGACGATTAATAGTGAGCAAGGCTGCTTCATTTACTTGTAAATTAACACCCGACTCTGCTAAGGCTGGGTAATTTAAGCTAGCAAAAGCTTCAAAATGTTCTGCATTAATCTTGGTGGTTCGGTTTGCCCTATACAGCTTATATTCAAAATAAAGCCCCACTTCATTGATTACTGTCTTCCCATTGCGTTTTAAGCCTGCTATTTGTATGCTGGTAATTAAATTCTCCTTTGCATCTGTCCGCAAATCTCCAATTGGCAATTGAGAACCGGTAAATATAACAGGCTTCGCTAAATTTTCTAACATAAATGAGAGCACCGACGATGTGTAGGACATGGTATCGCTTCCATGTAAAATTACAAATCCATCATACTTAGCATAATTTGCTTCAATAATTTCAGCTAACAGTACGTAATGGTTTATGTTAATGTTAGACGAATCTACTGGCTTATCGAAACCAGTTACATTAATGTCATGTTCTAAAAGCTGTAATTCTGGTATTTGTTCTAGTAACTTATCGAAATTGAATGGCTTTAAGCTTCCACTTTTAGGATCTTTAATCATACCTATGGTTCCACCAGTATAAATAAGTAAAATCTTAGATTTATTTTTAATTTTCATAATTGCTAAAAATCTCTTGAGCGGAATTAGATGTTATTTCTGCCACTTCTTCCAGGCTTAAGTTATAAATAGAAGCTACTTTTTCTGCAACATTCAACAAATAACTGCTTTCATTTCGTTTACCCCGATATGGTTTTGGCGCAAGGTAAGGCGAATCGGTCTCTAAAACTATTTCTCGTAAAGAGATACGATCTAAGAATTGATCTATTTTTCCGTTTTTAAAAGTTACTACTCCACCAATGCCTAGCTTCATACCAAACCAAATTGCTTTTTCAGCTTGCTCAAAAGTTCCGGTGAAACAATGAAAAATACCGAATAAGTCGTCATCATTTTCTTCTTCTAAAATTGAAAAAACTTCATCAAATGCTTCTCTACAATGTATAACTATCGGCAACTTAAATTCTTTTGCCCAAGCGATTTGTTTTTTAAAAGCGTAGCGTTGTAAATCTAGTTTAGATTTATCCCAATATAAGTCTATACCTATTTCTCCAATAGCAGCAAACTTCCGTTTTTCTAATTGCTCTCTAATATGTCTTAATTCATCTTCAACATTTTCTTGAACCGAAGTAGGATGCAATCCCATCATGAGATGCATTTGCTGGGGATAATTTTTTTCCAGCTCATACATAGCTTTTGTGTAGGACGAATCGATAGCTGGTATGTAAAATTGTTTTACTCCATTTGACATGGCGCGCTGAACAACTTCATCTCGATCTTCGTTAAATTGTTCACTATATAAATGTGTGTGGGTATCTATTAAAATCATGCCCGCAAATTTATTGAAACACTTGGTCTATATTTGCCAAAAAATGTAAAAATGTCTTCACTTAAGAAATTCTTATTCAGAAAGAAGTTTCACTTAGTTAAACTCACCACCACAGCCACACAACATTTACAGCTTTCTTGTACGATTAATGGTATGGATGGAGATTTTATTTTAGACACTGGCGCATCTAATTCTTGTGTTGATTTTAAATATGCAGATTATTTTAATTTAGAAGTTGAAGACAGTAAAGTAAGAGCTGCGGGAGCTGGCGCATCTAACATGTTAACCAAATCTTCTTCAAAAAATAAACTAAAAATTAAAGATTGGAACTACCATAAATTCAATTTAGTTTTATTTGATTTAAGTCATGTTAATCGAGCCTTAGTTGAGCATGAGTCTGAAGTGATTCATGGAATTATAGGCGCTGACATTTTAAATGCGGGAAAAGCTGTAATTGATTACAAGAAAAAAAGATTGTATTTGAAGTAACTAGAAACTTAAAGAAGATTTTTGTAGTGTAGGAATAATAACAAAAAAAGCCCCCACAAATCTGGGAGCTATATTTTTAAGTAAAGAAGCTAATTTTAGGCTTCTGTATCTACTTCTTCTTCAGTATTGTCAATTAACACTTGACCACGGTAATATAATTTACCTTCGCTCCAATGAGCTCTGTGGTATAGGTGTGCTTCACCAGTTGTAGAATCTATCGCAACTTGGGGTGCTGTTGCTTTGTAATGCGTTCTACGCTTATCTCTTCTTGTTTTAGAAATTTTTCTCTTTGGATGCGCCATTGCTCTTATGTATTAATCTTTTAGTAATCCTTTTAATTTTTCCCACCTTGGGTCTATTTCATCTTCGTCTTTGGTTTCTTCTTTTTGATCACTAGTTTGTGGTTTTAATTCTTGCAATTTTTTTAAAATTTCAGAATCTAAAGTTCCATCTTCAACACCAGGATGCACTCGTTTAGCGGGAAGAGCAAGCACAACTGCTTCATAAATGTATTGTTGTACTTCAACTTCATATTCACCGTGTGGCAAAACTAGAAGTTCTTCATTTACTTCTTCATAATCATCGCCAAACTTAACTACAATATTTAATTCATTTTTAATTTCCTGATTGTAAGCTTCTAAAGTAAGGTCGCAATTTAAATTAGCTTCACCTTCTACTTCAAAATCAAGTTCAAGCATGTTTGCTTTCTTGGTTAAAAATAAATTCACATGTACCTTAGCATCATTGAATTCTTGGTAATCAAATAGTTCAAAGAACGAATTATCTATCTCATATTCAAACTGGTGCTTTCCAATCTTCAATCCCACAAATGGAATTGTGTAATCTTTAAATACCTTCTTCACGACATCAGTTTTGAGCCTGCAAATATAAAAAATATTTACAAACTACAAGACAGCAAGTTAATTTAGTTTAGAACGTCTATTGTCTTTAGGCTTAGGTTGTGTTGGCAATGGGTTTTTATTCATTTCTTCGTAGCTCAGTCTATTTTTATAGATGTCTATTGCCGTGTAAACTGCTTGAGTAAAAGAAGATGCATCTGCTTGATTTTTTCCAGCAATATCGAAAGCTGTACCATGATCGGGCGAGGTTCTTACTCTGTTCATTCCTGCTGTAAAATTAACGCCTTTGCCAAAAGCCAACGTCTTAAAGGGAATTAAGCCTTGATCGTGATAAGCTGCTAAAACCGCATCAAAATTTTCATGATTTTTAGAACCAAAAAAGCTATCTGCAGCATAAGGACCATACACTAACTCACCTTGCAAGTCGTTTATTTTATGAATGGTTGGTTGTAGCACCAATTGATCTTCATTACCAATAACTCCGTTATCTCCGCTATGTGGGTTAATCCCTAAGACTGCAATTCTCGGTTTAATAACCCCAAAATCTTTTTGCAAAGATTCACTCATTAGTTTCACTTTTTTTTGAATGCGCTCAGGAGTAATATGATTTGCAACATCTTTTACCGGAACATGGTCTGTTAATAAGCCCACTCTCAAGTTTTCTGAAACCATAAACATTAAGTTGTCTCCTTTTAATTTTTGAGCAAAATAATCGGTATGGCCGGGGAAAGTAAATTCTTCAGATTGAATACTATTTTTATTAATTGGCGCAGTTACCAATACATCTACATCATTATTAATTAAGGCTTCTGTAGCTACTTCTATTGATCTAACTGCATATTTACCCGCAACTTTATCTTCTTCTCCAAAATTGACTTTAAAATTAGATTTCCAAGCGTTTACTACATTTATTTTACCATGTACAACTTTTGAAGCATGCGGTATACCATGTAAGCGTAAATCTAATTTAAAATGTTTCTTGAAAAACGACAGCATTTTTACGTTAGCAAATAACACCGGTGTACAAAAGTCTAACATTCGTATGTCTTCAAATGTTTTAAGTGCAATTTCGGGCCCAATACCATTTAAATCTCCAATGCTTATTCCAACTTTTATAGGTGTATCTATACTCATGTTTAAATTTTGATTTAAAAACTAGCTATTTCTTAAAAGCAACTTAAGTAAATTCTAAATTGCAAAGTGCTAGCTTAATTTCAATTACTTTTGCACTACAAAGGTAACTAAATAATCAAGGAAATGTTTACAGGAATTATTGAAGAAGTTGGAAAAGTAAACCAAATTGAACAAGAAGGTAGCAATTATCACTTTTACATAGAAGCAAAGTTAGCACATGAGCTTAAAATAGATCAAAGTGTAGCACACAACGGAGTTTGCTTAACCGTAGTAAATTGCGATAAAAACCAATATCAAGTTACTGCTATAAAAGAAACTTTAGACAAAACTAACTTAGGAAACTGGGAAGTTGGCACTCTTGTAAATCTAGAGCGTGGCATGAAAATGAATGCTCACCTTGATGGACACATTGTGCAAGGACACGTAGACCAGGTTGCTACTTGTACAGATGTAAAAACTGAAGATGGCAGTTGGGTTTTTAGTTTTGAATATAATCCCAAACTACAAAATGTTACTATAGAAAAAGGAAGTATTACTATAAATGGAGTAAGTCTTACCGTTGTAAATAGTGGCTTAAACACGTTTAGTGTAGCTATAATTCCTTATACATACGAGCATACTAATTTTAATGCTTTGCAGGAAGGAGATATTGTTAATTTGGAATTTGATGTAATTGGAAAATATGTAAAACGCTTACTGGAAATTCAAAATCATTAAATTGAAAATTAATTGACTAAAATTTCATTCGCTAATAAATTAAATAGCAAAGCCTTAGACTCGAATAAACGTACATTTGCTTTTATTTGTTCTAGCCTAGCATCTATTAATTTTTGCTCTCTAGAATTGATTAAGAAGACAGAACTTTCTCCAAAAGAGAATTTTCGTTCTTCTGCTTGAAGCATCTTTTCGTGATTATTTGTCATTTCATCAATGGTTATCAACTGCCTATCAAAAGAATTAATTCCTTCTTGTGCGGCATCAATTTGGTTTCTTAATTCTAAGTTTTGAAATTCGTATTCTAATTCTGCATCTTGAATTTTCAACTTAGTAAGCTTCAAATCACCACGTTCTTTTCTTAAAAATAAGGGAATACTAAAACTTATTCCGGCTTGAAAATCATTATTATTAAACGAATTGACCTGATCAGGTGTTTCACTCAAAAAGTTATATTCTACATCTAAAACAGGTTTTAAACGTTCTGCAGCTAAGCGCCGATCTACTTCTAAGGATTCAATACTATAACTTAAAAACTGAAGAAGTGGATGTTGCTCTACATTGTAATCTTCCAGCTGAAGCAGATTTGTTCCCAATACATTATCTAAAACAACTTCTTTTAAATCTACAGGCATAATGCCTTCATCTAACTGCAATGGAATGTTGTTTTCTAACCATAGAAAATTAGATAATTTTAAGCGTGTTTGTGTACGTTTTAAACGAGATTTCTCTAAACTTAAATCTCTTTTTTGCACTGTTATCTTTGCTTCTAAAGTGTCAATGATAGGAATATCGCCCTGCAATGCGCTTTGTTTGATACCTTGAAAACGAACATCTGCATTGACTAAAAACTCTTCAAAAATTTTAACCTGTTGATGAGCTTGATACCAATCTATATAAGCCAAGGTAGCTTTGTATAAGATTTCGTTTACTTTTAAATCCCGCTCTGCTCTATTAAGATTTTGAATGATTTTAGCCTTTTTTAAAGTCGCCATTCTTTCATTAATAAACAAACCTTGACCTAAGGGAAGCGATATCCCTGCTTTGTATAAACCGTCTTCGGGTACTGTTCTTTCTGGGTTTAAAAAGCTACCTTCTGCTTGGTCGTAACCTGCCTTAATATCTAAGCCAAACCAAACTGGTATGCTTAAACCAGCATTAAACATTTGATAGTAGTCGGTTTCTTTAAAGTCTTTTTCTTTGAAGCTACTGTAAATTTTAGGATCGAAGTTCCCTCTTGCTTTCATTAATTTAGCTTCAGCTTGAGAAATCTTTAATTCTGCTTGTTTAGCAATAGGGTGATAGAGTTTTACATAAGCTAAAAACTCCTGCAAGCTTAAATCTAAATTAGCATTTGCTTCTTCCTGAGCATATAAACTTCCCATAAATGGGAGAAGAAATAAGATGATTAAGAAATATTTCTTCATTAAATTATTTTTTAACTTTTGTAGTTTTAACA
>CBFIGU010000028.1:0-24319 GCA_965662165.1 Psychroflexus sp.
TAACCGATTTCAAATTTTATTTGAAAATGAAACATTTTCAAATTACAATTTAACCCCATCTAACGTACTTAAAATATTTCCAAACCCTAGCATTGGAAACCATGTTTACTTAGAATCTGAATTATTTTTAGAACAAAATATTCATATTGAAATAGTGGACTTAATGGGTAGAATTCTATATAAAGAAAAACCTACTCAGCATAAACTACAAAAGATTAATATCAATAGTTTACCGAGTTCAGCCTTAATCATTAAAGTGAAATCTAAAGGGAAATCACTTGAATCTTTACTTCTTAGATAAATCCATGCTTAATAAACTTTACCATCTACTTTTTATTTTGTCTATTAAATTGATTTTTGCATTTCAATCTCCACCACCACCACCCGATGGTGGTGGTGACCCTGCTTTAGTCAAAGATGTGCCCGATGTAAATTTAGAATTAACTCCCGTTTTATTATGTATGGGTTTAACAATCTCTATCTTCTACTTTTATAAACATCAAAAGATTACCAAAAAACAATATTAACCACAAGAATAGATGAATTACATTTGTTGGATTCAAAACTTACTAATCAGCATCATTCATTTCAACTCTTTTGGCCTTAAAAGGTCGAACAATTAAGCGAGCTGCACGATCATAATTTATATAATTGTAAACCCAATTAAAAAAAGTTACGATACGGTTTCTAAAGCCAACTAAAAACCATAAATGAACAAACATCCATATAAACCAAGCAAAGAAACCGCCAAATTTTAATTTTCCTAAATCTACAACTGCTTTGTTTCTTCCTATGGTCGCCATAGTTCCTTTATCGTAATACGAAAAAGCTTTCATGGGCTTGTTAGCTAGTTTTCGTAATAAATTTTTCGCTAGATGCTCACCTTGTTGAATTGCCGGTTGAGCAACCATAGGATGACCTTTAGGGTATGCTTCGCTTTGCATGACAGCAATATCTCCTATAGCAAAAACATTATCGTAACCATTAATCTGGTTAAATTCATTTACTTGATATCGATTCGTTTTACTTACAAATGCATCTGCTTTTAAACCCTGCACTGGTGCTCCAGTTACTCCAGCAGACCAGATAAAGGTTTCTGTATGAAACTTTTTTCCTGTATTGGTAGTTACAATTTGATCTTTATAATCTTCTACAAAAGTAGATGTGTGTACCTTTACCCCTAACCTTTCTAAAAACTTTTGAGCGTTTTTTGAAGATCTTTTGCTCATGGGTGGCAACACACGATCTTCACCTTCTAATAAATGCACATGGATTTCTTCGTGGTTTAAATCTTTGTAATCTTTTGTAACAATGTGATTTTTTAATTCAGCCAGAGCTCCACTTAATTCTACTCCAGTAGGACCTGCTCCTGCAATTACAAAGTTTAAAAGTGCTTTTCTTTTATCTTCATCATCTGTAATAGTAGCTTGTTCAAAGTTTTCCAAAATTAAGCTACGTAAGTTTAAAGCCTGTGGAACAGACTTCATCCAAACTGCGTTTTCTTCTACATTTTTATTGCCAAAAAAATTGGTTTTAGAACCTGTAGCAATTACTAAATAGTCATAATTTAAGTTTCCAATGTTCGTCTTAATTTCCTTCTTTTCTGTTAAAATCTCTAAGACTTCCGTTAATCTAAAAAAGGAGTTGCTAGACTTATTTAAAATTTTTCGAAGTGGATATGCAATAGAGTCTGGTTCTAAACCAGATGTGGAAACCTGATAAAGTAAAGGTTGGAAAGTGTGATAATTTCTTTTGTCCAACATCACCAATTGTACCTTTTTATCAAACAGTTGTTTTGCAAAGGAAATACCCGCAAATCCACCGCCTATAACCACAACTCTTGGATGTTCTGAAGAAGGAATATTCATATTTCAGTTTTTATAAAATTACGACAGGGAAGATAGATTTCATTTACTTTAACTTTGCTTTGTATTTTTACTTCCAATTGAGCAATAAATAATATCTTTAAACCCAAATAAAAGCTAAGTTACATGTCTGAAGTAATTTTAGATTTAAAAAATGCTAGTATCTATCAACGCGAGAGCTTGGTGTTGTCTGATATTAACATAAGTATAAAAAAAGGTGAATTCGTATACTTAATCGGTAAAACTGGAACCGGAAAAGTAGTTTTATGAAAACCTTGTACGGCGATTTACCCTTACAAGAAGGAAAAGGGATGATTGTAGGAGAAGACTTAACTACTTTAAAAGAAAAACAAATTCCTTACCTACGAAGAAAATTAGGTGTTGTATTTCAAGATTTTAAATTATTGAATGATCGAAATATTGAACAAAATTTACTTTTTGTACTTAAAGCCACTGGCTGGAAAGACAAAGATAAAATGAAGCAAAAAGTAGATCAGGTACTTACCAAAGTAGGTATGAAAACTAAAAATTTTAAATTTCCTTATCAACTTTCTGGTGGAGAACAACAGCGTATAGCTATTGCCCGTGCTTTATTAAACGATCCTGAATTAATTTTAGCAGACGAACCTACTGGAAATTTAGACCCACAAACTTCGGTTGAAGTCATGGAAGTTTTACAAGAGATTAATAAAAATGGAAATACCATTTTAATGGCAACACACGATTATGCATTGTTGCTGAAGTATCCTTCTAAAACCTTAAAATGCGACGGTCAGAAAGTGTTTGAAGTAATACAAAAAAGAGCAGCTAACTAGTCAATAATTGATTTTTATGCTTTGATTTTTGATTGAAATAAATTTACTACCTTGATTAGCATCTTAATTCCAAATTACAATTACGATTGCCAAAATTTGGTTCAAGTTTTAATTGAAGAAATTAAAGAATTAGATACTCCTATTGAAATTATCATTGCTGATGATGCTTCTACATCAAAAAAAATTAGAAGTTCTTATGCTGTTTTAGAAAACTTTTCGCAAATAAGAATAATTAAAAATGAAACCAATTTAGGTAGAGAGAAATCTCGTTTACTACTTGCTAGAGAAGCAAAATATAACTGGATTTTATTTTTAGATTCAGACGTTATACCCAAGGAAAAAAAATTCATTAGAAATTTTCTTACTTCAATCTTGAAATTTAATGAAATAGACGTAGTTTTTGGTGGAATAAATTATGAAACAAAGCCCAAAGATGCTCAATTATTATTAAGATGGATGTATGGTAAAAAGAATGAAGAAAAAAGCTTAGCAAAAAGATTGAAAAATCCTTATAACAGCCTTGTAACAGGTGCAATTTGCATTCGTAAATCTGTTTTTATTGAGCATAGTGTGGTTTTAGACCATATTTATGGCCTAGACATTCTGCTAGCTGCACAGCTATGTAAAGCAAACGCAAAGGTGCTTCATATTAACAATCCTGTTTATCATTTAGGCTTAGAAGCTAATGCTACTTTTTTATTAAAATCTCAAGATGCACTTAAAAGTATTATTTTATTAGAAAAAAAGAAATTGCTCCCTCCTAATTTTAGACCCATCCAAAACGCGTATTTAAAATTAAAAAAACTAAGGCTTCTTGGTATATGCAATTGGATATACTCCTGGTCTGAAGCATTTTTAATTAAAGCTTGTACTGAAAAAACACCAAATCTAGTCTATTTTAAAATCTACCGAATGCTATATTTTTGCTATTTAAAGAAAACCAATTCAATAAAAAATGAAGCAACATAAGCCTTTTTTTTCTGTGGTTATTCCGCTTTACAACAAGGCTAATTTTATTGAAAATTGTGTTGAAAGCGTACTAAAACAAAGCTTTACAAATTTTGAGTTAATTATAGTAAACGATGGCTCTACAGACGATTCTTTATCTAAAATACAATTACTTACAGACGAACGTTTGCAAATTGTTAACCAAGAAAATCAAGGCGCAGCAGCTACCAGGAATAAAGGAGTTAAACTGGCAAAAAGTGAATGGATTGCTTTTCTTGATGCTGACGATTTTTGGCTGAATAAGCATTTAGAAATTCATTACAATAACATTCAGCGCTTTCCAGAAGAATTTGTCTTTATTTCGCAACCTAAAATTATTGGAGCTAATGGAAATGAATTTTTACCAACATATAACTTTAAAGTTCCTGATCAAGCAATATTGCTTTCCTATTTTAAAAATAGCTTAGGACAAGACCTTTTGGTTACCCCAGGTTTAGTTATTCAAAAACAATTTTTTAATCAAGTTGGAAAATTCGATGAAAACATAAAATCAGGACAGGACACCGATTTATTTATTCGAATAGGGCTAAAGGCCAAAGTGGTGTTTCATCCAGAAATTAGTTTTGGTTATTATTTAGTTTCTGAAAATAATATTTCAAAAACAAATCGTTATCAAGAACGGCTAGACCTGCTTAAAAAATATGATGATTTAGCAATAAAAAATAAGGCGCTCAGAAAATATCTGAATCAAAATAGATATGGAATTTATTTAAGATCAAAAATTGCTGGAAATGCAATTTGGAAATCTGCTAAAGCGCAAATCGACAATAGACTTTTATCTGGTAAACAAAAAATCCTACTTAGCTTGCCCAGCATAATCTTAAGATTCCTAAAGTTTATTCAAATAGAATTACAGAAAAAGGGAGTTAAAAAATCAGCATTTTAAGCTATTATAGTTAACTCTTAATTGACATATATCTGTTTAACTTTAGTATTTTTGGAGAAATTTTTCACATGGATTCAAAACAAATAACACGCTATTTTTACAGAGTTTTTACTGAAGATTTAGAACTCAATACAAGCTTAGCAGAATATTTAAATTTAATTATAAATTTAATTTTCACATTTGTAATAGCCTTTATTATATACAAAGTATTGCGTGTTTTTGCAGAACGAGTTGTAAGCAAATTAGCAGCTAAATCTAAAACCCATTTTGATGATTTTTTGATAGAAAACAATACCTTTCTTCATTTATCTAATTTAATAACTATCAATTTCATTTCGATTTTAATACCGCAAATTTTAGTCGATTTTCCGAGTGCAGAAATTTATGCAGAAAAATTTGTAAACGTAATAACGGTATTTTTAATAATTGCGCTCTTAAGAAGCATCCTGCTCACTTTTAAAGACTTTTTAAAAACCATTAAAGCATTTAAAGACAAACCTGTAGAAAGTTACATTCAGGTTTTTATGATTGTTGTTTGGCTTATAGGTATCGTTGTTGTTTTTAGTATCGTAACGGATAGATCACTTACTAAATTATTTACTGGTCTCGGTGCTCTTTCTGCGGTATTACTACTTGTCTTTAAAGATACTATTTTAGGTTTTGTTGCTAGTATACAAGTTAGTGTGAATGATACCGTTAGAATAGGAGATTGGATTACAATGGAAAAATATGGAGCAGATGGAGATGTGTTTGAAATTAACTTAGCTTCCGTTAAAGTTAGAAATTTTGATAATACCATTACTACTATTCCTACTTATTACTTGATATCAGATTCGTTTAAGAATTGGCGTGGAATGAGCCAATCGGGCGGCAGAAGAATAAAACGAGCAGTTTTGATTAAAGCTCACTCTATTCAATTTTTAAATCCAGATGAGATTGAAGCGTTTAAACAAATTCAGCTTATTTCTGACTATGTAGAACATCGTTCTGCTGAAGTAAATAAACACAATGAAGATATAAATGCAGATAAATCTGTTTTGATAAATGGTAGAAATCTGACTAATTTTGGAATGTTCAGAAAATATATTGACGAATACCTAAAACAACATCCAGCTACAAACAAAGAAATGATGATCATGACTAGGCAACTAGCTCCTACTCCAACTGGTATTCCACTTGAAATTTATACCTTTAGCAGAGACAAGGTTTGGAAAAATTACGAACACATTATGGCTGATATTTTTGATCATATTTTGGCGGCTATTCCTTATTTTAAACTCGAAGCTTTTGAATATCCTACCGGAAATGATTTTAAAAATGAAATAAGTAAATAATTAATAGATCAATTCAATAGATCAATAAAGCTTCAAAAGAAATTTAAAGCTAAAATCTTACATTTGTAAAAAACTAAAAATATGTCTGTAGCTAAAAAGCAATATAAAAGAATTACGGTAAAATCTTTGGTAGATATGAAAGCGAATAATGAGCGCATTTCAATGCTTACATCTTATGATTATACCATGGCCAAAATTGTTGATAAAGCAGGTATAGATGTAATTTTAGTGGGCGATTCTGCTTCTAATGTGATGGCTGGTCACGAAACCACTTTGCCAATTACATTAGACCATATGATTTATCATGCATCTAATGTAGTGAGAGCTATTAATCGTTCTTTAGTAGTGGTAGATTTACCTTTTGGTAGTTATCAAAGTGACCCAAAAGAAGCCTTACGTTCAGCCATTAGAATCATGAAAGAAAGTGGTGCTCACGCTGTAAAATTAGAAGGTGGAAGTGAAATTAAAGATTCTATTAAACGAATTTTAAAAGCCGGAATTCCTGTAATGGGACATTTAGGTCTTACACCACAATCCATTTATAAATTTGGAACCTACACTGTTCGTGCTAAAGAAGAAGCCGAAGCACAAAAATTAAAAGAAGATGCATTGTTGCTCGAAAGATTAGGTTGTTTTGCTTTAGTTTTAGAAAAAGTTCCAGCAAAATTAGCCGAAGAAGTAGCTAAAAGTATTAGCATTCCTGTTATTGGAATTGGTGCAGGAAATGGAGTTGATGGTCAGGTTTTAGTAATTCACGATATGCTAGGAATGGACCATGAATTTAATCCACGTTTTTTAAGACGCTATGCAGATTTAAACACCATTATGACCAAAGCAATTCAAGATTACAACAAGGATGTAAAGTCTGGTGATTTTCCTAACGAAAATGAGCAATATTAAAAACTACTCGATAAATCATTTAATTACCGATAGGAATAATTGAAGTTTGTCTTCCATTTACGTAACGGAATCCATTTTCTCCCCAGTAACCTGCTTCTTCTAGCATGATTCTAATATCACGATTCCATTCTGGTATGTGTACCGAAGTATTTAATTCAATGGCATAAACTGTGCGTTCTTGCAACGGATAATCTCCTGTAATTGGAACGCCATCTTGTGCATCCCACATACCTAAAGTTGTTCCAGCTGAATGGCCGTAAGAACCTAAAGGATGAGTATAAATTACGGGTCTAAAGCCTTCTGCTTTACCTTGTTCAAGAGATTCTTTTAAGACTTGATTGCCTGTTTTACCGGTTTTAAAATTGGAAGTAAAAATATCTTGAACGCGATTGCCTTCTTTTAAGGCATTCACAAGAAATTTAGGTACTTCGGTTTCGTCTGGTTTGAGCACATATGCTAATTGCTGACAATCTGTATTTAAACGCAAATAAGTAATTCCAAAATCACAATGCAATAAATCACCAGGTTGTATAACCATATCTTCTGGTCGGTCTGAAAATGCATACAAATGTCCTTTGAGCTTTTCTGCTGTTCGCTGAACATCTACTGTAGGATGAAACCAAGTTGATAAGCCTAAATCTGTAACTTTATCTCGCATCCACCATTCTATATCTGTAGTAGTTGTTACTCCTGGTGTAATGGCTTTTTCAGAAAAGGCTTCAGCAATAATATTATGGGTTATAGAAACCAATTGGTCATAAATGATCATTTCCCTTTCGGTTCTGGTTTCAACCCAGCCTATGGCTAATTTTTCAGCAGATTTTACTTTAGACTTATAGGCTTTTGGCAAATAATCCATAAACTCTTCGTAATCTGTTTTTACAAGTCCATCGCAGATATTGAATGCTTCAGAATAATTGAGACCGATAGACTTGGGTTGTCTTTCTTCAATAATTTGTATAAGACGTTTCCATTGGTTTGGCTCTTTTTCTTTATCCCAAGCCGATTGGATATTTTCTCCAAAGTTGTAACGAGCAACGGCTAATTTTTCTATGGTATTTTTTGCTTTATCTCTATAGAATACTAAAATTGTTCTTCGTCTGGCGTTGAGCCAGGTAGCAGGTAGCATGGTTTTTAAGACTGGATCTTCGTTGTATTCCCGTGAAATTAATATCCACATATCAAAACCAGTTTTATCCATAAGCCTAGGTAAAAGATTATCAAAACGGTCTTTTAAAATTTCATCAACAACTTCTGCTCGCTCTCGCTCCGGCAATATTTGTTGTGCACTTATAATATTTAAGCTTAAAAGACAGGTGATTAGAATATACTTCATTTGGAAAAAGATTTGATTAGCAAATTTACATTAAAAAACAAATCTGGTAATTACCTATGTGTACTGCTTTCAAAAGACTGTCTATTCATAAAGATATATCTGAAATTTATTAATTGTAAATCTTTCAAAAGGAAATTTCAAATTTTTATTATGAGAAGTGAATGAATATCAAAGGCTTTTATTAATTCAACGTTTAGATGAAAGCTGATTTTAAAATGTTTAAAATTAGGTATAAAAAAGCCCTTACAATTCAATTGAAAAAGTAGATAACTTAAACCAAACAATCATGAAAATTGGTTCAATTGAAATTGTAAAGGCTATGATTTTTAGAAAAACTAGTTTATTGGTCTATAGAACCTAAAACTCGTTTTGCAAAGGCATTTCCAGCATCTTTTTCAGACATACCTTCTTTAACTAATTTATCCATTTCGATGGCACCTGCTAAATTGGTAATTAACTCACCAACTACATCCATTTCATTTTCTTTTACAGAGCGGTGTTCGCAAAAAGACTCTAAAACTTCTATAGTATTTTCTAGCTTTTCAGCATCGTTATTTTTCTGTAAATGTTTAATTATTGGTAACTTCATGTACTAATTCTTTTAAAGATTCAAATTTGTTAGTTTGTACTTGGTTTTTAAATTCACCTTTTTCAAAAGTGGCAAAAGTTGGTAAATTATTTACATTAGCTAGTTTTCTAGACTCTGGATTTTTTTCAGCATCGATTAAAATGAAAGGTATATCTTCATTCTCACCAGCTAATTTTTTGAATTTTGGCTTCATTAACCTACAATTTCCACACCAACTTGCTGCGTATTGTACTACAACTTTATCATTACTACTTACAATATCTTTGAGTGTATCTTCTTTTAATTCTTGAAACATAATTTTTACGTTTAATGGATTAGTTGTTCAAGCAAGCGCAAACTTGCTTGAACATTTGATGTATTTTTAGTTAGAAGACAAGTAAGATGCAACACCTTTACGGTCTGCTTTCATTGCTTCTTTTCCTTCTTCCCAGTTAGCTGGACAAACTTCACCATGTTTTTGAACATGTGTATAGGCATCGATCATTCTAATAAATTCCTGTACATTTCTACCCACTGGCATAAAGTTGATCCCTTCATGGAATACTAAACCTTCTTCATCTATTAAATAAGTAGCTCTATACGTTACATTATCGCCGTCTACTAAATAGTCGCCAGTTTCATCATCATAACGCTCATTGGTTATATCTAAGATTCCAAGTTTTCTACTTAAGTTGCGGTTGCTATCTGCTAATATTGGATAAGTTACACCTTCAATTCCACCATCGTCTTTAGAAGTATTTAACCAAGCGAAGTGAACTTCTGGAGTATCACAAGATGCACCAACTAACATTACATTTCTTTTTTCTAATTCTTCTTTAGCTTCTTGAAATGCGTGTAATTCTGTTGGACACACATAAGTGAAATCTTTTGGATACCAAAACAACAATACTTTCTTGTTGTTTTTCTTAGCTTCTTCTAATACGTTAATTTTGAAAGTATCGCCCATGTCGTTCATGGCGTCTACTGTTAAATCTGGAAAGGTTTTACCTACAATTGACATAGTATATTGTTTTATTTGTTCGACACAAAATTAGATAAAAACTAACTTGAAGATGCTAAATTATTCTTATTAGTTTTTATCATACTATAAGATATAATTATAATTATAAAATACCTTTATAATTTACACTTATACTATTAAGAATTTAATTTGGTTAATTTCATCAAACCATCAATTAAAACCTATGTTTTTAGGTCATTTAAACACTACAATAACGCAACGCCATTAAGTTTTAAGATAAATAATTCTTTATCTTATGCATTAGATATTATCTTGTAAAAAAAATGAAGATGAATAAAAAAATAAGTTTGATATTATTGTTTTTTATAAGTGTAACTGCTTACAGTCAGTTGCTAGATGAAAACTTTGAAGGTACAAATAACTTAAATTGGTTAGGAGATAGTTGTGAAGTAATTCAGCCATTTACTAATCCTTTTCAAGATAATGCAAATCCATCAAATCAGGTGTTGAGCTACCATGATGAAGGTGGAAACTTTGCTAATATTTATTTAGATCTTCCAACTCCAATTAATTTGGGAGTAAATACGGTATTTAGTTTTAAAATTTATGTGCCGTCTGGTAGTTTAACGGGGAATCAACCTAATCAAGTTTCATTAAAACTACAAAATAATCAAATTGGTGCGCCATGGACCACACAAACAGAAATTATTAAGTCCATTCAGCTTGACCAATGGCAAGAAGTAACTTTCGATTTTGCCAATGGAAACTACATTAATATTGACCCAAACTCTCCTGCTCCAATTGATCGGAACGATTTCAATAGAATTTTAATTCAGGTGAATGGTGAAGATAATGTAGATGAAGTGCAAGCCTATATTGATGATTTTTACTTTGAAGGTGAAGAAAATGAAGTTGAAGAACCAATTGACGACCCTATTTATGATGAATTAGTATGGTCTGATGAGTTTGATGGAAATGGAGCGATTGATGATACAAAATGGCACCACCAAACAGTTTTACCCAATGGTAGTTCTTGGTTTAATGGTGAAGTTCAGCATTACACAGATCGAACTGATAATTCCTACTTAGATGGTGGCGAATTGCATATTGTTGCTAAAAATGAAACCTTTACAGACCAAGGTGTGACCAAAGAATATACTTCAGCCAGGCTAAATTCAAAATTTGCCTTTACGTATGGCCGAGTAGAAGTAAAAGCAAAATTACCTACGGGAGTTGGTACTTGGCCAGCCATTTGGATGTTAGGAAAAAACATAGAAGAAATTGGAACTTATTGGGATAATGAAGGTTTTGGAGATACACCCTGGCCAGCATGTGGTGAAATAGATATCATGGAACATTGGGGAAGTAATCAAAATTACATTTCTAGTGCTATGCATACTCCATCGAGTTTTGGCGGTACTATAAATCATGGTGGGCAAGTAATTCCTACTGCTTCTTCAGATTATCACGTCTACACCTTAGAATGGTTTCCTAATCGAATGGTTTTTAGTGTAGATGATGTGGTACATTACATTTATCAACCAAATGTATACAATGATAGTACTTGGCCTTTTGATGAAGACCAATTTATTTTATTAAATATTGCAATAGAGCCAAGCATAAATCCTAATTTTTCTGAAAGCAGTATGGATATAGATTATGTTCGAGTTTACCAGCAAAGCAATTTGAATACCAGTGATTTTAGAGATGCAGAACAGCTTAAGATTGCACCTAATCCTACAAATAGCAAAACACAAATCTTTGCTCCAGATGAATCTTTAGGAACTGATCTTGAAATTTACGATACCCAAGGAAGGTTAATTCAAAAACTGAAGATAGAAAATACAATTACTAACCTAGAAACTAGCCACTGGAGTATGGGTGTTTATTTTGTGAAAGAAATCAATAACAAAAGGAATCGCACCTACAAATTGATTAAAAACTAAAGCCATTTTATTGCAATAGCGCTTGCGAATATAAAAGCCGATTTCTATTTTCTGGAATCGGCTTTTTATGTCCTAAAACTGCTCTAAGAAAGCAATACGTTTTTCAATTGGCGGATGGGTTGAAAATAATTTTCCAATACCACCCATAAAACCAACAGCGCCATCTTTAGGTGTGTTTTCTATAAATAACTCTTGTACATCTTCGCTTTTAACATCATCTACATGATGATTTGGAGCAATTTTCTTTAAGGCAGAAGCTAAAGCCCATGGTTTTTTGGTCATATCTGCAGCACCAGAATCGGCCATGTATTCTCTTTTTCTACTTAAAGCAAATTTGAATAAAAGTGAAACAAAATAAGCAACAGCAGCAATTAGTAATATTACAATAACAGCCTTACCAGAATCTTTATTTCTTCTTGATGTCATACTACCATAAAGAAAACTTCTAAAAGCTATTTGAACTACAAAAGAAAAAATTCCAACAAATATGATACTGACCACTAAAAGACGAACATCTTTATTTCGAATATGCATCAGTTCGTGAGCAATAACACCTTCTAATTCATCATCATCTAATTTATCAATTAAACCACGAGTTAGTGTTACCGTATAATCCTTTTCTCGAATTCCACTTGCGTAAGCATTCAAAGCTTTGCTTTCTATGATTTTCACTTTGGGCATGGGCATACCAACACTCATGCAAAGGTTCTCTACCAAATTATAAATTCGCATGTTTTCTTTTCTACTTAAGGTTTTAGACCCAGTAGCCATAGAAATCATTTTGGCATTAAAAAAGTAAGCAATAACAAACCAAATACTAACAATAATAATAGTAGCAGGAATTGCTCCAATAAATAAATCTAAAGCTAATTCTGGTTGGGGAGTTCCATTTTCATCGTAGGTTAAAAAATAAACTGCAGCAAATACTGCGGCTAACAATAGAATTGGAAAAGCAATTAATATTAACGTAGAACGAATATTGTTACGTCTTATTTGGGTTTGTATCCCAACAAATTCAGCCATACTTATTAATTTAGAAACTTACGTCTGGAGCTTTATCTAAATCAGCTCTTGCTTCACCTAAATCAAACATCGGCTGGCGTTTAAAACCAAACATACCTGCAAAAACTATATTCGGAAATTTTTCTATAGCTGTATTTAATTCTCGGGTAGCCCCATTAAAAAACCTTCTAACAGCAGCCAGTTTATTTTCAATATCTGATATTTCATTTTGCAGCTGCATAAAGTTCTCATTGGCTTTTAAATCTGGATAAGCTTCAACTTGAATGCTCAAGCCTTGTAAAGCAGAGCCAAGCTCTTTTTCTGCTGCAATTTTTTCGTTCACAGAGCTTGCATTTATGGCTTGTTTTCTGGCATTAGTCACCGATTCTAAAGTTTCTCGTTCGTGACTCATATAACCTTTTACAGCATTTACTAATTGTGGTATTAAATCATGACGTTGTTTTAGTTGTACGTCTATGTCTGCAAATGCATTCTCTCGTCTATTTTTTAAGTTAACTAAGTTGTTATAGATGGCAATAACCCAGATTACCAAAACTACCACTACACCAATAATAATATATAATTCCATTTAAATTAAGTTGATATGAGCTTCAAATATACATATTAATTCAACTCCTTTTTCAAATAAAATTTTTACTAAAAATATTAAATCACATCTTTTACATATTTCAATAATAGCATGGCTTGTTTTCTCCCTCGATTACGATTATAACGAGCAAAAAAGTAAAGAAATATCCAAATGCAAGACAATAAAACGAGTATTCCTATTTGAAGCTGATAGCCTTTACTTAATACAGAATTTGCGTATATGAAAACCAAAGTGGTAATCATACCCAAAGCGAGAGCAAAATGCAAAAACATAAACATAGTCCATAAGGCAGGATCGGGTCCAAATTTCGCTTTAATGTAAGAGAGTTTAGCATCTTCAATAAATTCTAAATGTAGATTTGGCGAGTAAATTTTTTGATGCTTTTTTGTAATTCCCAACCAAAGGTGATGGTCTACAACTTTTAAAGTAAATGGTTTTGGTTTTATCTTAGCAGTCTTTTCAAATTCTTCTTTTAGAATTGAGAAGGGTTTTTCAGTATGCATTAGAAAATGGACTCTTAAACTTACTGATGTATCTAAATTAGGTTGAAAAGTGTTTGACATTGATGTGAAATATCTTCAAAAATAAAATGAAATAGTTTATGTTGTTTCAAAAAACTCAATAAAAAAATGGTCTCATAAGAAAGTTAAGACGGCCTTTTTCAACAAGCTTAGCTAAATCTGCTGTTATGTATTTACCTTGTCTTTATTTTCAATTTAATTGAATCACATTCTTTTTTCAAGTTAGCTACCAATCCGTAAAAATATCTTTTTGATTTGGAATGCAGAACCCCAAATCTAAACCATATAAAAGATGTATCTTTGCAAATTGTTAAATTTCAATTATGGGAAATATTGTTGCCATTGTAGGAAGACCAAACGTTGGGAAATCTACATTTTTTAATCGATTAATACAACGCCGTGAAGCTATTGTAGATAGTACAAGTGGCGTGACTAGAGACCGAAATTATGGCAAGACCG
The DNA here is from genome assembly GCA_965662165.1 of Psychroflexus sp. Classification (GTDB taxonomy): domain Bacteria; phylum Bacteroidota; class Bacteroidia; order Flavobacteriales; family Flavobacteriaceae; genus Psychroflexus. Next base: position 14,233 of record CBFIGU010000028.1, read on the forward strand.
ATTGGAATGGAAGAGAATTCTCTGTAATTGATACGGGTGGTTATGTTGTAGGAAGCGATGATGTTTTTGAAGCTGAAATAGACAAACAGGTTGAGCTAGCTATTGGTGAAGCAGATGTTATTATTTTTGTAGTAGATGTTACCACAGGTATTACACCTGCAGATCAAGATGTGGCTAAATTACTCAGAAAAAGCAACAAACCTGTAGTAATGGCCGTGAATAAAGTAGATAGCAATAAAAACATTTTAGATGCTACTGAATTTTATAGTTTAGGCTTAGGCGAATATTATACCATTTCTGCTATAAACGGAAGTGGCAGCGGAGATTTACTCGATGCTGTAGTTGAAGCCTTACCAGAAGCTACCGAAGAAATAGAAGAAGATTTACCTAAATTAACCGTTGTTGGAAGGCCTAATGCAGGAAAATCTTCCTTTATTAATGCGTTAATTGGTGAAGATCGATACATTGTTACCGATATAGCTGGTACCACAAGAGATGCTATAGATACGCGATATAATCGATTTGGATTTGATTTTAAATTGGTGGATACCGCTGGAATTAGAAAAAAATCTAAGGTAAAAGAAAACTTAGAATTTTATTCGGTGATGCGAAGCGTAAGAGCTATTGAACATGCCGATGTGTGTATTTTAATATTTGATGCCAACCGCGGATTTGACGGTCAAGTTGAAAATATTTTTTGGTTAGCAGAACGCAATCGAAAAGGAATTGTGATTTTAGCCAACAAATGGGATTTAGTTGAAAAACAAACCAACACCATTAAAGAGTTTAAGGCAGCCATACAAGAACGAATTTCTCCTTTTGTAGATGTCCCTATTGTATTTATTTCGGTATTGAATAAGCAACGTATTTACAAAGCAATTGAAACAGCCGTTGAAGTATATAAAAATAGAAGTAAGAAAATTAAAACACGTGTTTTAAATGAAACATTACTTCCATTAATCGAACAAAACCCACCACCTGCCATTAAAGGTAAATATGTGAAGATTAAATATATAACTCAATTACCAACACCGCAACCACAGTTTGCCTTTTTCTGTAATTTACCACAATACGTAAAAGATTCTTATAAACGTTATTTAGAAAATCAATTGCGGAAGCATTTCGACTTTAATGGAGTTCCAATTTCCATATACATGCGAAAAAAATAAGGTGCTCAAGTTTTAATTTTACTTTCAAAATTGAAAATTAAAGTTGATTTAAGTCCTTATTGATCCAAGAAAAGTATTCTTCGAATATTTGATAACGTTTTGCTTCAACAAATTCTAAAAAAACCTGAGCAGCTGGAGATAAGTTTTTATTCGATAACCAAACCAGTTGCCAATTAGTTGTAATTGGTAAACCTTTAAAAGGAATGATTTGTAAATCTTTACTAATCAATTCGTTTTTAATTCCTATTAATGGTACAATTGAATAACCCAATCCGGCAATAATAGCTTGCTTTACAGCTTCATTAGAAGTGAGTTCTATTTTCTTATCAATGCTAATATTATGTTTAACTAAAAATTCTTCCATAGCTTTACGAGTAGCTGAACCCTGCTCTCTAAAAATAAATGGTAAATCGTTTAAATTGATATTTTTAGCATCTACGCCTAAAGGAAGACTCTTAGAACCAACTAAATATAACTGATTTTCTAAAAGATTTAGAGACTTTACACGTTGCTTATCTGGCAAAACTGAAACCAAAGAAAAATCTACTTCATTATTTTCTAAACTTCTAACCACCTTTGTTTTGTTGGTAACGTCTATAACTAAATCTATGGTTTTGTAGGTTTCCATAAATTCAGATAAAAAATAAGGCATTACATATTTAGCTGTTGAAGCTATAGAAAAGGTTAATTTTCCTGTTAAATAACCTTTGTAAGCATTGGTTTTATAATTGATTTCTTCAACTTTATCTAAAATATTTTGTGCAGATGCTGCAATCTCTTTACCAAAATTTGTGATGTATATTTTTCTACCTATTTGCTCTGTCAATGGTATGGAAAACTGTTCTTGAAAATTTCTTAATTGAATAGACACAGCGGGCTGACTTAAATGCAATTCTTCTGAAGTTTTTGTAATACTTTGATTTTTAGATATTTTCAAAAAAACTTTAAGCTGATGCAAGGTATAGTTCATAAAAAATGTAAATGTGAGTGATAAGATATATAAATTAAAACTTATGCTATAAAATTACGACCTTTGCGCAATCAAAACAAACAAAAAAACAAAAATGGCAACTCAAACATCGAATTCATCACTCGATACAGAGAAGGACATTAAGCTAGTGGACGGTAAATTTACAAAAGCCGAAGCCTTAGCCATCGTTTCTTCTTTAATCGATCAAAAAATTAATTTTCACAAAATTGAACTCCAAAGTTGGGAGAACAATCATTTAACAAATAAAGAAGCAATCCGAGAAAGAATAAAAGAACTTCAAGAAGAAAGAGATCACTTTAAAATGTATTTAAAAGGTTTTGAAGGTAATGCCAAGCATTTTAAAATTACTGGCCACCTGAATATCGAAGTAATAGATTAATTACAAATCTTTTAAATTTTAAAGTTATGAGTTCACACTCAACACAACATCATATCCATTCAAATCAAAAAATTGAAATACCTTTTATTTCTAAGTTCATTGAACCTTTGCTTTGGATTTTCTTTTTTATAAGTTTAGTTAGTATTCCTTTTTATTACGTTCAAAACCAAATAATAAACTTAGGAGAATACTTCAGGATTAACGGGCTCAGCCTAATCATCTTTAGTACAGTTGGTTTTTTTGGTGCCTTAATTAGTAGTTTTTCAAAAAAATACTTATTTGGTTTTAAATTTCAGAAACAATTCTCTTTATACAGTTTAGGTTTTGTGTTAGCCGTTTTGTTATTTGTTATTGCCAATGCAACTCCAATAATAGTGATAAGCTGGTTCTTAATGGGTTTATTTATGGCTAAACTAATTGGTATAAATACTGACTGGGAAGAAGCAAAAATAGCATCTCGGTATGCATTTCGCTTTTTCTTTTCTAGTAGTTTTTTACTTGCCATCAGCTTAGGAATGCTATCTTATTTTGCCAATTCAATTCATTTAGAAAGCATTTTTAATGAATTAGAAAACTTACCCCGTTGGGTGGTTTTTGTTTCTGCTTTGCTGCTAATTATTGCAGGTTTTATTCAATCTGCTTTGTTTCCATTTCACAGATGGCTTTTATCTGCTATGACTGCCCCTACTCCAGCTTCAGCTTTAATGCATGCTGGTTTTATTAACGGCGCAGGAATTTTATTTACCTTGTTTGCCAGCTTATTAATAGCTTCAAATACTTTAATGCTATTATTTGTGCTTGGTGGTTTGACAGCAATTATTGCTCAATTTGTAAAATTGCTTCAAGTAAATGTGAAACATAAATTAGCTTGTTCTACCATTGCGCAGATGGGATTTATGGTAATGCAATGTGGCTTAGGCTTTTTTAATGCAGCCATAGCGCATTTAATTCTTCATGGATTTTATAAGGCATACTTATTCTTATCTTCTGGTGAAGAAATAGAAATGAAAAATCCACATACCGTAACTAAATTAAAAATTGAGATCATTCAAGCATTTTTCGTGATTTTATTTGGTTTAGCTGGTGCAGCTTTATTTATGTTTTTAACTGGCAAAACAGCTTTTGATAGTACGAGTATATTTTTAACTTTAGTAGTGGCTATTACAGTTGGACAAGCTACTTACAATATTATAAAAGAAAAAAGTTATGCATTTGGACAACGTTTACTTGCTTCGCTAGCCTTATTTATAGCTGGTATTGTAATGTATTCTGTCTTTTACAACGGAGTAAGTATTATTATTAACGAAACTGATTTTGTGGTAAGACCACATCAATTAAGTATTTACGAAATTGGTTTTGGAATTGTATTCTTAGTAGGTTTCTTTTTCATGAAACTTGGAATTTACAGGAATTCGCCTTGGTTATATGTGAAGTTTCTCAACTTAACGCAACCCAACAAAAACACAATTTTAAAATTTAAATCGTAACCAAGATGAGTCAGCAAAATCTACAGCAAACCATTCAGCAAGCAGCAAAAGCAGTAGGAACCACTTGGCCACTATATTCTTTTGTTACTTCTAATCCATTATCGGGCTACGAAAAACAAGAATTTAAAGCAGCCTGTCTAGATGCTTATCATAAAACAGGAAACTTAGCTTTACCGAATCCAAGTTTCTTTAAAAGTGCTATTGAAAAAGAAATTATTTCAGAAAATGAAATACTTCATATTTTAAATCAACAGGGGTTTGATAAAAACATCTTCTCCTTTTTTGAAGCCATTGATAATTTAAGTACTAAAAAGCTACTTAATGAAACGCATGAAGTAGACCAATTGTTAGTGAAGTGGATAAGTGCCTTTTTAGATGAAGGACTTGCCGATTGGCAAATGCCAAACAAGAAACGCGGTTTTTATAAAGCCTGGATCAGTTTAGCCAAATATGATAGCCAATTAAATATTGAAAAGAATTTTAAGTTCCCGAACAACAGCCTGGATGCTATACAAGAATTATCAGCAGATATAAAAGCTGAAAACTTGCAAAGTTTATTTGAGCAACATTTTGCTGCCTTACCTGGCTGGGTTGGATTTTTAAAATACCGAGAAGAAAATAACACAGAATGGAATAAGAAATTTCCATTCAGTCTTGAAGACTATCTTGCAGTAAGGTTATTCTTATTTAAATTTTTAAAAGCAGAAATACCTTCGGGTTTTTCACTTACTGAAAATGAAAAAAATATATTTAATACTGCTGTTGAAGTACTTTCTGTAATAGAAGAGAATTGGCAATATAAAATGGCTTCGCAAATACAAAATGGAGCAAAGAAAAAAGAAGAAGAATACACAATAGATGCACAGCTTGTATTTTGTATCGACACCCGTTCTGAGTTAATTAGAAGAAATATTGAAGCTTCAGGTAAGTACGAAACTTTTGGTTATGCTGGCTTTTTTGGCATTGCAATGGACTATGAAGAGCCTTTTTCTGGGATTAAAAGAAAATCTTGTCCCCCTATCTTAGATTCTGCTTATAAAGTTACCGAAGTTGAACATCGAGGACATGAGCGTAGTTTTAAAGATTTAAAAGCAGAACATAAACACAACAGATTTAAAGATTACTTTTTAAAACGAATGAAAAACATCTTGCCTTCTGCCTTTGGCTATGTAGAAGGAGCCGGCCTGGCTTATGGGTTTCAGCTTTTAAAAAGAAGCTTTTTTACCAAAAAAGGGAAGCAAGAAGGCTTGGACCATTTAGAAAGCACCTGCCAAACTTCTGTTGAAAATGTGGCAACAGGAACAAATTTTAATAATGATGAAGCTGTAGAAATTGTAAAATCTGCATTCGATTTAATGGGTTGGAAAAATTTTGCACCAATTGTTGTTTTTGCAGGACACGGAAGCCAAACTACTAATAATCCATTCGCTTCAAGTTTAGATTGTGGAGCTTGTGCTGCAAGTCCCGGAAGACATAATGCGAGATTATTAGCACAGTTAGCTAACACGAGTAAGGTAAGAAAAGAATTAACAAGTAAATATGGCATAAAAATACCAGAAGACACTTGGTTTATTGGAGCTGAACATAATACCACTACAGATGAAATTGTTTTGTTTGATGCCAATGTGCCTTCGTCTTTTCAAGAAAAAGTTAATTCCTTAAAAAAAGATCTAGAAATTGCTCAAAAAACAGCAACTGCTGAACGATTAGGTGATGAAGAAAGTGTTAGTCATGCCTACAAAAAATCATCAGATTGGTCTGAAACCCGCCCAGAATGGGGATTGGCTAAAAATGCTGGCTTTATTATAGGAAAACGCTCATTAACCAAGCACCTTAACCTAGAAGGAGAATGTTTCTTACATTCTTACGATTGGGAAAGGGACAAGGATGGCGCAGCTTTAAATGGCATTTTGAATGGTCCTATGGTAGTTACACAATGGATTAACAATCATTATTATTTCAGTACCGTAAACAATTCTAATTTTGGTAGTGGATCTAAAATTACACATAACATAGTTGGTAAATTTGGAGTTGTACAAGGCAATGGTGGCGACTTGAAAACGGGTTTGCCTCTACAATCTGTTAATGCAAGCGACGTAAATTATTATCACCAACCACAACGCCTTTCTGTTTTTATAAACGCACCTAAAGATAGTGTGGCAAAACTATTAAATAGCAATCCACATCTAAAAACTTTAATTGCAAATCGGTGGATTCATTTATTGATTGTAGACCCACTACAAAATCATAAAGTAGAAAAGTTTGATGAAGATGAAAATTGGATTGAATTAAATATAGCAAATAAACCAAAATATGTTGGTTAATTAAGATTACTATTTTGTTTTGATGTTTGATTGCAGCGAGCCAGCAAGTTGATTACTTCTGGCTCGCTTGTTTTTACATGCATAATTAATGTAATTTAGCAGGCAGAATAATTATCGCATTCAATGCAGTAATTGAGAGCTACTATTATGAAAATCGAAGTACTACAAAAAAATGAAAGTGACTTTAATCTTCAAAAATTAAAAAATACTTATCGAAAACTTCATCAATTAGTAAAAGACTTAAGAGAGCGACCTTTAGGTGATGAAGCTACGTTGAAGATAAATCAGCATATCCATAAAATTAATCAGCTAACGGGTAGTGAAAAGGAAATTTCAAAGCAAACAAACAAGCAGTTAAATGAAATTTTAAAATACTTAGAAATACAATTTGAACTAGTTGGCCTTAACCATCATAGAAATAAGTGGTTAGCATTAGGCTTATCTGTTTTTGGAATTCCGTTGGGTGTAGTATTTGGATTTACACTTGGCAATATGGCATTTTTAGGTATTGGTTTACCCATAGGTCTAGTTATTGGAATGGCGGTTGGTTCAAAATTAGACAAAAAAGCAGAAGATGAAGGAAAACAGCTTAATATAGAATTATAAAAAATATATTTTTTTATAACTTTTAATGCTTTAAATAATATGAATAAGAAAAATAAAACTAAGCAAATCTTCAGAATCTTTTTGTTGTTAGGCACATTAGTTTCTTTGTATTTTGTTCCATGGCCAATAGTTTCAGCATGGATGACTCCTTTACCAAATCAAATTCAGCAACAAGTAAATCAAGCAGCGGATTATGGTTTTGATGGTATTATTGTATGTGTGAATACTGGAAAAAATCAAAATACAATTTACACTTCTGGCTACCACAATAAAGAAGAAAAAATACCTGCTAAACCGGATGCGCTTTTTAAAATAGCCAGTGTAAGTAAATTGTATAATGCAGTTGCCATAACAAAACTTGTATCTTCTGGTAAAATTTCACTAAACAGAAGTTTAGCATTCTATTTACCAGAATTAGCAAATAGAATTGAAAATGCAAATAAAATAAACATTCGTATGTTAGTACAACACAGGAGTGGCATCCCTAATTTTACAGACACGTACATGTACTGGGCAAACCCAAAAGAAACCGCACAAGAAAATCTAAACTTAATTTTAGATCAGCCAGCTGACTTCAAACCTGATGAAGATTACGCATACTCAAACACCAATTACCTACTTCTTGATATGATTATGCAGCGCGTGCTAGGATATGATACTTTTCATTATATAGAAGATGAAATTTTAAAACCCTTAGATTTATATCATACGCATGAGTCATTAGAAAATGTAAACTTAGATAATGTAATGAGTGGATATTATGTAGGTTATGAAGGTGATTTAAAATCGGACAAAGTACATTCTATATTAGCAACTGCTGAAGATTTAAGTCACTTTATCAGGGCATTAAATGATGGAAGTATATTTAATGATGTTCAAGAAAAGGAAATATACAATTCACTTTATAAATATGAACATACAGGCCTAATTCCTGGTTACCAAACTATTGCAAAATACCATAAAGAACTTGATGTTGTTGTAGTACAATTTACAAACACGGTTAACTTTGAAGGTTACAATTGGAATCTATCTGAAATTATGTACAATAGAATAATTAAAATACTTCGTACAAATACTGAAAAAAATAATTAATTTTATAAATAAATTGTTTCGCAATTTTTTAATTAAAAAGTACTTAGGTGGTTAATATATCTAAAAATAAGTAATGGGATATACCGAATTAATGTATTTACACTTGGTAACTGTTTTACCCTGTTTTGTAATGGGAACCCTATTACTATTGATTAAAAAAGGAACTTCTTTTCACAAAAAAATTGGACGTGTATATATGATTTTAATGATTATAACAGCTATAATCACTTTGTTTATGCCCGCAGACATAGGACCTCGATTGCTTAATCATTTTGGTTGGATTCATACTTTTAGCTTCTTAACCATTTACACCGTTCCTGCTGCATATATTGCAGTAAAAAAAGGCAACATTAAATCTCATAAGAGAAAAATGATTTTACTTTATTTTGGTGCAATTATCATTGCTGGTGGTTTCACCTTTACCCCGGGGAGGTATTTATACAATCTGCTCTTTAGATAGAACATTTAAAGGAAGTAGCCTATCTAAATACTTCAATTCGTGTAATGTCAATTAAAGATGGGTTAACACTTAAAACTAATTAGTATTCCTATAAATTAAAATCAACCAACCATACTATAATATCAGTTACCATAGCAATGTATTTAATACAGGAATGAAACCTACAGATATCTTTAGTATATCAGGTGGTAAACAAAAAAAGTATTTAAATAATCACTATTCAAAAAAACTAAAGTAATACTATAAAAACAGTATTCAACAACTAGCTGGCAATGATTTTCTAAAGCCATCAAAAATCATATTATGGCATATAGCTTTACAATTAATTCCCCGTCTTTTACTTTTATTCAAAAAATAATGCTATTAACGTAGAAATATGTTTGGCTTTAAAGGTATATAGTGTTACAGTAAAATTTGAAAAAAATGATTGCTTTAATAATTTCATCTTTCTTATTTTCTTTTATGAAATCTTTACTAAGTATCGAATTTTTACCACCTAGTGCTTCTTCTAATATACTATCACTATGAAATAAACTTTGATTGATGCGTCTTAAGTGCTCTCTTTTTTCATTATATTGCTTATAAAAGGATAATCGAGTACGCTTTGAAGCAAATTTTTAGTTGTTTCTATTGGGTATAAATATTTCGCCACTATAAGTAACCTTTTATATGCGAACCGTTGCACTCATTAAAACTGCACAAATGATGAGAAAAATTTTTTACTTTCTACTTGCAATGAGTCTCTTTGGTTGTGTAAGTGGAAAACCAGATTGTGACGATATAAGTTCACAGCAGCTTCAAAATGGGCTCAAAACTTTTATGATACAAGCGATTCGTTCTGATATGGAAACTAAAAGAGATTCCATTATAACTGAATTTAAAAAAGCTGGCTTCAATAATAGGTCAATCTTTCCACCCGATAATCCAACACCTAAATATGACAGCTTGAAGAGATCGTTCTACTTGCACATGAAACGTCTAGACACACTAAGTCAAAATAAGTTAAGTAGCATTATACTAAAAACAGATAACATTATCGTAGAGAAAACAGGTGAACTGCTCTTTGAAGATGAAAATATCAGTCTTACCACTTTTCACTGCACTTGCGAAGCAGAATACCTATTAAAAGATTACAATGGCAAGTTTAATTACCGTTTGACTAGACACGATTGGGACCCAAAAACCTATCTTAAAATAACCTACGCCAAACTACCAAAATAGAATTATAGAAAATTAAACCTAATTCAATTTAGTTTTTACTGGTTTCGATTTTTCAGTCGATAAAAAACTTTAGGTATTTTGATAGTATCGTGGATTAAAACAATTATGGTTTTTTAGAGATATCACTCAATATTCATCCTATAATAGTACAAAACTTGTTTCCTACTCTTCTAACCAATTCATAAATGCTTGTTTAAAATTTATAGAAAAAACATTATTGGTTTTCGGGCGCCACATAAAATAAAAAACCCCTGATAAACAGGGGTTTAAATGCTTTAAAAGTGACCCCAAGCTCCGATACTTCTAACTTAATAGATGATATTGAGAAAGTTATGCTTTTTAATAAATGATTTTGAAT
>CBFIGU010000029.1:0-24030 GCA_965662165.1 Psychroflexus sp.
GCTTTTTTTCAACAAATAACGGGTATCAACGCCATTTTTTATTACGCACCCACCATTTTTGAACAGGCTGGTGGTAGCACAGATGCATCTTTTTTACAAGCAATTGTTGTGGGACTTACTAACTTGGTTTTCACTTTAATCGCCATACGGTTGATTGATAGATTAGGAAGAAAACCTTTACTCATTATAGGAACTGCAACCATGGCCATTGCTTTAAGCATGGCTACTTTTGCGTTTAATAATGCAACTTAAAACAAGAATTACAAACTCTAGAAGGTCAAAACTTTCTATCTCAAACTAAATTATTCAATGCGCTCGTACCCGTTTTAAATGAAGAGCAACTCATCGAATTTAAACGCAACCAAGTAAAGAATTTTATCAGTATCGATGCAACCTTAGTGTTGATTGCTATTCTACTTTACGTAGCAGCATTTGCTATTTCATTAGGTCCCGTAATGTGGACTTTACTCTCAGAAATATTTCCTGGAAACATCAAAGGTATAGCTATTTCTGTAGTTGGGTTTTTTAATTCTTTGGTGAGTTATACGGTAACTCAATTTTTTCCGTGGGAACTCACCAACTTAGGACCCACCATTACCTTCGCCATTTATGCTGTGATGGCTTTACTTTCTTTAGTCTTTGTAATGAAATACGTTATCGAAACCAAAGGAAGAAGCTTGGAAGATGTAGAAGAATTGTTAATGAAAACTTAGAATACTCTGCTTTTCCATCACGCTAAAAAACTTCAACTAAAAGACTTTGTTTAATTCTTAATTATTTTTCTTGTTGTTTTTTGTCCGTTTGTAGTTTCAATACTAAGAATGTAGATTCCTTGGTCTAATTTGCTTAGGTCAAGGACCTGAGATGTGTAGGAAGCAATCAATTTTCCATTCACGGTATAAATATGTGTTGAAACTTGTTCATCAGAAACAATGTAGATAAAATCTTCTGTTGGGTTAGGATAAATCTTTAGGCTAGCAAAATTATTTACATCATTAATACTTAAAGGTTGCTGAAATTCAATAGCTCCCAAATCAATAATATCATTATCCACTCTTGGGTTTCCTATAATATCTAGTGTGGGAATATTTAAGTTGGTTGTATCTGGATTACCTAAATCTATAACTGGAGACGTGTTTAACAGTGAAAAATCGTCTGAAGCAGGATCACTAAACAAAGCATCAGCATTCAAAATATTTCCAGCTACATCGGTTACATTGTTTGGAAAACTAGCATCATTGGTTATGCTATATTGCATTTCTATAGTGGCTCCTATGGGATTGCTGGTTGCAAAATTTAACTCGTTATCTTGTATAATACTATTATAAATAAAGGTATTTGCACCGCTTTCAACTCTAATTCCTTGACCATTTCCATAGATTGTGTTGTTAACGAGGTAATGATTACCGCCATTTCTTGTGTAAATCCCAAAATCATCATTATTGTAAACTAGATTACCAACTAGATAAACATTTGAGTTGGATGAATGAATAGCAGAAACTGAACCTGTTGCTGAATTAGAATTATTATAAAACCTGTTGTTTATAACATTTATGGTAGATTCTTCAATAACTAATCCATTTGAGCCATTGTTAAAAAATGAATTATTGGTAAAATCAAATGAATCATTTGAACTTACTTCCCTAATATAAGCTCCATTAATACTATTTTCTCTTAGTTCATTGTCCTGAAAAGTGATGCTGTTATTAAAGATGCTGATGGCACCATTAAATGATGATGGAGATGTAATTCCTGTTACATTTCTAGATTCTTTTGCATATTCAATAATACAATGTGAAAATGAAGAATTACTACTCGCATTTTCATCTATTAAAATAGTGCCCCAAAACCCAGAATTATCTCTGGTAAATAAAATTGGCTCTTCAATAGTTCCATTGGCAATAATTTCACCTTGAACACGAATTACTCCAACATTACCTTCACTATAATTAAACCAAGTAGGAGTGGGAGAAGCGCTAGAACGCAAACGTACTTCTACACCTGGCTCAATAGTTAGGGTTTGACCATTTGGAACTATTGCACGGCCTTCAATAATATAAGGAGAATTTGCTACTGTCCAATTTCCGTTAATGTTCGTGTTATCTGGAATGGTTGTTTGCCCAAAACTATATAGGCCTGCTAACATTATAAAAAGAGATACAATTTTCATATTTATTAATAAGTGATTGTCATTTGGAGCTTATAGAGCTACCGTTCTATTTAATTATTTTAGATATGCAAAATTAAGTAAATCTTAAATATAAGTTTGTGTAGAATTTTAACGATAACTATTTTTCTCTTTTAAAAATAATTGAGTTAATTCCATTGAATTCAGATGGGCGAGTTTCATTAAAACTCAATGCAAATTGCATGGTATCTTCATCAATAAATTTTGCAATGCAAAGTATTTTATTTTCTTCTCCACTTTCTAATAATTCAACTACTAAATCTAATTGAATAGGGTTTGCATCGTCTATAATTTTGTAGGTCATTTTAGCTTTCATTCCCCTAAATTCAAATTCTTGTCCACCAAAAACTTGACCTTGTAATTCAAAAGCTGCAAATCCGTTTTCTTGAAAAATAAAATAGCCAATTTCATTTTTATCTTGTCCAGCCCATTTTCCAATGAGTTTTTCTTCAGTGGTTTGAGCAGATAAAGACAAAAAAGGAATAACGAGTAATAAAATTAATAGATTTTTCATAATATTTAATTTAGTTAGTGTATTTACGTTGATTGATTTATATTCATAAGTTCATTAATTTCGTGCATTTTACTTCTGTAGATTGTATAGGTATCGCATAATTCATTATGCTTATTATTTTTTACTACACCAATGTTTTTAGGTATTGGTCTCAATAAAGCAAATAAATTGACCAAAGAGAAGAAATTTCGTTTGTAAGAAACCCAAAGGCTAGGAAATTTGGCATCATCATTTATTACTTGCAAATCAAAAACAAGCTTTCCTAATGTTTTTCCAAATGCGGTTTCTAACACAGGATTTATAACAAGTAATACAATTAGCGCAATGGAAAAAATTCCGTAAAAATCTACACTTGATACGTTAGTAAAAAGAATAATTACAATAGCAATAGCAAAATAAATAAACATATCTATAAACTTAGCTGCTAATCGGATCAAGAAATTATCTAGTGTAGGATTGTATTTTTGTTTGAAACTAAGATTTACATATCGTTTTTTGCCTGTAGAAGTTCTTTTAAGCCTTCTCACTTTTTTTTCTATAGTAATTTCAGAGATTTTTTTTGGCATTTCAAAGTTTTAAGTAGCTTGAAGAAAATAGATTGGTTTGTAATTTTATCTATGTTTCTAGCAATTAAGTTTTTTAATTGTAGTCCTTAATTTTTAAGTAAAAAAACAAATATTTCAATTCAAAATTATTTCAAAATTTCAATAAAATTAAATTAATTAATTTGAAAAATAGTACTTTTCAGCAAGAAATTAATCAGCATGAATCCGAAGGAAAAAATTCAACAACTCACTGAAGAACTTAGGGAACATAATTACAAATACTATGTATTAGACCGTCCAGAAATTTCAGATTATCAATTTGATATGAAACTGAAAGAATTGCAAGAGCTGGAAGAAAAAAATCCTGAATATAAAGATCAAAATTCACCAACGCAAAGAGTAGGTGGGCAAGTCACTAAAAACTTTCCAACCCAACAGCACGAACACAGAATGTATTCCCTTTCTAATTCGTATTCTAAAGAAGATTTACTAGATTGGGAACAACGTATTTTAAAGGTTGCCGAACAAGATGTACAATATGTATGCGAATTAAAATACGATGGAGCTTCCATAAGTTTAACCTACCAAAATGGAGAGTTTGTACAAGCTGTAACTCGCGGAGACGGAATTCAAGGTGATGAAGTTACCCAAAATGTAAAAACTATTAAGTCGGTTCCGCTAAAGCTTAAAGGGCACAATCATCCAGAAAAATTTCATATTCGAGGAGAAATAGTTTTGCCTTACGAAGGTTTTGCTAAACTTAATGCTGAGCGTTTAGAAAATGGAGAAGAACCTTACGCCAATCCAAGAAATACAGCATCTGGAAGTCTAAAATTACAAGATAGTAGCATTACTGCTGGCCGGCCTTTAGAATGTTTATTGTATTCTATTGTTGGCGAAAATGTAAATTTATCTACTCAATTTGAAAGTTTAGAAAAAGCAAGGAACTGGGGTTTTAAGGTTCCACAAGAGTCTAAGCTTGTCAACACTATGGAAGAAGTTTTAGCTTTTATTAAGTATTGGGACCAACATCGTCATGACTTACCTTACGAAACCGATGGCGTGGTCATAAAAGTAAATAACTTACAATTACAAGAAGAATTAGGCTTTACCGCTAAATCACCACGCTGGGCTATGGCTTATAAATTTAAAGCTGAAGAAGCTTCAACTATATTACAAAAAATAACTTATCAGGTAGGTAGAACCGGAGCAATCACCCCAGTAGCTAATCTTGAAGCGGTTCAATTAGCGGGAACTACCGTAAAAAGAGCTTCGCTACATAATGCAGATCAAATTGAAAAATTAGATGTACGCGAAGGAGACACTGTTTTTGTTGAAAAAGGAGGCGAAATTATTCCGAAAATTACAAGAGTAGATTTTACAAAGCGAGATAAAAATTCAACACCAACTCATTACATTCAAAACTGTCCTGAGTGTGGAACAGAATTGGTAAGAAATGAAGGAGAAGCTTTGCATTATTGTCCAAACACGAATGGTTGCAAACCCCAAATTATTGGTCGTATTCAGCATTATATTTCTAGAAAAGCACTAGATATTCAAGGTTTAGGTGGCGAAACGGTGGCTTTATTGGTTAATGAACAACTCATTGAAAGCTATGCCGATTTATACACACTTCAAAAAGAAGATGTTTTACCATTAGAACGCATGGCTGAAAAATCAGCCGAAAATTTAATTAATGGAATTGAAGCTTCAAAAAAAGTTCCATTTGAACGGGTTTTATTTGGTTTAGGAATTCGATATGTAGGTGAAACGGTGGCTAAAAAGTTGGCTAAACATTTTAAAAAAATTGAAGCTTTGGCCAAAGCTAGTTTTGAAGAATTAATTAAAGTAGACGAAATTGGAGATCGTATTGCAGAAAGTGTAGTTGCCTTTTTTCAAGAAGAAAAAAACCTTGAAATTATAGAAAGGTTAAAGCAATATGGAGTGCAATTACAAATTTCTGAAGAAGAACTAGCTAATCAAACCGATCTGCTATCTGGAAAAACCTTTGTGATTTCTGGTGTTTTTGAAAAAGTTTCCCGAAGCGAGTTAAAAAAACTCATTGAAAAAAATGGTGGAAAAAACACGAGTTCCATTTCTAAAAAAACAAACTTTTTAGTAGCTGGCGAAAACATGGGTCCAGCAAAGCTTAAAAAAGCAGAAGATTTAGGAGTGAGTTTACTTTCTGAAAATGAGTTTTTAGAAATGATAAATCAATAAAATAATTAAGTTTTTAAGATTAAAAGTTGATTAAAATTGATATTTAGATAAGCAAACAGCTTCAGAAAGCTATTCTGTAAATAATTCCTTATTTTTGTAGCCTTAATTTTAAATGAAACATTTTATGTCGATGACCAATATACCTAGTGTTGATTTAGCAGATTTTTTATCAGACGATCCTAAACGTAAACAAAAGTTTGTAAACGAAATAGGAAGTGCTTACGAAGAAATTGGTTTTGTAGCGCTAAAAAATCATTTTTTAGATGATGTACTGGTAGAAAAATTATACAAAGAAGTAAAATCTTTTTTTGCTTTACCCGAAGGAACTAAGAAAACCTATGAACGTAATGATATTGGCGGACAGCGCGGCTATGTTTCATTTGGAAAAGAACACGCAAAAGGAAAAAAAGAAGGCGACTTAAAAGAGTTTTGGCACTTTGGTCAAGAGCCAGAAAAAAACGCTAATCTTACAGAAGAATATCCTGAAAATGTAGTTGTTAAAGAATTGCCACAGTTTAATGCTGTAGGAATGGAAGCTTACAGAATGTTAGAAAAAACAGGGATTTATGTTCTACGAGCTTTAGCTTTGCACATAGGTATTAACGAACATTATTTCGATCATTGGGCAAGTAATGGAAACTCTATTTTACGCCCAATTCACTACCCGCCCATCACCCAAGAACCTAAAGGAGCTGTCCGCGCGGGAGCACATGGTGACATCAATTTAATTACGTTGTTAATGGGTGCTTCAACTGGTGGTTTACAAGTTCAGCGAAAAGATGGAGAATGGATTGATGCAATTCCTAACGAAGATGAATTGGTAATTAATGTGGGCGATATGTTGGAGAGACATACCAATAACAAATTACGTTCTACCATTCATCGTGTGGTTAATCCACCAAAAGAAGAGTGGGATAAGCCGCGTTATTCAATTCCGTTTTTTATGCATCCTAGAAGCGAAATGAAATTAGATTGTTTAGAAGAATGTATTTCAGATGAAAATCCAAAACAATACGAAGATATTACCGCTGGAGAATTTCTACATCAGCGTTTAGTTGAAATAGGCTTGATAAAAGATAAAAAGTAAAGTATAAGTCTTATGGATTTACAAGATCAACTAAAAAGCCTATTTCCAGATCATCAACCAGACGACGAAGCTTCAAAAGAGGAAGCAGTAGCATCTAATCAAGGAATATGGCTTCAAGATGAACCCTTAGAATGCCATTTTGAAAAACGTAAAGGAAAAGTAAATACCATTATTAAAGGTTATAATGGAAGTGCAGAAGACTTCAAAAAATTAGCAAAAACACTTAAGCAGGAATTGGGAGTGGGAGGCAGCAATAAAAAAGAACAAATTATAATTCAAGGTGACTACCGTGAGCAAATTATCCAAATTTTAGAAGAACTTGGGTTTAAAACAAAACGCGTAGGCGGTTAAAATAAATCCAAATCATGGAAACTAAAGATGCAAATGGAAACTTGCTACACGATGGCGACGCTGTTATTTTAGCAAAAGATCTTAAAGTAAAAGGAACTTCTACAACCCTAAAAAGAGGAACTGCTTTTAAAAATATTCAATTAACTAACACCATTGGAGAAATTGAATGTAAAAGTAAAAAAATAAAAGGACTGGTTTTGAAAACCGAATTTGTAAAAAAAGTATAGTTATGCCAATAAAAGAATCTGAGCTAATTATTAATCCTGACGGAAGCATTTATCATATCAATCTTAAGCCAGAAGATATAGCAGATACAATTATTACGGTTGGAGATCAAAACAGAGTAGATCGTGTTGCACAATTTTTTGACGAAGTAGTTTTTGAAACTCAAAAAAGAGAATTTAAAACGAAAACCGGATTTTATAATGGCAAAAAACTGACAGTTATTTCATCAGGAATCGGTACGGATAATATTGATATCGTAATCAACGAGCTAGATGCTTTAGCCAACATAGACTTAGAAACAAGAACTATAAAGGAAGAAGTAAAGCAACTCAAGTTTGTAAGAATTGGAACTTCAGGAAGCTTACAAAAAGATATTCCTGTAGACTCTTATGTGGCTTCAGAAGGCGGTGTAGGTTTTGATGGTTTATTACATTATTACGCTGGTGGAGATAATATAATAGATCAAGAAAAAACACAAGCTTTAATTCATCATCTTCAAGATTCGCCTAAAAAAGCTGAACCTTATGTGATTGAAGCTAGCCATGATTTGCTTAAAAAATTTAAATCTACAGATGAAGCTTTGCTCAATTTTGGATTAACTGGAACAAATGTCGGTTTTTACGGTCCACAAGGTAGAGTTTTACGTTTGCCAATTTCAAAACCAGATTTTATTGATAGTTTGGCGAGTTTTAACTTCAACAATACAAGAATTGCAAACCTGGAAATGGAGACCAGCGCCATTTATGGTCTTTCTAAATTATTAGGTCACCAAGCACTTTCTGTAAACGCAATTATTGCCAATAGAGCAACTGGTACATTTAGTAAAAAACCTAAAGAATTGGTAGATCAACTTATTCAATTTGTGTTAGAAAATTTAACTAAAGATGAGTAAGCTAAAAAAAATTACAGTTGGAGGTGTGCCAGAACATTTCAATTATCCTTGGCATCAGGCTATAAAAAATGGAGCTTTTAAAGCCAATGGTATCGATTTAATTTGGAATGACTTTCCTGGTGGTACAGGTCAAATGAGCGAAGCACTTGCTAATGAAGAAATAGATTTAGCCATCATGCTTACCGAAGGAAGTATAAAGCAAATTTGCGATGGTTTAGACTTACGCATTGTTCAAAAATATGTAGACTCTCCCTTACTTTGGGGAATTTATGTAGATTTTGATGCTAAATACAGCCAACTAGCAGACCTTGAAGATAAAACAGTCGCCATTAGCCGAGAAGGTTCAGGTTCTCATTTAATGGCTTATGTAAATGCAAAAAATGAAAACTGGGACACCCAACAATTAAAATTTGTAAAAGCGCAACATTTAGATGGTGCGGTTAAAGCACTACAAAATCATAAAGCAGATTATTTTATGTGGGAGCATTTCACTACAAAACCTTTGGTAGATAAAGGTGTTTTTAAACATTTAGCAGATTGTCCTACGCCTTGGCCATGTTTTGTAATTGTTGCTAAGCAAGGTTTTATTGAAGCAGAAAAAGAACTTCTTAATCAAATTTTAGAAGTAATCAATTCTCAAACGCTTACTAATAAGAAACATAAAAAAGAATTAAGCCAAGAAATAGCTAAAGCTTACGGTTTAAAATTAGATGACGTTGAAAAATGGATGAGCAAAACCAGATGGAGTCAAAATCAAATTACAGAAGAAGAAATTAAAACAACCTTAAATCAATTAAAAAGCCTAGACTTAGTATCTGTATCTGGCGAAGAGGTTTTTTTCTAAAAAAAAATATAATTTTAACGCAACCATTTTAAAAACTTATAATCTACGTAGTAGAACAATTCACTAAATATGATTTTAACTTTCTTGATAATTTTATTGGCTTTGGTATTTCTTAACGTGTTATTGCTAATTTTTAGTTGTAATTCGCCAGATGACGAAGCTATCAAATCATATAAAATGCGAATTCGTTTTCCTAAACAAAAGAACGTAAAGACTTCCAATACATTTAACCTAGCAGCCGATAAATAGTTAGGTATATTCAGGTATTTTTCCAACTACTCCTACAAAATTTTCCTTTAACTTTTTTAGATCTTTCTCTAAGTTTTCACCCACGTAAAAAGCTTCGCTTATAACTACTTCTTTCGTTTTGTAGTTAAAAGCAACTGGAATAATAGGAACATTTGCTTTTTGAGCAATATAATAAAATCCTGTTTTCCATTCTTTCACTTTTTTACGAGTTCCTTCTGGTGCAATAGCTAATCTAAATTCATTTTTAGATTCAAAAATTGAAACTACTTGGTCAACCGTATTTTTAGATTTTGTACGGTCTATTGGCGCGCCACCCATCCATTTAAAATACCAGCCAAAAGCTGAATCAAATAATTCTTTTTTACCTACAAAATTAATTTGTACACCAATTATTTTACGAACCAAGGCACCGATATAAAAGTCATGCCAACTCGTATGTGGTAATACAATGACAACGGCTTTTTTAATCTCAGGATTAAACTTGCCAATTACTCTCCATCCTAAAATATAATAAAATATAATTTTTGCTAACCAGCGCATAGTTTTCAATTAGGTTTTCAAAAGTAGTCTTTTAAGGCTTAAGCCTGCTTAATTGCTTTTTAAATAAAAGCCAATCCTTTTAAATCTTACTAAATGTTAAACCTATGCGTATTAAAACAAGAGATTTTGGAATGCATGTATATTTGAAACAAAAAAACATGAAGCAACTTTGTGTCGCAATATTTCTTTTTTTATTTCAAATTAGTTTTGCTCAACAGCCACCAAAGCCCAACGCAGTAGAAGTTTTTGAAGCTATTCAGAAATTAAATTTTTTCGGAAATGTAATGTATGTAGCTGCACATCCAGATGACGAAAATACAAGATTAATTACTTATTTCTCTAAACATTATCACGCGCATACCACTTACATTTCCTTAACGCGTGGAGATGGCGGACAAAATTTAATTGGTGCAGACCTAAATGAAAAACTAGGAATAATAAGAACGCAAGAACTATTAGAAGCTCGAAAAATAGATGGCGGGCATCAACTTTTTACGAGAGCTATTGATTTTGGTTATTCTAAAAATCCTACTGAAGCACTTTCCACATGGAATGAGCAAAAAGTGCTAGCAGACTTGGTTTACGCTATCCGTTTGCAAAAACCAGATATCATCGTAAACCGTTTTGATCATAGAACGCCAGGCACCACTCACGGTCATCATACAGCATCGGCTATGCTATCTATGAAAGCATTTGATTTGGCAGGAAAAGAAAATGCATTTCCAGAGCAATTAAATACAGTAGAAGTTTGGCAGCCTAAAGCGGTTTACTTTAACGATTCATGGTTTTTTTACGGTAGTCAGGAAGCCTTTGAAAAAGCAAATCATGAGCAGCATCTTTCTTTAAATATTGGTGAATATTATGAAGATGTAGGTCTTGCAAATAACGAAATCGCTGCCCTTAGCCGAAGCATGCATAAGTCGCAAGGTTTTGGAAATACCGGATCGCGTGGTGATCAAATTGAATACTTGGAGTTGCTAAAAGGTAAATTGCCTAGTCCAACTAATGTTTTTGAACATATTGAAACTTCCTGGACTAAATTAGAAAGCAGAAACGCAAAAAAAATTGAAGAATTACTGGAAGAAGTAGAGCAAGAGTTTAATTTCCAAGCTCCAAGCGAGAGTTTACCAAAATTAATTGAAGCTTATGATTTGCTTAAACAGACTAAAACATCTTTTTGGAAAGAAAGAAA
Source organism: Psychroflexus sp. (assembly GCA_965662165.1). GTDB lineage: Bacteria > Bacteroidota > Bacteroidia > Flavobacteriales > Flavobacteriaceae > Psychroflexus. The sequence continues at coordinate 10,848 of CBFIGU010000029.1, forward strand.
ATTGTCTGAATTAAAAGAAATTATCCTAGCTTGTTCTGGCCTATTTGTTGAAGCTAAAACTAGTCAGGCTTATACTAATCCCGGTAAAGTAATTCAGGTTTTTGTTGAAGCTACAAACCAAACGAAGACTGATGTCGAACTAAAAGCTGTTGAAATTTTAGGAACTAAGCTGAAGCAAATTTCAAACAACCAATTAAAACCTAACCAAAGAAATGAATGGGAAGTACAAGTAAAAGTTCCTGAAAATGAAAATATAAGTAATCCCTTTTGGCTAAATAAAAGTCCATCTGATGCATTGTATTCTGTGGATGATTTAAATATTAGAAATCTTCCAAAATTGAAGAACACCTTACCCGTTCAGTTTCAATTCAAGATTTTAGACCAAACTATAAATTATACAAGTAATTTAGTTTATAAATACAATGATCCTGTAAGGGGTGAAGTTTATGAAAATTTTCAAATATTGCCACCGGTTTCAGTTTCATTTGAAAAAGAAATTATGGTCTTTTCTAACAATCAATCTAAATATGTTGACCTAAAACTAGTCAATTATGGAATTGACGAGCAAGTTTCAATAAAATTTGAAACCGCTGCTGGTTGGAAGATAGAACCTAATCAACTATCCTTTAATTTTGAAAATTCTAACCAAATTAAAAACTTTCAATTAAAGGTTACACCACCTAAGGAAGCTTCAGAACTTTCCATTAAAGCAATTGCTAAAATAGGCTCAAACTTATACGATTCAAAAGTAGAAATTATAGATTATCCTCACATTAGCAAGCAGAGTCTAGTTCAGCCTAATCAATTAAAATTAATAAAATTAGCCGTAGAAACTGCTGGTCAGAAAGTAGCATACATAACAGGAGCTGGAGACGAAGTGCCAACAGCAATTTCAGAATTAGGATATCAAGTTAAAGAGTTAAGTGTAGATGAAATTTCTTTAGAAAACATTAATTCTTTTGATGCTGTAGTGGTTGGTATTCGGGCATTTAACATTCATGATCAATTAGAGCTTAAAAAGCAAGTTTTATTTAATTATGTAAAAAACGGTGGCAATTTAATTGTACAATACAATACCAGTAGAAGGTTAAATGTTGCTATAAGTCCATTGAATTTGCAACTTTCTAGAAAGCGGGTAACTAACGAAAATGCTGAAGTTCAATTTCTGGCGCCACAACATCCTGTTTTAAATTATCCAAACTCCATTTCGAGCCAAGATTTTGAAAATTGGGTGCAGGAACGGGGTTTGTATTTTCCTGAAAGCTGGGATGCTAAATTTACACCCATTTTGGCAATGCAAGATCCAAATGAGCCTGTTTTAAAAGGAAGTTTATTAGTTGCTAAGTATGGTAAAGGATACTATACCTACACTGGTTTAAGTTTTTTTAGGCAATTACCAGCAGGAGTTGTTGGTGCTTACCGTTTATTTGCAAACCTATTATCTTTAGGAAATGAAAAAGAATAAAAAATATACATGGAGTAAAACTTATACCTTGCTGCTTGTTTTAAACTCAGTCTATATATTATTTTTTTATTGGTTTATGAAACAATTTTAAAAAATGGATTGGATTGATGCGGTAGTTTTAATTTGCACCTTAGCTTTTATAGTAATTTATGGAAGTTATAAATCTCGCGGAAGTAAAAATGTAAAGGACTTTATTAAAGGTGGAAATGAAGCCCAATGGTGGACAGTAGGTTTATCTGTTATGGCTACTCAAGCTAGTGCAATTACATTTTTGTCTACACCCGGTCAAGCTTTTAATGACGGGATGGGTTTTGTTCAATTTTATTTTGGGGTACCCATAGCCATGATTATTATTTGTATGGTTTTTTTACCCATTTATCATAAACTCAATGTTTACACAGCCTACGAATATTTAGAATCTAGATTCGATAAAAAAACAAGAACGCTTACGGCTTTACTATTTTTAATCCAGCGTGGCTTAGCAGCAGGAATTACCATATTTGCTCCAGCTATTGTTCTATCTGCAGTAATTGGTTGGGATTTATTCACCTTGAATATCATTATTGGTGTGCTCGTCATAATTTATACAGTTACGGGTGGAACTAAAGCCGTTAACGTGACTCAAAAGCAGCAAATGGCAGTGATTTTTGCGGGAATGTTTATTGCTTTTTTCTTTATTCTAAACGATTTACCAGACGATATTTCTTTCAATAAAGCCTTAAAAATTGCAGGTTCGAGTGGTAAGTTAGATGTCTTAGACTTCTCATTCGATTTTGAGAACCGATACACTTTTTGGAGTGGAATTTTAGGTGGGACTTTTTTAGCCTTGTCTTATTTTGGAACAGACCAAAGTCAGGTGCAACGCTACTTATCGGCAAGATCCTTAAGAGAAAGCCAAATGGGGCTTTTGTTCAACGGATTTTTAAAAGTGCCTATGCAATTTTTTATATTGTTAGTAGGTATTATGGTTTTTGTTTTTTATCAGTTCGAAAATGCTCCCTTAAACTTTAATCCGGCAGCTCAAAATGCAGTTTATGCTTCAGAATTTAAAAATGATTATCAAAATTTAGAAAATCAGTTACAAAAAGTTCAAGCAGAAAAGCAAGCAATTGCTATTAAATTTGGAGAGTTAAATACTGAAGAACAATTAGAAATTGAAAAACTTCAAAAGCAAGTAGCATTACTTAATAATCAAGAATTTCAAATAAGAGATAAAGCTAAATTACTCATTAAGCAAGCAGATGATACTGTAGAAACTAACGATAAAGATTATATTTTTATCAGTTTTATTCTAGATTATCTACCCAAAGGACTTGTAGGTTTATTACTCGCTGTAATTCTTAGTGCAGCTATGTCTTCAACTGCATCAGAGTTAAATGCTTTAGCAAGTACCACAACCATGGACTTGTTTAAGCGCAATGTGAAATCACCTAAATCTGATCGGTATTTTTTAAATGCTTCAAAATTATTTACTTTAGGTTGGGGAATTTTTGCCATTGCTTTTGCCTGTATTGCTTATTTATCTGATAATTTAATTCAATTAGTAAATATTATTGGTTCGATTTTTTACGGCAATGTATTAGGCATTTTTCTACTCGCTTTTTTTATTAAATATGTAAAAGCCAAGTCCGTTTTTGTTGGTGCTATAGTTACACAAGTAATTGTTTTATGGGTTTGGTATATTGAATTAATGCCATATCTGTGGCTAAATATTTTCGGAAGTTTACTGGTAATTCTAATTTCGTTGAGTTTAGAAACTTATAACAGAAAAGGCATGCAAAGTACTTAAAAAGGAAATTTTAATTGAACATTTACTTTAGTCTTTGCCTTTTTTTCTTGGTCTGTATTTAAATTAGAAACGCTAATCCCAAGTAAACGGACAGAATCTTTCACTTTTTCCTGAAAAAGCAAATGCTTGGTTTCTTCTAATAACAGACTTTTTGAAGAAATAAAATAATCTAAAGTTTTACTTCTTGTTTGAATGCTGAAGTCGCTGTATTTTAATTTAAGCGTAATGGTTTTACCAGCTACGTTCTTGCTTTTTAGTCTTCGTTCTACTTCTTCTGCAATTTGAGTTAAGCGTTCAATCATAAATATTTCTGACGAGATATTTTCAGAAAAAGTACGCTCAGCCCCTAATGATTTTCTGATTCGATTGGGCTTTACTTCGCTAAGATGAATGCCCCTAACAATGTTGTAGTAGTGTCTTCCGCTTTTTCCAAATAAATCAATTAATTGTTCTAAGCTATACTTTTTTAAATCTGAACCCGTAAAGATACCCAGTTTATACATTTTTTCTTGGGTAACTTTTCCAACCCCATGAAATTTTCGAATATCTAAACCCTCAATAAAGCTAAGCACTTCTTCCGGTGGAATGGTTTTTTGTCCATTCGGCTTATTGATGTCACTTGCTATTTTAGCAACGAATTTATTTATTGAAATTCCAGCTGAAGCATTTAATCCTGTTTCCTCTTTTATTCGTTTTCTAATTTGGGTAGCTAACTGAGTAGCACTAGGATTTCCTTTTTTATTTTGCGTTACATCTAAATAAGCTTCATCTAAAGAAAGTGGTTCAACTAAATCGGTAAATTCTAGAAACACACTTCTAATTTGTGCAGATATTTCTTGGTATCGATCAAAATTACTTTTTACAAAAATTAAGTCAGGACATAAACGTTTAGCAAGCTTTCCACTCATTGCACTTTTAACGCCATATTTTCGAGCTTCGTAACTTGCAGCGGCAACAACGCCTCGCTCAGAACTTCCGCCAACTGCAATGGCTTTTCCTGCTAAGTTGGGGTAGTCTAATTGCTCTACAGACGCATAAAAAGCATCCATATCTACATGTATAATTTTACGCATGTAATCCTGAAAATTCATACTTCAAAAATACAGTTTTTACTCAGGCTTTTTTCAATTTTAATATTTGCGATAACGAAGTTTGTTGAATTTTTTAAGTTGAACAATTGATGAATATCATATGGTTTTTGTCACCTTACAATTTATGATATTTTAAAATTTAGCTCTTCACTAAAGCAGAATAATTTGTGTAATTTTGAGCAACTCAAATAAAATAAATATGACGGTAGGCGTAATAGGTGCGGGAACAATGGGTAGCGGTATTGCACAAATAGCTGCAACTGCAGATAACCAAGTTCTTGTATTTGATCAGCAAGACGAAGCTTTGACTAAATCTAAAACACAATTAGAAAAAGTATTAAATCGTCTCATAGAGAAAAACCGAATTGACACCGACGAGAAAAATCGGATACAATCTAATTTAACTTACACAAGTTCACTTTCAGATTTAGCAACTGCTAACTTGGTTATTGAAGCTATTGTAGAAAACTTAGAAATTAAGCAAAAGCTTTTCAAATCTTTAGAAGATTTGGTTTCAAAAGATGCAATTTTAGCAAGTAATACATCATCACTCTCCATAGCGTCAATAGCATCTGCATTACAAAACCCAAATAGGTGTATTGGTTTGCATTTTTTTAATCCAGCACCATTAATGAAATTGGTAGAAGTAATTCCTGCTGTTCAGACTGATGAAGATGTTGTTCATAAAAGCATTAAAATATTAAATGAATGGAAAAAATCCCCAGCTTTAGCAAAAGACACTCCTGGTTTTATTGTAAACAGAGTGGCAAGGCCTTTTTATGGGGAAGCATTGCGAATTTATGAAGAAGGTATTGCCAATTTTGCAACAATAGATTGGGCCATGAAAAGTCTTGGTAAATTTAGGATGGGTCCCTTTGAGCTGATGGATTTCATTGGAAATGATGTTAATTACACAGTTACTGAAACCGTTTTTAAAGCCTTTTATTACGATCCGCGTTACAAACCTTCTTTTACCCAAAAGCGTTTTGCTGAAGCGGGTTACTTAGGAAGAAAATCGGGTAGAGGCTACTATAATTATGCAGAAGATGCACCCAAACCAACTCCTAATCAAGATGACGTCTTGGCAAAATTAGTTTTTGAACGAATTTTAGTAATGCTCATTAATGAAGCTGCAGATGCTTTATTTATGAATATTGCAAATGCAAAAGATATAGACTTGGCCATGAAAGGTGGTGTAAATTATCCAAAAGGACTTTTAGCTTGGGCAAATGAAAAAGGAATTGAATGGTGTGTAGAAAAAATGGATAATTTGTATGACACTTATCGAGAAGATCGCTACCGTTGTAGTCCTATTTTACGCAAAATGCTTCAACAAAATAAGACATTTGAACTTTCGTAAACCTGAAAAGAAAAAGAGAATTGGATAAATTAAGCGAAGAAGAAAAACTTCAAATTCCTTTTAAAATGCTATCACAGGATGCTTTTTCGCAGTGGTTAGGCATCGAAATTGTTGAAGTGAAATTGGGTTACTGCAAACTCAAATTAAAAGTTAGGAAAGAAATGCTTAACTCTATGAATAAAGCTCATGGTGGAATTACGTATTCCTTAGCCGATTCTGCTTTTGGCTTTGCAGCTAATACACATGGAAAATATGCAGTTTCAATTGAAACTTCCATCAATCATATTGAAGCTATTGCAGAAGGAGACGAATTGTATGCAGAATCTTCTGTTGCTGTAACCAAAAATAAATTAGGTTTTCATACTGTAGAAGTAACCTGTAATCAAAAGTTGGTAGCTTTATTTAAAGGTGTGGTGTATAGAACTTCTAAATCATGGGAAGTGTAGATAATTTGCTAATGTATTAAAATAAAAATGTATCAATTTAGCAATTTGAAAATAAATCAATGTGAAACTATTAAGTCTAGCCAATCCATACAAAGACTTTTCATCTTTCAAATTAAATTTCAATTTTAAAATAGTTCTCAATTGCTTTTAATTATTTTTGTTTCATGAAAAATTACTTTTCTTCAGATTTTAAACTTGGAATTTTAGGCGGTGGTCAATTAGGAAAAATGCTTTTGTATGAAACACGGAAGTATGATATTGGTACAGCTGTAGTCGATCCTAATCCAGAAGCGCCAGCTAAATTAGCGGCTAATCATTTTGAAGTAGGAGATTTACAAGATTATGAAACCGTACTTCAATTTGGACGCAATGTAGATGTACTGACATTTGAAATTGAAAGTGTAAATGTTGCAGCGCTTCAACAACTTGAAAAAGAAGGCAAGAAAGTTTTTCCTTCTGCTCAAACATTATTACAAATTCAAGATAAAGGAGTTCAAAAAACCTTTTACAAAAATAAAAATCTACCCACAGCAGATTTCGAATTATTTGAAACAAAACAAGATTTAATTGATGCGATAGATCAAAAAAGAATTGAATTTCCTTTTGTTTGGAAAGCTTGCAAAGGGGGTTACGATGGAAAAGGCGTAAGTGTAATAAAAACACAAGATGATTTAAGTAAATTGCCAGATACAGCTTGTATTCGAGAAGATTTAGTGCCGTTTAAAAATGAATTGGCAGTGATTGTAGCCAGAAATGTTTCAGGTGAAATTAAAACTTACCCAGTAGTTGAAATGGAATTTCACCCTACAGCAAATCAAGTAGAATATGTGCTGAGTCCAGCTCGAATTTCAAGCAAAGTTGAACAAAGAGCTAGGGAAGTAGCTATGCAGGTTTCTAAATCTTTTGAGCATGTAGGTTTATTAGCCGTTGAGCTTTTTCAAACTGAAGATGATCAAATTTTAATTAATGAAGTTGCACCAAGGCCGCATAATTCTGGTCACTTTAGTATTGAAGCTAGTTTTACTAATCAATTTGAGCAACATTTACGTTCTATTTTAGATTTACCTTTGGGCGATACGAACCAAAAAGTAGCTGCTGTTATGGTTAACTTGGTGGGAGATAAAGATTATAAAGGTAGCGTGCTTTATGAAAATATTGAAGAGATAATGCAACTATCTGGTGTTACTCCACATATTTACGGTAAAAGAGAGACAAGACCATTTAGAAAAATGGGTCATGTAAGTATTGTAAATAAAGATATTGATGAAGCAAGAAAAATTGCAGAACAAGTAAAAAAGAAAATTAAAGTAATTTCAAATTAAGGAATATGGCTAGAGTAGGAATTATAATGGGTAGTACAAGTGATTTACCTGTAATGCAAGAAGCAATAGATTTTTTAAAGGAATTATCTATTTCAGTTGAAGTAGATATAGTTTCTGCACACCGCACGCCAGAAAAATTGATGGATTATGGTAAGAATGCTCACGAACGTGGTTTACAAGTTATTATTGCTGGTGCCGGTGGAGCTGCTCATTTACCAGGAATGATTGCGTCTATATCTCCGCTTCCTGTAATTGGTGTTCCTGTTAAATCAAGAAATTCAATAGATGGCTGGGATTCTATATTGTCAATTTTGCAAATGCCTGGTGGCGTTCCTGTAGCTACAGTTGCTTTAGACGGTGCTAAAAATGCAGGAATTTTAGCAGCTCAAATCCTAGGAGCAGGTGATAAAGCTATTCAAGATCAAATTTTAGCTTACAAAGCTTCATTAAAACAAAAAGTTATTGAAGGAGCAAAACAAGTAAAACAATAAAAATAAAAATAAGATATTTTTCATCGAAAATTGTCTAAATCGAAAAGAATACTACCTATTGCTTTAGTTTATTTAGTTTTTTTATTCTTTTTATCACATCTGCATACTTCAACATTCTCACATTTACACATTCTCGTATTAATACATTTCTAGATTAACACATTTCCACATTATCTCATTAACACATTAGTATTTCAGTCTATAGATTTTTCACGCAAAGCACACAAAGTTTATCGCAAAGGGAGCAGAGAAATATAAAAACTCATCTTTTAATTTTTTATTTTTAGACTCATTCTTTTTATCATATCTGCAAATTTTCACATTAAAGTATTCTAACATTAACATATTTCCAGATAAACAAATTTCCACATTCTCGCATTAACACACTTCCACACTAGCAGATCAAAAAACTTACTTTTTCTTTTTTTGAGCATGGTCAACCGTCATAGATACTGCAGCATCACCCGTCACGTTTACAGTAGTTCTTAGCATATCTAATGGTCTATCTACTGCAAAAATGAGAGCTAAACCAGCTTCAGGAATTCCAGCTTGACTCAACACAATTACCAACATAACAATCCCTGCACCAGGAACTGCAGCAGAACCTATAGAAGCTAGAGTAGCCGTACCAATAATTCCAAGTTGAGCTGCTAAATTTAAGTCCATTCCAAAAGCTTGAGCTATAAAAACAGCCGCAACAGCTTGATATAAACTAGTTCCATCCATATTAATGGTGGCCCCAATCGGAAGCACGAAGCTGGCAACCTTAGAATCAACTTTAAGCTCATCTTCAACACGCTCCATAGTTACAGGAAGTGTTGCTGCGCTAGAACTCGTCGAAAATGCGAGTAGTTGAGCAGGAAAAATTCCCTTTAAAAAATAATCTGGACTTTTTCCTGTAATGAGCCAGACTCCTAAAGTATAAATAATAATCATTAAAATTAAACCGCCTATAACACAAATGGAATAGTATAATAAGGCCACAATTAAGTCGCTACTTGGGGCTTCTACAATTAGTGCAGCTAATAAAGCAAAAACACCTACAGGAGCAGCAAGCATAATTAAATCAATCATTTTTAAAATGACTTCATTTAAACTGTCAAAAAAATCTTTAACCGGTTTTGCTTTTTCTTCGGGGATTAAAATCAAGCCTATGCCAAAAAATAAGGCAAAGAATATAACTTGTAGCATATTGCCATTATCAGCAGCGGCTCCAAAAATATTATCGGGTACCAAATCTTCTAAAGCCTGTAAAGGGCCAGATTCTTTTTGTTTTTCTGCTACCTGTCTACTGTTTTCTGCATCTGCGCCATAGCTTTCTACTAATTCATTTCTAGTTTCTTCACTTATTGTTTTTCCGGGTTGAAATAAATTAACTACAATTAAGCCAATACTTACGGCAATTATTGTGGTAATTAAGTAGGTGATGATAGTCCTGAATCCCATTTTAGATAAGCTAGAAATATCTTTTAAGTCCGATATTCCTTTTATCAATGATGCTAATATTAAAGGAACAGCTATCAGTTTAAGGGATTTAATGAAAATATTACCGAAAGGCTTAATCCAATTCGAAATAAAATCAGCGCCCCAATCAAATAAATTTAATATTAAGGCGAAAATAACGCCCAAAACCATTCCTAATATAATTTGCCAGTGTAATGCTAATTTCATTGTTTGGATTATTAAGTTACATATTTTACAAAATCTCTATAAATCAGAAATTTTTATTCGAATTATATAGTAATAAATGGTCTATGATTACCAATGCAGCCATGGCTTCTACAATAGGTACCGCCCTAGGTACAACACAAGGATCATGTCTTCCTTTTCCCTGCATTTCAACTTCTTCTTGATTTGTGTTTATTGTTTTTTGTTTTTGCATTAGAGTAGCTACCGGTTTAAATGCAACTTTAAAATAGATGTCCATGCCGTTAGAAATTCCGCCTTGTACACCACCGCTATAATTAGTTTCTGTTTTTTCATCAACACCAATTAAATCGTTGTGTTCGCTACCTTTCATTTTAGTTCCGTTAAAGCCACTTCCAATTTCGAAACCTTTAACTGCATTGATAGAGAGCATGGCTTTGCCTAAATCAGCATGCAATTTGTCGAAAACGGGATCGCCTAAACCTATTGGAACATTTTTAATTACGCAGCTAACAACACCACCAACCGTGTCTCCTTCTTTTCTTATTTTTTTGATGTAAGTTTCCATTTCTTCAGCTAGCTTTAGATTTGGACAACGAACAGCATTTTTTTCTATATTCGAAAAGTCGATATTTTGATAGGTATCTTCCATTTCTATTTTACCGACAGAAGATGTATAGGCGTTTATTTTAATATTTCCTAAAAGCTGTTTAGCTAAAGCACCAGCTACAACGCGAGATGCTGTTTCTCGAGCACTAGATCTTCCACCGCCACGATAATCTCGATGACCATATTTTTTCTGATAAGTGAAATCTGCATGACTTGGTCTGTAAACATCTTTAATATGGCTGTAGTCTTTAGACTTTGAATCTCCGTTTATGATTTCAAAAGCAATGGGTGTGCCTGTTGTCTTACCTTCAAAAATACCCGATTTAAAGATTACTTCATCTTTCTCTTTACGTTGGGTTACTATTTTTGATTGTCCAGGACGCCTTCTTTGCAATTCTAGCTGAATAGCATTTACATCTACAGGTTGATTTGATGGGCATCCATCAATAATTCCTCCAATTGAGATTCCATGTGATTCGCCGAAAGTGGTAAGTTTAAAAATATTTCCAAAGCTATTTCCAGCCATAATTCTAATTTCAACAAATGTAAAGGATTCCGTTATTGTAAAAAAGTTTTTAGGTTGGAAGTCTATCCTTTTAAGAACTAATTTTTCACATTATATTGATAAAAGGCGAGATTAATTAAAGTATTTTTGCACTTCAATTTATAGTAAATGTCCGAAACTAATCAAACCAGTTCTAATAAAAAGCCACGTTGGAAATTACTACACCAATATTACACTTACACAGGGTTTTATAGTTTTTTAGGAAGAAGTATGATTAAGGCTGCGGTCCCAATTGCTATTTTTGTAGCTATTGTATTAGGTATTCATTTTTTTGTAATGGATATTAATGATATTCTTACCTATGTAACCGAAAATTTTCATCCTGTAGGTGTATTAGCTGTTTTCTTTGCTTCAGAATCTATTTTGGGGTTAATTCCTCCAGAAATATTTATTGCCTGGGCTGGAAAATTTGCTGAATACCAGTGGTATTTGCTTTCGCTTCTGGGAATACTCTCTTACGTGGGTGGAATTATTTCTTATTTCGTTGGTCGCGGTTTTGCTGCTATACCTTCTGTATTCGTTTATTTAGAAGTAAAAATGGCAAAGCATATAAAGAATATGCGGAAATGGGGTGGGTTGCTCATTATTGCTGGTGCTTTATTGCCACTGCCTTTTTCAATTTCTAGTATGGCAGCTGGAATTATAAAATTTCCTTTTGGTAGTTTTTTACTTTTTGGATTGTTACGCTTACTGCGCTTTGCAATTTATGGTGTTGCTATTTTTGGTGCATTATAAAAAAAAAACCACCTAATTAGGTGGCTCGTTCAGTATTTTAATTAAGTAGAAATGTTTAGATTTCGTAGAGTTTAAATACCATTTTTGCTTTTTCTTCTCCAAAAATAGTAATAGCATTTTTCTTGAACTTTTCATTAATTTTTTCAAGATAAGCGTCTTCCTTTTCGGTTAATTCGTTGCCAGCTGCTTTTACTTTGGCTAAATTTTGTTCCCTTGAAGTAATAAAACGAGTTAAATACTGTGTTTCTTCAACATTTAAATCAAGCTTTTCAGAGATGACTAAAGCTGTTTTCTTTGAATTATTGTAAACTTGTTCAAAATCAACTTCTTGTGCGTTACTTGTAAAACTTCCGAATACTAAAGCTGTAAATAATATTACAGTGGTTAAAAATGGTTTCATATTAATAATTTTTTATAGGGCTAAATATAGGATTATTTTCGAAATCATAAATATTAATAACCTTCTTTTTAAAAAATGCAATTAGTTAATTGATTTTATGCTGCATTAAATATACATCAATATCCCAACCGAATTTACATGTTATAATTATTCCCATGAAGGCAAATGTAATTAATCAAAAAAGCCACCTCTTATGAGATGGCTTTTAAATATTATAGTTGAAAATATTAATTATTTAATGTGAAAGTAACTCTTCTAATAATATTTCTAGCTTCAGAAGCATTAGGTTGTACAGAGTCATCAACTCCACCTCCTTTGTATTCTAGACGGTCTTCACTTATTCCAGCACTTACTAAGATATCATAAACTTTCTTAGCTCTACGTTCTGATAAATTATTATTGTATTCTGTGTTACCAACTTGGTCAGCATATCCAGTTAAAGTTGCTGTTGCATCTGGATTATTTCTCATGTAAGTAACCATATAATTTACTGCATCGAAAGAATAAATCTCTGGTTGTGTACTATCAAACTTAAAGTATACATTAACATAGCCTTCATTTAATAAAGTCATAGCCGTTTGATTGGTATTACCACCCATCATTCCTTCTTTTTCTGCTTTTTCAACTGAAACATAACGCATATCTAAAGACTCTTCCATGTCGTCAGGAATGCCATTATCGTTAGTATCAATAGCTCTACCCTTACTGTCAACTCTTATTCCAGTTGGTGTGTTAGACTCTACATCTATATAGTTTGGAATACCATCACGATCATCATCTTGCATATCGCTTTCTAGTTTAGCTAAACGACCTTCAATTTCTTCAACTTCTTTTTCAAGTTGTTTTGTTTTTGAATTATCAACAAAATCAGCATGTTTATTTGCACTACCTAAATAAACCGATAAACCTAGAGTTGCCGTAAACATTTTATGGTCAAAGCCTCTTCTTACTCCGCTACTTGCCCCGTCCCAAGTCAAGTTTGCAGAGTCTAAAGCCATAGCTGTTAGATTAAGATTTAAGGCAAAACGTTCTGTTATTTTGAATTGGGGCATAATACCAGCGGTGATACCGATAAATTGGTCTGTGTCATCATCAAAATCAGTATCATTTCTACCATAAGTAACCCCAGCATGACCCAATAAGTTGAAACGATTGGTGAAATCTTTAAAATTAAGTAATGTACCAATATTGGCAACCCCTTGAACTCCAAAGCGCATAAATTCAGATTCAAAATTTATGCTGGAGTTTGTGCCTTTAATGTCA
>CBFIGU010000030.1:0-23884 GCA_965662165.1 Psychroflexus sp.
AATGGGCAGCAAATTCCAAAAGAAAAAGTAGTAGACTTTATTGAAGAGCACAAAAACTTCATGGTCAAACAGCAGCTTTCTTTTTTTGAAATGACAGTTGGCTTAGCTTATTCGTATTTTGCCACAGAACAAGTAGATATAGCAATAATTGAAGTAGGTTTAGGTGGCCGGCTAGATTCTACTAATATTATTAAGCCCGAATTATCTATAATTACCAACATTTCATTAGACCACACTGCATTTTTAGGAAATACCGAAGCTAAAATTGCTTTTGAAAAAGCAGGAATCATTAAACCTGAAACACCTGTTTTAATTGGCGAATTCCATGAAGAAACCTTTCCAGTATTTGAAGCAAAAGCTAAAGCTGAAAAAGCACCCATTCATTTGGCAAATCAAAATAATGAAGTTCTAAACAATAGCAAACTAGTAAGCTTTCAGCAAAAAAATTTGAATACTGTAATTGCAGCTTTAAATTTACTAAAAGCCAAGTTTAATTTAAATGAAGAAGCCATTCAAAAAGGAATTGAAAAAACCAACAAAAACACTGGCTTAATAGGAAGGTGGCAAATACTTCATGAAAGACCCAAAGTAATTTGTGATAACGGACACAATACAGCGGGTGTTGCTTTGATTGCAGCAGAATTAGAAAAAGAAACCTACAGAAAATTACACGTTGTTTTAGGCATGGTAAGCGATAAGAACATACAATCTATTTTAAGCTTACTCCCAAAATCGGCAATTTACTATTTTTGTGAACCGAACATACCTAGAGCCTTACCACATTTAGATTTGCTAAAAGAAGCACAAAAAATGGGATTAAATGGAAAAGCTTCGGGTAAAGTTGAACAGGCTTTTGAAGCAGCATGGTCTAATACAACAGAAAGTGATATGATTTTTGTGGGCGGAAGTACCTTTGTTGTTGCTGATTTTCTCAAGTATATTCAAGAGATAAGTTTTTTTGAAAAAAAGTAAAATAAAAATTTTGTAATCTTGAAGTTTGAATTATATTTGCACTCGCAATTTAGCAGGGCGCATAGCTCAGTTGGTTTAGAGCGTCTGGTTTACACCCAGAAGGTCGGGGGTTCGACTCCCTCTGCGCCCACAAAGCTTCAACATTTAGTTGAAGCTTTTTTTATGCAGCTAATTAAAACTAGTTTACAAGGCTTAAGTGCCTACTAGTAAATGTCTTATTTACTAAATTGCTTCTTTTTTTATAAGCTTCTAGCCAACTTCGAAAAACTAAATTTTCAAAATCAATAATTTTATTTACTTCAGACAAAGCTTCCTTTTGTTGTTTTTTTGTATGGTCAATAGTAGAGCTTAACTCATCAATATTAATTAGTTTGCAACTTTCACTCGTTGCTGGATGAACATTAGCTGGCACAGCTAAATCAATTAAAAGCGTATTGTTATTAGCCTTAAAATGTTCTTTAGTAATAAAATGTTTATTTCCTGAAACAGCTGTAATTATAACATCGTAAGAAGATAAGTCTTTCTGCTGTAAGAAATAGTCAAAAGAAATGACTTTAAGTGGATAAAGTTTTGCTAGCTTTTTTGCTTTATCATAACTACGATTGGTAATGTTCAATTCACCTAACTTGTACTTGGCTGAGTAAGCAAGAACTTCTTGAATAATTTGCCCTGCCCCAATTAAAAGAATTTTTTGATGGGCTAAATTTTGTTTCCCAACATGTTGTTCTAGTTGTTTTAAACTTCGGTAAGCAAAAGAAGTGGAACCTTTTTTGAAATCAGTTTCGTTATGAATTCGCTTGTGTATTTTAATTACTTGCTGCATAACACGCTCGAGTAAACTACCTTGCATATTTTTACGTAAAGAACATTTATAGGCTTGTTTAATTTGACCCATAATTTCTTTATCACCCTGTAAAGAAGATTTTAAACCGCAAGCTACCTGACTTAAATGTTTTAGACTTTTTAATGTTGAATGGCTGCATTCAAAATTTTTGGCAGATTTATAATGTGGAATATTTAAAAAACGCTCAAGTGAGTTTATTATTAAATTAGCGTTAGTATTAACCGCTTCAAAATATACTTCTGTCCTATTGCAAGTAGAAAGCACCATGATTCCGTTAAGGTCTGCAAAGGTATTTTTTAAATGAACCATGAAGTCTTCAGCTTTTTGGTTTTGTATGCTATATTGTTGCCTTATTTCAAGACTTGTGTTTTTTGAAGAAATGCTAATGAGTTTTAAATTTCTGTGCATAATTCATGATTTACAATTATGTACGATAGAAAGTCAAATTAGGTTTTCTTTAAACCTAATTTAAAATTAATTTAAATAGCCGATGGTAGGTTTTTCACAAATGGAAATCTCGCTGAATCTCGATAAGGAATTTTCAAATAAAGGTGAATTGCAGTCCACACATCACCAATACTAGTAACTTTTGATATAAACTCTGGGATAATTATTTATCAATATTAGTAAAATAACCTGAATTCTTTATTCAAGTATATTTAAACCAAATCTGCTAAAAAATACAAGTATTTAAGCCCTTTTATCCAAAATATAATAAGTTTGCAGCTTCATTTAATTAAGGTCTATTTTGAAAAATAAAATCATCTACTTCGGCATTGCATTTTTAGCAACAATTAATATTTATGCACAAACTTATTTTAAAGAAGGCTATTTTGTAGATAATCAAAACAAAAAAGTTGAGTGTCTTATAAAGTATCAAAGATGGTCTGAAACTCCTGTAAGTTTTGATTATAAATTAAAAGAAGATTCTCCTTTACAAACCAAAAATGTAGAAGAAGTAAATGAATTTAAAATTTACAAGACAGCCAAATATTACAAGCGTTACAAGCTTGATGTTAATGTGTTTGACAAAGAATTAAATTTAATCAAGAAAAAAGGAGACCTTATCTTTTTGAAAGTTTTATTTGAAGCTGAAAAATCATTGTTAGCTTATGAAGATATCCAAAATATTTTTTTCTACGAACATAATAATGAACTTCTCTTATTAAAGTATGCAGAAAAGAAATCATTATCTGCAAAACATAGAGAATTTCAAAAGCAATTGTACGAAAACCTATTCTGTGAAGGATTCACTATAAAAAAATATTCTAGAATTAAATATGAGATTGGTGATTTAGTAAATTTTTTTAATGAGTACGCTACTTGTAAAAATCAAGCTTCAGAAAATTTTTATGAGAAAAGGACAAAGGTTAAATTAAATTTTAAAGCTACAATCGGAGCCACATACACCCCTGAAACTACACAAAGTTTAGCGCTAATTTTTGGTAACAGAGAAAGGTTTCAAAGAGAAGACGCATTTAATGATATTATTACCTATTCGATTGGCGTAGATGCAGAATTTACTTATACAAACGAAATAGATCGGTGGCGGTTATTTATAAGTCCAAACATTCAGTACTTTAGAGCTGGAAATGTATCCGATATAAATCCTTCTAATTTTGACCTTTTATATCCACAATTTTACGACCCTGGCTTAGAAAGTTTAATTTTAGAAATGCCAATTGGAGTACGCAGATATTTTGATGTTAATGAAAATACTGAATTATTCATTTCTGCTGCTTATGCTTATAATTTTTTTATAGATGGAAAGTCTTCCTTTAGTGCACCCTACACCAACTATGGAAAAGAAAATATCAGTAAAAGTAGTTTTTTAATTGGATTAGGTTCTAACTTCGGTGATAAGTATTCATTTTCATTAAATTATTATCTTATCAAGCAGTCTGATATTGATAACCTAATATCTATTGATGCTGGCAATAGTATTAACTTTGTGTTTGGATACCAGCTTTTTTAAGCTCAATCGTATTTTATATAATTTTATTTTCCACACTAGGAAATCGTGCAGAATTTCGATAAGGTATTTTCAAATAAAGATGAATTGCAGTCCACACATCACCAATACTAGTAACTTTTGAAGTAAACTCAATTGCCATTTGGCGCGAAGAAGATTCTATTTCTAATTGAGCCAAGTCGTTAAATTCTTTTTTTAAAAATAGATGTAATTTCAATACGTTTTTTTTACTGAGTACATATTGATCGAATATGCTTTTTGAGTATCGAGCACTCAGAATTTGAATATATTTATATCGTCCTTCCATTATTCAACTTTATTTAATTACGTAAAAAACCTGAAGAAGGTTTAGATTCAGTGCTATTTCTTATTTATTTGTGAATTGGAATTAGATAGCCTAATTAGGCTTTATTAAATTTGTATTTTTAAGAAATATGAAGATTTTAGGGAAAAATATTCGATTTGGCAAAAGCCTTTCTGAGCGGGATGAGAAAGTAATTTGGCACCCACTTACCCAACATAAAACAGCAGCACCTTTAAAAGCTATTAAAAAGGCAAAAGGAGTTTGGTTAGAAGATGAAGATGGCAATCGTTTTATAGATGGCATTTCTTCTTGGTACACCAGTATGTACGGACATTGCCATCCCAAGATTAAGAAAGCCGTAAGCAAACAAATGGATAAGTTAGACCAGGTAGTTTTTAGCGGATTTACCCATGAACCTGCTGTAAAATTAGCTGAAAAATTAATAGAAATACTACCTCCTAATCAAGCTAAGCTTTTCTTTAACGATAATGGTTCGACTGCTACCGAAGTAGGAATTAAAATGGCTTTACAGTATCATCACAATCATGGTAAACAAAGAAATGTGATGCTAGCTTTCGAAGAAGGTTTTCACGGAGACACTTTTGGAGCTATGTCAGTTTCTGGGCTTTCAGTATATAATGGTGCATTCGAAAAACATTTTATAGAAGTACTACGTTTACCCAAACCCAACGGAAATAACAATCAAGCAGTACTTAATCAGCTTCAGCAATATTTTAATGAATATAAGATTGCAGGTTTCATCTACGAACCGCTCATACAAGGCGCTGCTGCTATGAAAACGTATTCTAAAGTTGGATTAGAAGACATCTTGAAAATTTGTAAAAAAAATGATGTTATTTGTATTGCAGACGAAGTAATGACTGGTTTTGGCAAAACTGGTAAAACATTTGCGTCAGACTATATACAAACCAAACCAGATGTTATTTGCTTAAGCAAAGCCTTATCGGCTGGGATGGTTCCTATGGGAATAACAAGTTGCACGCAAAAAATTTACGATGCCTTTTATGATGATGATTTGGCAAAAGGTTTATTTCATGGTCATACCTACACCGGAAATCCATTAGCTTGTGCAGCAGCATTAGCATCCATAGAATTATTAGCTTCAGATGAAATTCAGCAGCAAATCAAAGAGATAATGAGTTGGCATCAATCTTTTGCCGTTCAATTGAAGCAACATCCTAAAATTGAAGATGTTCGGCAAATTGGAGTCATTTTAGCTTTAGACTTAGCCGTAAAAATGGAACGCTATGGAAATTTAAGAAATGAATTATATTCGTTTTTTATGAAACGTGGTGTTTTTTTACGACCTTTAGGTAACACGATTTATATTCTGGCTCCTTATGTAATTAACAAAGAAGAAATGCAGCAAATTTACGATGCTATATTGGCTAGCTTAGAAGAAGTAATTTAATTGAGTATCAAAAATTATTGCTTTATTGTTAAGCGGCAATTCATATTCATAATTTTTTAGTACTTTACAATAAGAGAGAAGAGACCGCTTTACTGTTAAAGATAAGAAAAATGATTTTTTTAATTAACACAACATATTTTATAAAATGTAAACTTATAAAGCTGCGTTTCTTTTTTAGTTCTTAATATAATCCATTTAACTCTTACTTTAGATATGATCTTTTATAAATTTTGTAAATCTGGGATTTTATATACATTACTAATATTTTTATCGATGAGTTTAACCACAACTAACCTTTTTAATTTTACCACCAAAACCATGGCTAATGAATGGCAAATTGTGAACGATGGAGTGATGGGTGGACGATCTTCTAGTACACTCCAAATTTCAGATGAAGGCCACGGTATTTTTAAAGGCCATATTTCTTTGGCCAATAATGGCGGATTTGCTTCTGTGAGACACAATCCTAATTTTAATGGCGTACAAGATTACAAACAAGTAGTCTTAAAAGTGAAAGGAGATGGCAAAAAATACCAATTTCGTTTAAAAGCTTCTACACAGCAACGCCAATCTTATGTTCAAGAATTTAGTACAAACGGAGAATGGCAAGAAATAAAACTCAACATTGCCGATTTTAGCCCACAGTTTAGAGGTAGAAAACTAGATATGTCTAATTTTGATTTTGATAATATTGCTGAAATTGCTTTCTTAATTGGCAATAAAAAAGAACAAGACTTTAAACTCATTATAGACCATATTTCAATTCAGTAGGATGAAAAAAAGTGACGAAAAGTTTATTAAAAACTGGGAAAAAACCAAAGAATTAGGTTTCAAGAAATACTTATTTACACATGGTTTAGGCTTCGGAATTTTAACCACAATTATCAATTTGCTTTGGCTTCAATATGGAGCAGAACAAAACCTAGACACCGAAAACTTTCTATTTTCAGCTGCAATTATGATTATTGTTGGCGGTGCTTCCTATGCTGGCGTAACTTGGTTACTAAATGATTACATCTACAAGAAAAAAATCAAAAAATAGTACCGTAAAAATTGAGAACTGAACACATCCGCTCTGCTGATTACTATTCAATTTCAGTTTCAATAGCTATAGAAAAGGATGAGTTAGGCTGTAATTTTTGATAAGTAGATTTGTGTTCTAAATCAGTAGATTCATCTTCTGCATCGGGTAAACCCAGCCAAGGTTCAATACATACATAGTCAGCTTTAGGTTTAGACCATAAGGCCAAATGTGGGTAATTTTTAAATCGAACAACAACTCCTTTTTCAGCATCTTTTCTTCTTAATCGAACCCAATCTGCTTCCATATTTTCAAAAATTAAAGCATCTTCATTAAATAGGGTATTGGATAAATACAGTAAATTTGCTTCTGTTTTAATAGCTCTAATTTTTGAAGAAAGCAATCCGCTATCGCCTAAAGTTCTAGCGCGTAAATTGATATTCTTAGGAAATTCAACTACATAATCGTTAAGCTGAATTGATTTATTTATAGGGCAAGCATAAGCCGTGTGACCTCCACATGCAAAATACATGGTTTGTGTGTCTTTATTTTCAATATTATAATGCATGTGCAGAGATTGACCAATCAAGCTAAATGAAACTCTAAAAGAAAATTGAAACGGATATTGTTTTAAGGTTTCTGCAGATGTAGAAAGACTAAACTCAGCTTTAGAAGAACTAATAGACTTCAGCTGAAGATGATGATTATTTCTTATGATACCATGTTTAGGCATGGCATATTCCTGTTGCTGGTAAGTAACTTTACTATCTTTAATTTTTCCTATGGCTGGAAATAAAACTGGCGAACTACTTCCCCAGATATTTGGGTTTATTTGCCAAATGTATTCTTTGCCAGTTTGTTTACAAACTAAAGACCTGACTTCTGCTCCAACCGATTCAATTTTGCAAATTAGTTTTTCGTTTTCTATAGTGTGTAGCATATAGTATGGATTGCTTGAGTTACAAAAATAGATGAATTTATTATAAGACCTGCAAGGTTTCTAAACCTAGATTTTATGGGTTGGCAGATCCATAAAACCTGCAAGGTTTTTGGAAACCTTGCAGGTTTCAATTCAGGAAAGAACCTTTAGTCGTGAAGATGATTTTCAATTCCTGTTATTGAAGGTGAATGCTTGTGACAATATATAAAGTTGGAACGATCGTCAAACCATTTGAGCACTTCATTTCTATGGAGTTGCGTAGGTGCATTTGATATTAAACTTTTATAAGAAGAAAAGCTATATTCTTCTGGTCTTTTAGTTAAAAAAGCTTCAATGGGATTGTAATGAATGTAGTGCACGAACTTACGTAAGTATTGTTCAACGTCAACTTCTTTGCGTTTAAAATTTCGCATAAACAAGCTCCCTTTTCTGCTGTATTTTTTGTTAAAAGCTTTAGTGTAGGAGTTAAAGAAGTTGCTGAATTGTTGTGCATTTAGACCTGCAAGGTTTTCAAAACCTTGCAGGTTTGCTATTAAACTTTTATCTTTTTTTGAATAATGTGCATGCAACTCCTTTTCAGTTTTTATTCGCAGCAAAAAATGAAAATGATTTGGCATCAGGCAATAACAAAATGTGTCAGCAATAGGCGAAATATGAGCATCATATTTTTTGAGAAAGAAACGATAATTTTCATCTTCTTTAAACAAAATATCATCTCCATTTGCACGGTTATAAATGTGGTAGGTATGTTCTGCTTCTAATGTAACCTGTTGATTTGCCATGCTTTGTCTACCAATTATTCATTAATCACAAAATTAGTTGAATTTTTTAGATCTGTAAGGTTTCCAAAAAATAGGTAAGTATATAACCTGCAAGGTATTAGGAAGCCTTGCAGGTTTGCATTAAAATTTTAGCTAGAAACAAAATGTATCATCTACACATTTTATTTTCATTGAAAATCAAATAGTTAAATGTATTTACATAATTCAATTTTCAAAACAAGATTTAAAATATAGGGCAGTTGCCTTATTGATTTGATTCAAAAAGTAGGTTTCATTTGTGTATAAATCTCAAGTGTATTTTAATCAAAAAACCTGTATTATGAAAAAATTAAATACTCACTACACACATTTATCCAAATTTAGCTTAGTTATATTTCTCATCGCTTTATTAGCAAGTCCTTTAATAAAAGCACAAAATGAAGAAATTTGGAGTACAGACTTAGATGGCTCAGAAATTGTTTGGACAAAATTAGTACCCAATAAAGATGTTTTGCTTGTCGGCACTAAAAAAATGATTGTTTATGGTATTGATGCAGAATCTGGCAAAAAACTATGGGAATCTACCGCTGTTAGACCCTATGGCGGAAAACTTTTAATGACCAAGGAAAATAAAGATCAACTTAAAGATCAACCCGAAGCTTTTTATGACGATCGCGTAAGATTTGAAGAAGATCCTGAAAATGAAGACCTCAATAAAATTGTAGCCATTTTTGATGGCAACATGACTTCTCCGACTTTAATTAATGTGAATACAGGCTTTGAAATGAATTACCTGTCTGCCTATAAAATGAGCCTTTCAGCATATTTCTATGATGATACTAAACTTTTAACTGGCACACCTGAACAAGAAACCGTTATGCGAAGCTTACCGAGTGGAGATGTTATTTGGACTAATGAAACCAATATAAATACAACACCTTTAATAGATAACAAGGCTTTATTTACTTAAATAGCAGTCTACAAGTAAACGATGCAAACAACCCGAGTAAAGGTGAAGCCCAAAGCGTCAATTTTGCTGACAAAAATACAACCTTGGCTAAAGTTGATCCTGACACTGGAAAATCCTTGTGGCAAATTTCTGAAAAAGGAGATCTTTTTACAGATGCTCAACTCATAGATAATGATAAAAAAGTTCTATTTTTTAGGCTTAAAGATGCTACAAAGGCTAAAAGTATCGATATGGTAGATGCTAATTCTGGTAATATATTATGGCAATATGATGTTTCTAAAGATAAAGCCAATATTGAATACAGTTCAATTTCACCCGATGGAAACACGCTTTACATTCTTATGCGAAGAAATAAAAGAGTAGACTTTTTCGCTTTAAATCTACAAAACGGGAAAAGGATTTGGTTACAAGAATTTAAATTGAAAAAAGAAGATCAGGCTAGTTTGGTAGCAACTAATTATGGAGCAGCTGTTGTATCTGTAAAAAGAGTACGCTTATTCGACCTTGCTACGGGTGAAGAAAAGTGGGAACACAAGTACAGTGGAGATTTCCCTGGCTTCTTGATGGAAACAGAAGGCGGCGAATTATTATTATTTTCAGATGGCGACATAGAATCTCTAAACCCAACAACTGGCGATGATATTTGGGATGCTAAAGGTGGATACTTATTGAAACTGTATGATGATAAAATGTTGGCATCCTTCAAATCGAAAGGTTGTGTAATGATAGATTTAAAAACAGGAGAGCGAATATGGAAAAGCAAAGTATTTGTTGAAGAAATAATTGTTGATGCTCCTGGCATAGGCTTAGTATACCGCGAAAATGGTAAAAAAGGTACAGAAATGAATATTTTAAATTTAGAGAACGGTAAGCCTATTTGGGATGAGTCTATAAAAAATCCTGCTGGAGAATTGGTCACTGAAAATGGAACGATGCTGATATACTCAGATGAACGTATATTGGAATTTGACCCAAATTCAGGTCAATATACCGTGTTTATGGATGGTATTCAATTCGAACATAAGGAAGAGCCAAACAAAATTATACCTTATGGTGATCATTTATTAGTTAGTTCTAGCCAAAACATGATGTTAGTAACCAAATCAGGTGAAATTATATATCAAATTGACTATAAGCCAGCTCCTCAAAAGCTAGGAAACTCTATCTTAGGTGGTGTTATGATGGTGGGTGCCTTAGCAGGGGCCGCAGCTAGCACTGGTGCAGCAATGCAGGAAAGTTATAAGGCTGGTTATGCTAGAGGTTCAGGAGATTTTATTGCTGCAGACCGTTATCAAGATAGAGCTGATGGTGCAACAGCTATGGCGGGTGCATTTGCTGGCTTAGCCATGGAGGGACTTAGTTACGCAACTAAAAAATTCAAAAAAACAAAATCATCTGCTAATTATACTTTTATGTTAGCCAAAGAAAATAAAGACATTAAAATTGTGAAACTTAGTAAGGCTACTGGTGAAAAGGAAAAAGAACTAATATTTAAAGATCGTGAACCTGTATATCTTTATGATGATAAGCGACAAATGCTTTATTACAGAACCGACAAATCAACCATGAGTTGTTTTGCATTCTAAATCTTTTTAAAGAAGAACAAATTCTGTTTATAATCAATAAAATATTTAATAGCGATAATATTTAGGTTTAAAATAGCTCTTCTACTCAAATTTAAACTTGCAAGGTTTTAAAAACCTTGCAGGTTTGCTAATTAAAAAAATCCCCACCAAAATTGGTGAGGATTTTAAATTTTAACTCATATGATATTTTAGTAGCGGTAATATTCAGGTTTAAAAGGTCCTTCTACTTCTACGCCAATATATTCAGCTTGATCTTGTTTCAATTTAGTGAGTTCAGCACCAATTCTGCTTAAATGCAATTCAGCTACTTTTTCATCTAAATGTTTAGGTAACATATAAACTTCATTTTCGTATTTTTCATGGTTGTTCCACAGTTCCATTTGAGCAAGTGTTTGGTTAGTAAACGAGTTACTCATTACAAAACTCGGGTGGCCAGTAGCACAACCTAAATTCACTAATCTACCTTGCGCTAACAAGATAACATCTTTGCCATCTATGGTGTATTTATCTACTTGTGGTTTAATTTCAACATGCGTATTTCCGTAGTGTTCTTTTAACCAAGCTACATCAATTTCATTATCAAAATGACCAATATTACAAACAATGACTTTATCACGCATAGCTTTAAAATGTTCACCACGAACAATGTCTCTATTTCCAGTAGTAGTAATTACAATGTCTGCATTGGCAACTACAGTTTCTAGTCTTTTGACTTCAAAACCATCCATAGCTGCTTGTAAAGCACAGATGGGATCAATTTCAGTAACCGTTACAATTGAACCTGCTCCACGGAAAGAAGCTGCGGTTCCTTTACCTACATCTCCATAGCCACAAACTACAACGCGTTTACCAGCTAGCATGGTATCGGTTGCTCTTCTTATGGCGTCTACTGCGCTTTCTCTACAACCGTATTTATTATCAAATTTAGATTTAGTAACCGAATCGTTTACATTAATGGCTGGCATTACTAAGGTGCCTTTTTTCATACGTTCGTATAAACGGTGAACACCTGTAGTGGTTTCTTCTGAAAGACCACGAATGCCTT
Organism: Psychroflexus sp.; assembly: GCA_965662165.1. Lineage (GTDB taxonomy): Bacteria > Bacteroidota > Bacteroidia > Flavobacteriales > Flavobacteriaceae > Psychroflexus. The sequence goes on from CBFIGU010000030.1 coordinate 11,848, forward strand.
CAGCTAATTCAGGATATTCATCAAAAACCATATTGGTTAAGTCGCCACCATCATCTAAAATCATGTTGAGTGGTTTGCGATCTTCACCAAAAAATAAAGTTTGTTCTATACACCAATTAAACTCTTCTTCAGTCATTCCCTTCCAAGCATAGACTGGAATTCCAGCAGCGGCGATAGCAGCAGCAGCTTGATCTTGCGTAGAGTAAATATTGCAAGAACTCCAAGTAACCTCTGCACCTAAAGCCACTAAAGTTTCAATTAAAACAGCAGTTTGTATAGTCATATGCAAACATCCTGCAATGCGTGCACCCTTTAAAGGCTGGTCTTTTCCATATTCTTCACGAAGTGCCATTAATCCTGGCATTTCTGCTTCAGCGAGTTCAATTTCCTTTCTCCCCCAGTCGGCTAAAGAAATATCTTTTACTTTATAAGGAACGTAAGGCACGGTATCTTTCTCCATAGTATGTATATTTGTCTTAAATTTTGCTACAAAACTAAGCATAAACTCACTATTTTAATGCCTGTTTATAAAAGAATAACAGTTAATCAAGATACCAAAGTACTGATTTGGAAGGTAGAAGAATCTTTCGATGAATTACGACAAGATATTAACTTATCTCCTAATTCTCAAGAGCGTATCCAAGCTATGAAATCTGATATTCATAAACGAGGATTTATGAGCATTCGGCATTTATTGAATGAATTGGGTTATGAAGATGAAGATGTGGTTTACGATCAAAATGGAAAACCCCATTTAAAAGACGGAAAACACATTTCTATTTCACATTCGTTTCATTTTACGGCTGTAATTGTTAGTAATGTTGAAGTTGGAATAGATGTTGAAATGCAACGTGAAAAAATTAAAAAAATCGCTCCTAAATTTACCCCTATCGAAGAATATGAAGCACTTGGCAACGGAATGGATTTAGTTAGAAAACTGACCATTGTTTGGGGTGCAAAAGAATCCTTATATAAACTTTATGGGAAACAAGGTTTGCTTTTTTTACACGATATCTATGTGAAAGACTTTAATATGAAAGCTGGCGAAACTACGGCAGAAGTTACTTACCAACAAGATAAAAAAGAATACGTATTGCATTTTCTAGAGTTTGAAGGATTTACTTGTGTTTATGCTTATAAAGATGAATAAAGGAATGAGTAGTAAAGCATTTTCCTATCTAAAGATCTTTAAGGCTAAAAATCAATTAGCCATTTTAGTAGATCCAGAAGATTTTAAAGAGAACCCAATCAATTTTTTAAAGAAAATTCCATCTGAAACTAGTCTCATATTAGTAGGTGGAAGCAAAGTTGAAGCGGGTAAAACCGAAAAAGTAGTTACTGCTTTAAAAGCGGCTACCAATTTACCTTTAGTCTTATTTCCTGGCGATTACACACAACTTACCCATAAAGCAGATGGGATTTTGCTCTTAAGTTTACTTTCGGGAAGAAATCCTGAATATTTAATTAATCAACATGTAAAAGCTATTGATTTTCTTGAGAAAACTAGTTTAGAAATTATGCCAACCGCTTATATTTTAGTAGATGGTGGTTGCGAAACTTCGGTGGCAAACGTAAGCCAGACTCAACCTATTTCTGCAACTGAACAACGTGAAATTGTAAAAACAGCTTTAGCTGGACAATACATGGGAAAACAACTTATTTATTTAGAAGCAGGAAGCGGAGCTAAAAACCCAGTTCCATTACAAATAATTGAAGCCGTAAAAAAGGCAGTAAAAATACCTGTAATTGTTGGCGGTGGAATAAGAACTTCAAGACAGCGAAAAGCAGCTTACCAAGCAGGAGCCAATATGGTTGTAATGGGAACAGTTTATGAAGAATAGTATTTCTTTAACGATATGCTTCTAATACTTTCCAGTTGGGCTCTCCACATTCTTTAAAAAATTCTTTTAAGTAAGCTAACATAAAGTCGTGGCGACGCTGAGCTAATTTTTTTCCAGTGGCTGTATTCATTTTATTTTTGAGCAACAATAGCTTTTCATAAAAATGATTGATAGTTGGCGCAGTAGAATTTTTATAAGCTTCCTTAGATTGATGAACTTTGGGCGCTACTTCTGCATTAAAAATACTTCTGTTTTTATAACCACCGTAATGAAACGTCCTAGCAATACCAATAGCTCCCAAAGCATCTAATCGGTCTGCATCTTGCACTAGCTGAAATTCGATAGATTTTTTTTCTTTTGCAATGGCTTCAGATTTAAACGAAATGTGTTTTACTATATAAACAACTTCATTTATAATAGATGAATCTACTGCTATACGCGTAAGAAAATCTCGAGTTAGTTTTGGTCCTAAATCTTCATTTCCATCATGAAATTTGGCATCGGCAATGTCGTGAAGTAAACAAGCTAGTTTTACCGTAAATTCATCAGCTTTTTCTACTGCTAGAATTTTTTCAGCATTTATTAAAACACGTTGTATATGTTGCCAATCGTGTCCAGCTTCGGCTTCAGCCAAAACACTTTTTACGTAAGCTTTGGTTTTTTCAATTAATTGTTGTTGTTGTTGAAGATTCAATAGCTATAAAATTTATACCACCGCCGGTTTTACCCAAGAAAAAGTGGTTTGTTCTTGTGGAATACGCATACGTTGATTAATACGTTGCATACGCTCTGGCAACTTCATTAAATAATCTCTAGCTTTTTCTGCTTCGGGTGTAAGACCATTCATTTTTTCTACATCCCATTGCTTTATCAAGTTTCGCATAATATCTATGTAATCTTGGCCAGTGTAAACACCAATGCGTTGAGCACAATTCGAAAAATCTTCGAAAGCTGTACCAATGCTTTTACCTGACTCACGTAGAAAATGTGCTGGCATTACAATTTTACTTACCATCATTTCTTTAAAAGCAATCATCATTTGTGATGGGTCTACTGCAAATATTTCCTTTACAAAAGTACTGTATGCACGATGATGTCTCATCTCGTCTCCAGAGATAATTTTACACATTCTAGCTAAGGATTTGTTACCATATTGCTTTGCTATTTTTGCTACTCGATTATGAGAAATGTAAGTTGCCAATTCTTGGAAACTAGTATACACAAAGTTTTTATAAGGGTCACGATCGGTTTCAATAGAGAAACCATCGTTGATTAAATGTTGGGTAGTAATTTCAATCTGGCGCATATCTACTCTACCCGATAAGTACAAATATTTATTGAGTACATCTCCATGACGGTTTTCTTCTCCCGTCCATTGTCTTACCCATTTTGCCCATGGATTACCGTTTCCGTCATGCTGATTAATGCCTTCTACATCCATTAACCAAGATTCGTAAGTAGGCAAGGCTTCTTCTGTAATGGTATCACCAACCAATACCACCCAAAAGTCGTAAGGAAGCTCTTTGGCAAGTTCGCGAATTTCTTTAACTTCTTCAAAGAAAGAATCACTTTCAGAATTAGGCAGGTAATCGGTGGGTTGCCAAATTTTTTCAACAGGAATTAAAAATTCTTGGATTAGACCTTCTACCTTTTCTTCTAACTGCTTCATTACTTCTAATCGTACGTTGAATGCTGACATATATTTTATTTTATTGTATAACGCCACTTATGACGCTTTGTTCTACTTTTTCTATTAATTCTTTGGGTTCATAATCTTGAACTGCTATTGGTTTTTGTACTGTTATTTTTAAATGCACGCCTAAATCTAAGGGAAACATTCCGTAACGCTGCAGTTTCCACGAATTATTTATACTTACAGGCACAATAACTGCATCTGGGCAATATTTAAACAACATTAATAAACCGTTAGCCGAAAACTTTTTAGGCACCCCAGTTTTACTTCTTGTTCCTTCTGGAAATATGACTGCCGAATGCTTAGTTTGGTTTAAATAGGTTGTGAAATTTTTTATGGCACTCAAGGCTTGCCTGGAATCTTTTCGATCAATTAAAATTGAACCACCATGACGTAAATTGTAGGAAATACTCGGTATCCCTTTACCTAATTCTTTTTTACTAATGAATTTTGGGTGTAATTTTCGTAAAAACCAAATAATAGGTGGGATATCATTCATAGATTGATGATTACTAACAATTATATGTGGTTTATCTTTTTTTAACTCGTTTTCGTATTTGTTTTCAAAGCTAATCCTTGTTCCTAAGACATGTAAGGATTTAAGCAAAAACCAATTAAAAACATCTACACTTTTTTTATGAGCTTGGTAGCCAAATAAATTGAAGCATAACCATTGTATAACATGAAAAATTACTAACAATAAGCCGAAAATTAGATAATAAACAGCGCTTAGTAGGTAATTAAAGAATTGTTTCATTTTTACTTTAGATAAAATAGGTAATTATATATGCGTGCATAATAAAAAAGCTGTCTAAATGAAAAGACAGCTTTTGCTTTTTTTTGAAAAAAACGCAGATTAAGCGCAATGCTCATCGTAAGCTTGCTTAAGATTATCTGCAATCATTTCTGCTGGTCTACCTTCAATGTGGTGACGCTCTAGCATGTGTACTAGCTCGCCATCTTTAAACAATGCCATAGATGGTGAACTAGGCGGGAAAGGCATCATTTGTGCTCTTGCCTTATCGGTTGCTTCACGATCTACACCTGCAAAAACAGTAAATAAATGGTCTGGTTTTTTAGCATTAGCTAAAGACATTTTTGCTCCAGGTCTTGCATTTGCTGCAGCACAACCACATACTGAATTTACTAATACTAAGGCTGTACCTTTTTCTGCTAAGGCATGCTCTACATCTTGTGCAGATAATAATTCTTTAAAACCAACCGTGGTTAGTTCTTCTTTCATAGGTTTTACTAGCTCTGGTGGATACATATATGTTTGCTTTTATTTAAACTTAATTTAAGTAGCAAATATACATAAAAACCACAAGGCGTTTAATTTTAAATCTTAATGCTTTAATAAGAATTTCTTATATCTTAAAAACTTCACTTTTTATTTAAAAAGTTCTTGACAAATCAATATAGAATCACATTTGTTTTTAAGCTATTTTTGCAAATTGGATTGGAGTTATAATCATGCAAAAGGAAAAAATTTTAGAAGTTACAGGTGTTGAATTAAACCCCACCTACGAAAAAATAATTGATGGTATTAGCCAGCAACACTGGGCTGTGATTGACGATTTTTTACCTCATGAACTGGTTGCTAATCTTAGAGCAAACTTACAAGAGAAACGGGACGAAGAAGAGCTTAAAAAAGCTGCTATTGGTAACCGAACTAACGAACTAATAGCAAAAAGCATTCGTGGTGACTTTATACAATGGATAGACGAGAAAAAGCTTGGCGAAGTTGAAGCTGTTTTTTTTGAAGAGATTAATGCTTTAGTACAGTATTTAAATCGCACCTGTTTTATGGGAATTTTACATAAAGAATTTCATTATGCGCTTTATCCTAAAGGTACTTTCTATAAGAGACATTTAGATACGTTTCAAAATGATGATCGCCGAGTACTCTCCATGGTATTTTATTTAAATGATGAACATTGGGTTAAAAAAAATGGTGGAGAATTGGTTATATATCAAACTTCAAAAAGTGGTGAAGAAGCTATACACATTTTACCAAAACCGGGTAGGTTAGTAATTTTTGAAAGTCAAATTTTAGAGCATGAAGTACTTCCAATTTTAGCAGGAGAACGCTTCAGCATTACTGGCTGGCTTAAAACACGCTAAACTAATTTGTGAAAACTAAGCGAAAGCAAGCATTTACTTTTTAACATCCCCTATATTTGCACCAACTTTATTAGTATGTTTAAATTAGTTGGAATTGTAGTTGGCTTTCTAGTCTTAAAAGGCTTTTTTGGTGCATTTATTGGTTTTTTTGTGGGCAGCTTCATAGACCGAATGTTGGGTACAAAAATTAATTTTCAGACCAGCACGTTTGGCAGTCCCAACAATGGAGTAAGTCCTGGCGATTTTGAACTTAACCTACTGTCTTTAGCATCACTAGTTATAAAAGCCGATGGAAAGACTTCCCAAAGTGAACTTGATTTTGTAAGACGCTACTTCGTTCAAGCTTACGGGAAAGAGAGAGCCAATGCTACTTTTAGGACGTTTAACCAAGTTGTAAAAAACAGGGAAGTTTCAGCTGAACGCATTTGCGATTTTATTAGACCGCGATTAAGCTATGAAGTTAGACTACAAGTTTTGCATTTTCTATTTAATATTGGACAAGCCGATGGAAATGTTTCTGAAGCAGAGCTTCAAGTAATTTATAGGATTGCTAGAAACCTTCGCATTAATCAAAATGATTTTGAAAGCATAAAAGCCATGTTTTTTAAATCTGCAGATAATGCATATAAAATACTCGAAATCGATAAGTCTGCATCTAATGATGAAGTTAAAAAAGCTTACCGAAGAATGGCTAAAAAATATCATCCAGATAAACTACAACATATGGATGAAGCCTATCAAAAAGGTGCTCAAGAGAAATTTACTAAAGTACAGGAAGCATACGAGCAAATACAAAACGAACGCGGTTTGTAAATTACAAGTTTTTAGCTTCTAAAATAATCGAAATTTAAGATTTGGGAAGTTCAAGTTCTCCATTTGCATGTTGTGCAAATCGACCTTTGCTTTTGTCATGCACTTTTTCGTAAACATCATGCGGCCAGCCACCAAATTGTGTTTTTTGGTATTCTTGAATTACTTCATTCATTTCAGTTCTAGAATTGGCCACAAAAGGACCTTGCTGCACTACAGACTCGTTAATTGGCATACCTTCTAGTAATAAAAATTCAGCTTTTTGATTTCCATTTTTAATAGGAAGGGATTGGGCGGGATCTAATACTAAAGAATGTCCTGCTTCTATGGTAAATCCATCTGCTTCAATTTGATCTCCTTGGTAAAAGAACAACATTTTGTTGGTGTTTTTTAATGATGAAGGAAGACTCCATTCTGCATTTGCATCCATTGTTATACGCCATACCTGAACTCCATTATTTTCATCTGCAGCAAATGAATCAGGTGTAGGTGACAATGCTTTGGTGTTGTAAATTTTTCCAGCTATAATTCTAACAATAATTGATTTTCCATTGGAATCTTCAATCTTTTCAACCGGGATATCTTCATTCCAAAACATTTTAAAATGTGGATCTACTTTTTTAGAACGTGAAGGCAAATTGAGCCATAACTGAAAAAGCACTAAAGGATTTTCTTGATTTTGATGCACTAACGGAAACATTTCAGAATGTAAAATCCCTTTTCCAGCTGTCATCCATTGTACATCTCCATTTCCAAAACGACCTTTTGCTCCCAAAGAATCAGAGTGATCTGCAAAGCCTTCTTCAACTAAAGTTATGGTTTCGAAACCAGCGTGTGGATGCCCAGGAAAACCTGGTACTACTTGACCATGATACATTCTAAATCCATCTTTTTTAGTAAAATCGTTACCTGGAATTCTTCCTGTTAGCAAAGATGAATCGGGACCAAGATGTTCATTTCCTTTAGGAAAATCATCTTGATGATAAGCACAAAATAAAAATGGATCTAAGGTTTCCCAATGAAAACCTAGCGGTCTTATTTTTTGTACAATAGCCATTTTTAGAAGTAAATTTCAAAATTACCGTTGGTAACTGTAGTTCCTTCTGCAGTGGTGAAAGAAAACTGACCACTCACCAAAATGTCTTGTGTTTCGAAAGCAGTTATACTTATGTTGCCTTCTATGGCTTGTTCGGCACCATCAGCAGATATATAAAATGCTTGGTAATCTTGATTGTCTTCAAAGGTATAATCTCCAACTTGAGCTGGTTCAGGAATAACCAAATTTATAGCATCTCCATTTGGGAAATTAGCAATAATATCTAAATCACTGCCTGCGGTTAGCGCTTGTAAGGTTAGATACTCTAAATTACTACCATCTATTGTAGCTGTAAAAACATCGTCAGGTAAGATTACATCATCTCCAGGTAAATCAACACCATCAAAAGGAACTCTCCAAAAGTTTCCTTTTGCAAAATTCAGTCGCTCTCCTACTCCATTTTTTCGTGCTTCAAAAAAGAAATTTCCCGTCACATAATTTGGAGTAATTTCTTCGATTTCTATCATACCGCCAGTATCTGGTCCAGCAGTAATATAGGTGTCACTTCCGAGCACAAAAGATGCAGAGTTCCCAGAATTAGCAGAGATTTCATAAAGACCAACTTCGGTAGCATTAGTACGCAATGTAACTACATCTACATTAGAACCTTGTATAATCAGTTCTCCATCATTATTGAAAGCAACTTCTGCTTTAGAGCGGTAAAGCGTTTCATTTACTTCTCCTTGAATAATAGAGCTTGGCTCAACCACATCTTCGCATGAAGAAAAAAGAAAAACAAAAGCAAGTAGGGGTAGGAAATTACGTATCATTTAATTGTATTTATAAAACAAATGTAAAATAAAATATTCAATCTATTTGATGCAAGTCTTAAAATAATTAGCGTATCTTTGCACGCAATTTTAATTTTAGTATTAATAATCGGAGTCGTGAACTCCAAAATTTAATTTTTATGCCAGTAAAGATCAGATTACAAAGACACGGTAAAAAAGGAAAACCTTTTTTCTGGGTAGTAGCCGCAGATGTGCGTGCTAAAAGAGATGGTAAATTCTTAGAAAAATTAGGAATTTATAATCCAACAACCAATCCTGCAACGGTAGAATTAGATGTAGATGCATCTGTAAAATGGCTTCGTAATGGAGCACAGCCTACCGACACTGCAAGAAGAATTCTTTCTTACAAAGGAGCAATGCTTAAAAAACACTTGTTAGCAGGTGTAGACAAAGGCGCTTTAACTGAAGAGCAAGCTAACGAAAAAATGGAAGCTTGGTTGAAAGAAAAAGAAGACAAAGTATTTGCTAAAACGCAAGAAGTAAATCAATCTGCCGCAGATGCAAAACAAAAAGCATTAGAAGCAGAAAAAGAGAAAAACGCTAAGCGTGAAGCAGAAGCAAAAGCTGCAGAAGAAGAAGCTGCCGCTGCTGCTAAAGCTGAAGAAGACGCAAAAAAAGCTGAAGAAGCAGAAGAAACTGAAGCTACAGCTGAAGAAAACAGCGAAGAAAAAGCATAATATTTTTTTACGATGACCAAAGATGAATGTTTTTATCTCGGTAAAATCGTAAGCAAATATAGCTTTAAGGGGGAGTTACTTATTAAATTAGATACAGACGAACCCGAAACTTACCTTACTACGGAATCAATTTTGGTTGAACTTAATCAAAAATTGATTCCGTTTTTTATTGAAGAATCTAGTCTTCATAAATCAACACTTTTGCGAGTACGCATTGAAGATGTAAACAACGAAGAAGACGCAGATGAACTTATTGGTTTATCGGTTTTTTTACCCTTAAAAGAACTCCCAAAATTAGCTGAAGATCAATTTTACTACCATGAAATTATAGGTTTTACAGCAATAGATGAAAAGTTTGGAGAAATAGGGATGATTACTGGAGTAAACGACACCACTGCACAAGCCTTATTTGAAATTGAAAATAAAGATAAAAAGCAAATTTTAATTCCTGTTAATGATGCTTTTATTCAAAAAATAGACAAGGCTAATCATTCATTTTATTTTAAAACTCCAGAAGGTTTAATTGAAATGTATTTAGAGTAGGTTTAAAGTTTTTTAGCATTAAAGTTTTTTAGCAATTAAAAAACATATTTCACATAAAAAACATAGCATTTCAGAAGTTTTCATTTTCATTGTTAGATAAACTTTATAGGTTTGTATTATAATGGGGTTTGTAATTTATTGAATTAACTAACCAATTTTGCGAATCTAAAGTCTTAAAATCTAATGATTTTAGGACTTTTTTTATAAAATAATTTTACAGTTTAAATCTTTCTCATACTTTAGCAGCATATTATAAGGAAATGTTGAACAAAGTTTATTTTTGGAATTACTTTTATTTTGCTTTTACAAGCAAGACTGGGGTGTTCTAAATATATACGAACAATAAAATATGTAGAAGCCCCAATTTGGGGCTTTTTTTATGCTCATGCAAAATCAAATCATTGCCATACAAGGAATAGAAGGTTCTAATCACCATAAAGTGATTCGGGATTTTTTTCCAAAAAATAATCGAATTAAAGCTTGCTCCACTTTTAGAGAAGTTGTTTCAAGTTTAGTAAAAAACGAAGTCAATTTTGCTTTAATGGCTATTGAAAACTCTATTGCTGGCAGTATTTTACCCAATTACCGTTTATTAATTGATGCGGATTTACAAATAACAGAAGAATTTTACTTAAACATAAGTCATAACTTGGTAGCCTTGCCACAGCAGCGTATTAATGATATTACTCAAGTAAAATCGCATCAAATGGCACTTCATCAGTGTGGAAATTTTTTTAATAAATACCCGCACATTAAATTAATTGAAGATGTAGACACCGCATTACCTGCTAAAATAATTGCACAAAAACAACAACTTAAAACAGCAGCTTTAGTCCCGACGGGAACAGCAGAATTATTTGGTTTAGAAGTTATTGAGCCTAACATTCAAGATGTAGATACCAACGAAACTAGATTTGTTTTACTGGAGAAAAATACGCGAAAAGATCCAGCAGAAGTTAATAAAGCCACCTTGCATTTCGAATTAAAACATGAGCGTGGTAGTTTGGCAAATATGCTTTCCATTATGCGAGACTTAGAAATGAATCTTACCAAAATTCAAAGTATTCCTATAGCGCACAAAAAATGGAATTATGCATTTATTGTTGATGTTCGGTTTGATGATTTAGAAAATTACAAGAAATTAATACAAGTATTAGAAACTTCAACTGAAGTAGTAAAAACACTTGGTTTGTACAAAAGTGGAAGAATATGATTCAATTTTCAGATAGGTTAGCACAGACAGAAGAATACTATTTTAGCAAAAAACTAAAAGAAGTAAAAGCCTTAAAAGAGCAAGGAAAAGACATCATTAATCTTGGAATTGGCAGTCCAGATTTGGCACCACCAACCAATGTTTTTCAAGATTTTGAAACGGCTTTAAAAGAAAAAAATGCATTTCAGTACCAAGCTTATCGTGGTATAGATTATTTACGCCAAGCAATGTGTACATTTTATGAAAAACATTATTCCGTTACATTAAATTCAGAAGAAGAAGTGCTACCACTCATGGGTTCAAAAGAAGGAATCATGCTAACTTCTATGGCTTTTTTAAACGAAGGAGATGAAGTTTTAATACCAAATCCTGGTTATCCCACTTATGCTGCGGTAACCAAATTACTTAATGCAACTCCAAAATATTATCGTTTAGCTGAAGAAGGAAACTGGCACCCAAACTTAAGTGAATTGCAAAAAGCAGATTTATCTAAAGTAAAAATGATGTGGATTAATTATCCTAATATGCCAACAGGTGCAGATGCCGATCGTTCTGCGCTTCAAGAAGTGATCAATTTTGCTATACAAAACAACATTTTATTGGTAAATGATAATCCGTACAGCATGATTTTAACCGAATCTCCTTTTTCAATTTTTCAATTGCCCAATGCCCATAAAATAGCACTAGAATTAAATTCGATGAGCAAAAGCTTTAACTTGGCAGGGTTTAGAATGGGATTTTTAGTAGGTAAATCTTCTTTTGTAGATGCTGTACTAAAAGTAAAAAGCAATATGGATAGTGGTATGTTTTTTCCTGTTCAGCAAACTGCTGCCGAAGTTTTACAGCTAGATGAAAGTTGGTTTAAAAAGCTCAATTCCGTTTATCAAGAACGACGTGAGTGGGTTTGGAAAATTGCAAAAGAACTTGACCTATCCTATCAAAAAAACAGTACTGGTCTGTTTATCTGGGCTAAACGTAAAGATGGAAAGCAAGCTGAAAGTTTAGCAGATAAACTTTTATATGAAGCTGATATTTTTGTTACGCCTGGTAAAATATTTGGTAGTCAAGGAGATTCATATTTACGTTTTTCACTTTGTGTAGATAGTCAAACCCTAGAAAAAAGCTTAGCGCGTGTAAAACGGTTTAAAAAAAGTAAATTATGAAAGTAGCAAGTATAGGTTTAGGTTTAATTGGCGGTTCGTTTGCTCTTGCTTTACAAAAACATTTCCCAGAAATTGAAATTTGGGGA
>CBFIGU010000031.1:0-22802 GCA_965662165.1 Psychroflexus sp.
TCAACTTCTATGCCTTTATCTTTGGCTAGTTGAATAACACTTTTTCGGGTTACGCCATCTAAAATTCTATCGCTAGTTGGAGCCGTTAAAAGTTTATCGCCAACTCTAAAAAAGATGTTCATTGTGCCAGCTTCTTCTAAATATTCATGCGTATTGGCATCGGTCCAAATCACTTGGTCGTAACCTTTACTTCTAGCAATGTTTGTAGGGTAAAATTGAGCTCCGTAATTCCCTGCAGCTTTAGCGTAACCTACACCGCCATTTGCAGAACGAGAAAATTTCTCAGCAAATAAAACCTTTACGGGTTTGTTATAGTAGGCTTGAGATGGACAAGTTATAATCATAAAACGATAAGCGTCTGACGGTGCCGCAGCAACACCTTCTTCGGTTGCTATAACAAACGGACGAATATAAAGCGAGTTACCTTGACCTGGTTTTACCCAATCATAATCTAGTTTGAGTAAAGTTTCAAGACTATCAAAAAAATATTCTTTCGGGAATTCAGGAATGGCTAAACGCTTTGAAGATTTATTGATTCTTTCAAAGTTTTGCTCAGGTCTAAATAAATGAACTTTTCCGTGATCATCTTTAAAAGCTTTCATTCCTTCAAAAACAGCCTGACCATAATGAAACACTTTTGCAGAAGGGTGAAATTCCATTGGACCATAAGGAACTATTTGTGGAGTTTGCCACTCTCCATTTTTATAGTCACAATACATCATGTGGTCTGCATAATTTTTACCAAATGCTAGATTATTAAAATCAACTTGATCAATTTTAGATTTTTCAACTTTTTTTACCTGTATTGTTGGACTTTCTGTGTTCATTAGATTAAATTTGTTGCAAAAGTACGAAAATAAATATTTTACTTTTTCGTAAAGATATTAACTTTGTCATAATTATAACCTTTTTAAAACCATAAAAAATATGAAAAATTTATTTTTATTGCTATTTTTATTAATTATCGTTAGTTGTCAGGAAGCTGATAAAAAAGCTGCTGAAAAGCAAAATGAGACTGAAATTGAAGAAATTGAGGTTGAAGAGATTGTAGATGAAGAAGTAAGCTATGTAAATTATGGCGAAGAAATTACTACTGATGATGTGCTTAGTGAAGCAAAATTAAGTGAATTATACAGCAATTTAAAAGTTGGAGATACCTTAAACGTAAAAATTGCATCTACCATTAATTCAGTATGTAAGAAAAAAGGTTGTTGGATGAAACTAGCTGTAGAAGGAGAAGATGAAGTAATGGTAAGATTCAAAGACTATGGATTCTTTGTTCCAAAAAACAGTAAAGACCGTAAAACTGTAGTAGAAGGTATGGCATTTTTAGACGAAACATCTGTAGAAGATCTAAAGCATTACGCTGAAGATGATGGGAAATCACAGGAAGAAATAGACGCCATTACAGAACCAAAAATCACCTACTCTTTCACGGCTGTTGGAGTTTTAGTAGAAGGAACCGAAGAAGATTTTAAAGGTCAAGTTGAAGGAATGGATGAAGATGCAGAAACGCAAAGCGCATCTTAATACTAATCGGAAAATTGTATTAACTGCAGATGGCAGTAAAAGTATCTTTTTAAAGGATACCAATGTACAATACCACTCGAAGCATGGTGCAATTTTAGAAGCACAACATGTTTTTATAAAATCAGGATTACATTATATTTTAGACCAAAATGTTGAGCCCATTTCAATTTTTGAAATGGGCTTTGGTACTGGTTTAAATAGTTTGCTCACTAATATTGAAGCACAAAAACTCAATTTAAAAATAGATTACACCGCTATTGAAGCATTTCCTGTTGAATTAGAAGAAGCTCTTCAACTCAATTATCCTGAACAGTTAACTTGCTCTGCAAAAGACTTCAAATCGCTACATGAACAAGATTTTAATAAGTGGAATCAATTAAATTCAAATTTTAATTTCAGGAAAATCTTAGGACTTTTTCAAGATTTCACTACAAAGTATCAATTTAATTTAATCTATTATGATGCATTTGGAGCTACAGCACAACCCGAATTGTGGTCGCAAGACATTACAGACCAACTTTTTGGAATACTGAAAAAAAATGGGGTAGTGGTTACCTATTCGGTTAAAGGTAGTTTTAGAAGAAGTTTATTGAAAAGTGGATTTACGGTTCAGAAAATTCCAGGTCCACCTGGTAAGCGAGAAATGCTGAGAGCCATTAAGTAGCTCTGTTAAACATCTTTAAAGACTAGTTATAAGCTCAATATTCTAAATTACATTTGGATAAAAATAAATTATGCGATTTTTAATTACTGGTGCTACTGGAATGATTGGCCAAAAGTTGGTTAAAAAATGCCATGATTTAGGAATTGCAGTAAATTACCTGACTACTTCAAAAACTAAACTTGAAAAGAAAGATAACTACACAGGATTCTATTGGGATCCAAGTAACAAAAAAATAGACACATCTTGTTTCAAAGATGTAGATGTAATTATCAATTTAGTTGGCGCTAATGTAGCTGAACGTTGGACTGCAAAGTATAAACGTCAAATATTAGAAAGTAGAACAGCGTCTGCGGCTTTGCTGGTTGATTCTTTAAAAGATGTTAAGCATAACATTAGTCAAATTGTATCAGCAAGCGCTATTGGGATTTACGAAAGTTCATTGACAAAGTTGCATACTGAAGATGAAGATGAAAAATACCTTAATAATCAATTTATTGGTCAGGTTGTAAGTGAATGGGAAAGCGCTGTAGATCAATTTAAGGAATTGGGATTAAATGTTGCTAAACTTAGAATAGGAATTGTTTTGTCTAAAAAAGGTGGGGCTTTAGAAAAGATGGCTCAACCTATAAAATATTACGCTGGGGCGCCCTTAGGTTCTGGAGAACAATGGCAATCTTGGATTCATATTGATGATTTAGTAGAGTTATTTATTTACGCAGCTAAATACCAAATTACAGGTGTTTATAATGCTGTTGCTCCAAATCCAGTTACCAATACAGAATTGACAAAAAGCATAGCTAAACAAATAAACAAGCCTTTAATCTTGCCTAATGTGCCGAGTTTTGTCTTAAAGTTAATGTTAGGAGAAATGTCTACAATTGTTCTTTCTAGTCAATTAGTAAGCTCTAAAAAAATTGTAAGCAAAGGCTTTCAGTTTGAATACAGCTATTTAAAAAATGCACTTAAAGATTTATTGTAATTTGTTTCAATTATAATTCTTCTGGTGCAAGTCTAACTTGTAGTCCGTTTAATTCTTCAGTTATTGGAATTTGACAACCTAACCTACTATTTTCCTGTACATGAAAAGCTTCAGCAAGCATAGCTTCTTCATCATCTTCTTTTTCAGGCAAAATAGTATCAGATTCAATGTAACATTGACATGATGCACACATGGCCATACCACCACAGATTCCAATTGTGCCTTCAGGAGCCAATTCGTAAGAACGAACTACTTCCATTAAATTCATAGCCATATCTGTAGGAGCTTCTACTTTGTGAGTAACTCCCTCCCGATCAATAATCGTAATGTTAACGTCTTGCATGTGTTTTAATCTATACTTCTTACTACAGCCTTGGGAGCTTCTTTCTTAGATCCGTCAAAACCAGTAACTCCACCAACAGTAGTATACTTCATCACATATCGTTTATTAGGATGAATTTTTTGATAAGCACTCTGACACATTAAAGTTGCTTCATGAAAACCACATAAAATTAATTTTAATTTTCCAGGGTAGGTGTTAACGTCTCCAATAGCATAAATACCTGGGATGTTAGTTTGGTAATCTAATGTATTATCAACTTTAATTGCATTTTTTTCAATTTCTAATCCCCATTTTGCAATTGGACCTAATTTTGGAGAGAGTCCAAATAAAGGTATGAAATGATCAATTTTAAGCTCAAAATCTTCTTCAGGGTTGTTATTTTTTCTCACCATCACACCTTCTAAATGATCTTTACCAAAAACATCTACAACTTCTGCTGGTGTAATTAATTTTATTTTCCCCATGTCTTTTAATTCCTTCACTCGGTCTACCGATTCTAATGCGCCGCGAAATTCGTTTCTTCTATGAATTAAAGTAACCTCATCTGCAATATCAGCCAAAAAGATACTCCAGTCTAAAGCTGAGTCTCCACCACCTGCAATTACAACCGATTTTCCTTCAAATTTCTCAGGATTACGAATCATGTATTGTACTCCTTTGTCTTCAAATTGCGCTAAATTTTTAATAGGTGGTTTTCTTGGTTCAAAACTACCTAAGCCACCAGCTATTGCAATTACAGATGCATGATGTTTAGTCCCTTTATTGGTTGTTACAATAAAACTACCATCTTCTTGTTTATCAATATCCTGAGCAACTTCGCCAAGGGTGAAGCCAGGCTGGAAAGATTTAATCTGTTCCATAAGGTTATCTACCAATTCACCTGCTTTAACTTCTGGATATCCTGGTATATCATAAATAGGTTTTTTAGGATATAACTCAGCTAGTTGCCCACCTGGTTGTGGCAAGGCATCTATTAAATGACATTTTAATTTTAATAATCCAGCTTCAAAAACGGTAAATAATCCAGTGGGTCCAGCTCCTATAATCAGAATATCTGTCTTTATCATAGCATTAAATTTGCAACAAAGTTTTAATTATAATTTTTAAAAACGAATGATTAATATCATCTAAATTTCAAATTTACTTACTGAAATTAAGCATCAATATTAATAACTGTTTCAATTTGTGGTGCATGTTTTTTGATGGTCATTTCTACACCAGATTTTAAAGTCATTTGATTAACAGCGCAACCAACACAAGTTCCAAGAAGTTGTACTTTTACGTGTTTATCATTCTCAATGCCTAGTAATTTTATATCGCCACCATCATTTTGTAAAAATGGACGTATCTCAGCTAAGGCATTTTCAACGGATGTTTTTAATTCAGTTCCTGTCATTTTTTCTTCTTATTTACTGCACTACAACCAGCCATTGTAGTAATTTCAATCGCTTTTGTTGGCGGGATAGATTCATTGCGTTTTACAACTTGCTCAACTGTATTTCGAGTAGTTTCTAAAAATGCTTCAGATAGTGGTGTATTTTCTTGAAGTGCAGCAGGTCTACCAACATCTCCAGCTTCTCTGATACTTTGTACTAATGGAATTTCTCCTAAAAGTGGAATTTCTAATTGGTTAGCTAAATTGCGAGCGCCTTCTTTTCCAAATATATAATATTTATTGTTGGGCAATTCTTCTGGTGTGAAGTAAGCCATATTCTCTACCACACCTAAAACAGGTACGTTAATGTTTTCTTGTTGAAACATAGCTACTGCCTTTTGAGCATCAATTAACGCTACGTTTTGAGGAGTGCTCACCACAACAGCTCCAGTAATAGGCATAGATTGCATGATAGATAAGTGAATATCTCCTGTTCCTGGTGGTAAGTCTACTAGTAAGAAATCCAGCTCTCCCCAGTCTGCATCAAAAATCATTTGGTTTAAGGCTTTTGCTGCCATAGGACCACGCCAAATTACCGCTTGGTTAGGTTTTGTGAAAAAGCCAATTGATAACATTTTTACACCATAATTTTCGATGGGTTTCATTTTTGACTTTCCATCTACCGTTACCGATAAAGGTCTTTCGTTAAGAACATCGAACATGGTAGGTCCAGAAGGTCCATAAATATCAGCGTCTAACAAGCCAACTTTAAATCCCATTTTGGCTAAGCTAACCGCTAAGTTTGAAGTAATGGTAGATTTACCAACTCCACCTTTACCTGAAGCAACTGCTATAATATTTTGAATTCCGGGAATAGGTTTTCCTTTAATTTCGTTAGGATTCTCCTTTTTAGGTGCATCAACCTTAATATTTACTTTCACTTTAGCTTTTTCGTAGACTTTTTCGTGTATTACTTTCATTACGTCTACTTCTGCTCTCTTTTTTATATGTAAAGCTGGGGTTTGTAAAACTAAATCGACCACAACTTCATCTCCAAATGTGATAATATTTTGAACAACACCAGCATCTACCATATTTTTGCCTTCTCCAGCAACACTTATCGTAGCTAATGCATTTTTGATGTCAGCTTTATTTATTTTCATCTAAATTCGTTTAATTAGAATTAATCTAAATGCAAATATAGGTTTTTAGCTAATTATTTAATAGCCTGTTTCATTGAAATTAACGATGGTGTAACAGGAATTATATATGCTTCTAAGCAAGATTACAAATTCAACCTTAAGCTTGGTTTCATTTCTAAATTTTTATAATGTAAAGAGTCATTATCTAAAAGTATTGAATGCTTCAGACTTGATTTTAGAAAATCGATTTTAAAGATAAAATGGGATTAAGAAGGAGAATTGATTTCAGGTTGCCAAAAATGATCTTCGAAATTTTGAATTTGATCGTTAATTACAGAAATTCCTTCAGCTTCAAGTAATTGTTGCATGGCATTTGTTCCTGAGAAATGATGTTTTCCTGTTAAGACACCGTTTCTATTTACAACACGATGGGCTGGCACATCTTCTAAGTTATGCGAAGCATTCATAGCGTAACCCACGGTTCTCGAACTTTGTGGAGAGCCAATTGCCTTGGCAATAGCTCCATAACTTGTTACTTTACCGTAAGGTATTTTTCTTACTACCTGGTATACTTTCTGATAAAAATCTGAAGTTGATTTACTCATAATAAATTCGAAATGAAGTTACTATTATTAAAATAAGCATCAATATGGCCATAAAAAAGTTGGAGTTTTTGGCGAATCTTTGCCGATCAATATCAATCCTAATAAATGAAAAAATGTATAAATAAAGCGTAGATAGTGTTCCTAGCGCAGCTGCCAAAGAAAAGAAAAATACACTCCATTTGTCATAATCTACATTGGTATTGGTATTAAAAAGTGTACTAATCACTACAAAAAAAGGAATAGGAAATATATTGATAATAGAAAGGCCCATGCCTTTAAAAAAGTTTTTATTCGATCTGAATTTTCTTTCTTTAATTTTCCCTTGTTTAAGTCTGCTTTTAATGAAAAAGTACACACTTAATAAAGCTAAAATGACAAGACCAAGTCTCAAAATCATGATGCGAATACTAGGGTGAGTAGAAATATATCTAGCCATTAAGATGGCTAGCATAGCTTGAAAAAAGACTACTAAAGATGCACCAATAGCCATAATCAGTCCATTTTTTTTACCTTCAGCTAATGATGTTTTTACCACCGACATATTAATAATTCCAGGCGGTACTACACCTGCAGCCGCTGCAAAAAAGGTAAAGAAAAATAGCTTGGTAGTCTCCACAAGCTTAGTATTTTAATCTAAATTTGGTGTAAGTTATGGCTTTGTTTTTTTCTAGATATTGTTTTTCGTAAAAAGTTTGTATTTCTACTAACTCTGGTGCAATTTCAGTATTGCTATAAATATCGTGGTGAGCATAAAGTAATTCGTGCTTGCTGCCTTCTATTAAGCCAAGTGTGTAGCCATGCATAAATTCGCTATCCGTTTTTAAATGAATACAGCCTTCTGGTTTTAGAATTTGATAATATTTTTTTAAGAATGATGGATTGGTCATTCGGTGTTTTGTCCTTTGAAATTTAATTTGTGGATCAGGGAATGTAATCCAAATTTCAGCAACTTCATTTCTATCAAATAAAAGGTCAACTAACTCAATCTGCGCACGTAAAAACTTAGCATTTGGGATTTTTTCTTCTAAAGCAGTTTTAGCTCCTCGCCAAAAACGAGCTCCTTTAATATCTATTCCTAAAAAATTCACATCAGGATTTCGCTTGGCTAATTCAACTGTGTATTCACCTTTGCCGCAGCCTAACTCTAAAACTAGAGGATTATTATTTTTGAAAAACTTCTCAACCCATTTGCCCTTAAGAGCATAATTTTGGTTTACAATTTCTTCTCTTTCAGGTTGAATTACATTTTCGAATTCTTCGTTTTCTTTGAATCGTTTTAATTTGTTTTTACTTCCCACTTTGCTGTTCAATTTCTTGCAAAATTAGTTAATTTTAAAGCTTAAAATAATGATAGAACTCTTTTATGCCCCAAAAAAATATTTTAGTTGCTCCATTAAATTGGGGATTGGGTCATGCTACACGTTGTGTTCCATTAATTAAGGCTTTGTTAGCTAGAAATTATAAGGTAATTTTAGCTTCAGATGGTTTGGCTTATGACTTTTTATTGAAAGAATTTCCACTCTTACCTATTTATAAATTGGCAAGTTTAGAAATTCATTATGCTAAAACTAAACGCTTACAAGGCATAAATATGCTACAACAGCTTCCTAAACTCTTTAGGTTTTTAGCTGAAGATGAATTGGCTATTCAAAAAATTGCTAAAGAAATTAAAATAGACGGAATATTGTCTGATAATAGGCCAGGTATTTTTATAGAAGGTATTCCTAACATTTACATTAATCATCAATTACAAGTGAAGACCGGCTTTACTACTTTTTTGAGTTCAAAAATGCATCAAATACAGATGAAGAAATTTACTGAAATTTGGGTGCCAGATGTAGAGTTTGAGCCCTGCTTGAGTGGTGAGTTGGGGCATTTAAATTCTAATTTATTTTCAAATAAGATTAAATATCTGGGTTGGATAAGTAGGCTAGAAGCTAAAGATGAACCTAAAAAATACGATTATTGTGCAATTATCTCTGGACCTGAGCCGCAGCGAAGTATTTTTCAAGAAAAAGTAGTGCAATTGTTTTCTAATTTAAAAGGAAATAAAATATTGGTTACGGGTAGCTTTAAAGATGTAAACCAAAATCGGTCTTTTGAAGTAAAATCACTTCTCAATACAGCAGATTTAAATAGACTAATCAATCGTTCAAATACAATTATTTGCAGGTCTGGCTATACTTCATTATTAGATTTAATGAAGCTTCAAAAAAATGCATTGTTGGTACCTACACCGGGGCAATATGAGCAGGAATATTTAGCTAAACATATGGATCAACTAGGTTGGTTTTTTGTATGCGAACAAGCTAAATTCGAAAAGGAAGCAAAGGAAAAACTGCAAAATATGCATCACGTTAAAAAGCCAACACATCAAAAAATTGATTGGGATTTTTCAGTCTTTAAATAAATGAAATTTTAAAAACTACTTTTTATTTTTGATGTTCAATTTAGTGAATTGATCAGACTTCTTTAAGGTGAAAGAAAAAGTACTTCCAACTCCAAATTCACTTTCTACAGCTAAACTTTCGTTGTGAGCTTCAATAATGTGTTTTACAATTGATAAGCCTAAGCCAGAGCCACCTTCCTTACGCGATCCGGATTTGTCTACTCTAAAGAAACGCTCAAACAATCTCGGAATATGTTCTTTTTCAATACCAATACCATCATCTATGACTTTAATTACCAAATGATCTTCATTAAAGTCTTCAATGCTAATTTTCGTGTTTCCTTTTTTCTTTCCGTATTTTATAGAATTGACTATTAAGTTGGTTAAGACTTGTTGCACTCGTTCTTCATCTCCATGAACCAAAACGGGGCGTTCATAATTTTTATCTAACTGAATAGAAATCTCTCGTTTTGCCGCTTTCATTTCGAGAAGTTCAAATACATTTTCAATCATTTCGACTAAGTCGAAATCATCTTGATGCAAATGTAAATCGCCAGTTTCTAATTTAGTAATCATGTCTAAATCCTTAACAATATAAAGCAAACGGTCTACACCTTTACTGGCTCGGTTAAGGTATTTTTTTCTTACTTTTTTATCTTTAATAGCACCATCTAACAAGGTTAGAATGTAACCTTGAACGGTAAAAAGTGGAGTTTTTAATTCGTGAGAAATATTACCCATAAATTCTTTTCGGTAATTTTCTCGCACCTGAAGCGTTTCAATTTCTAGCTTCTTGTCTTTAGCAAATTTTTCAACTTCAAGTTTTAAAGAAGTAATATCTGTTGTGATTTTGCTTTTACTGAGAGATGCAGAATCTAGCAAGGAAACACTGTCGTAAATAGATTTTACTCTTCTATAAATAAAAAGTTCTACCCGAATTTGGATCAAAAAAAAGCAAACTAAAAAACAAGTAATCCCAAAAAACAAGATAGAGACCCAGTTTATTTTGAAGAAAATTAATTCAAATAAAAAGATTAATATCGCTAATATTAACGTAATATACAGGGAAGTAAAAAAAGCAAAACGGTAGGTTTTTTTAAGTTTAGTCCCCATTGTTTACAAATTTATAGCCTACGCCTTTAACGGTTTTAAAATAGTGATCTCCAATTTTTTCACGAAGTTTTCTAATGTGAACATCAATAGTTCGTCCACCAACAACAACATCATCGCCCCAAACATTTTGAAGAATTTCATCTCTTTTAAAAACTTTATTGGGGTCTGAAGTTAATAAAGCTAGTAGCTCAAATTCTTTTCTTGGCAAGCTCAGTTCGTTATCATTAATAACCACTTTGTATTCATGTTTATTAATCGTAATATCTCCAATGCTATAAATGTCTTTTTTCTTCTTTTGTTTAAACCTTCTCAGTAAAGACTTAACTTTACTAGCTAGTACTTTAGGCTTAATGGGTTTTGTTATATAATCGTCTGCGCCAGCATCGAAGCCTGCAATTTGAGAATAATCTTCACTTCTTGCTGTTAGAAATGTAATTACAGTATCGTTTAGCACTTCTAGATTGCGCATTTGCTCACAGGCTTCAATACCATCCATCTCTGGCATCATCACATCTAGTATAATGAGATGCGGTCTTTCTTTTTTGGCTTTTTCAATAGCTTTTAATCCATTGTTAGCCGTATAAACTTTATAGCCGATGTTAGAAAGATTATAAGTAAGAATTTCTAAGATGTCTGGCTCATCGTCTACAATTAATATTTTGAGATCTTCTTTCTTCATGTTTTAGGTATAGTTTTTACAAAACTACTTTAAATTTTATTATTCAAAGTTAATTAAACTTTATCTGAAACTTCAATAATAAGATTGTTGTTACCTTATGGTAAACCTAGTGTTAATTAAACTTATTGAATTTTAATACAATGTAAAATCCTAATTTTCAGTAAATTAAATTTTTAATTTCAATGTTAAGCCTTCTTAATATTAAAATAGTTTTACTTAAAGTTGACTTTACATTCAAAATAAATTGCTGTTGTTTATTTGCATCAAAATAATTCATAACAACATTTTAAACATGAAAAATTTATTCAATTCTTTTTTAGCTTTAGCTATGTTCGGTTTCTTATTTACTAGTTGTGATAGCGATGATGACAACAACATGGTAAATGACACAAGCGAAAATGAAATTTCTGGTTTAATTACATCAGACATGAGGCTTACTAACGATCGTATTTGGGAATTAAATGGTAGAACTACTGTTGAAAGCGGTGTAACCTTAACCATTGATCCAGGAACTATCATTAAAGGTTTTCCGGGCCAAGGCGCAAACTCTTCAGTACTTATTATTGCTAGAGGAGCTACAATCATTGCTGACGGTACTGCTCAAGAGCCAATTATTTTTACAAGTACTGCAGACAACATTTCTTTAGGTGAAACAATGGGAACTAATTTAAATCAAAATGACCGTGGTTTATGGGGTGGTTTAATTATTTTAGGTAACGCACCAAGTTCTTTGAGAGGAGATGTAGATGCTGCTCAAATAGAAGGTATACCTGCAAGTGATACAAATGGATTATATGGTGGAAACGATCCAGAAGATAGTTCTGGGGTTTTAGACTATGTATCTGTACGTCACGGTGGAACTAACATTGGTGAAGGTAACGAAATTAATGGTATTACTTTTGGCGGTGTAGGTAGAGGAACTATTGTTTCTAATATTGAAGTGGTTGCTAACGTAGATGATGGAGTTGAATTCTTCGGTGGAACTGTAAACGCTTCAAATGTTTTTGTGTGGGCAGTTGGAGACGATTCAATTGATATTGATCAAGCTTATTCTGGTACAATTACTAATGCAGGTATTGTTTTAGGAGATATTTCTGACCATGCTCTAGAAATTGATGGTCCAGAAGGTTCATTAATGGGAGCTTTTACAATCAATGACTTAACATTATTTGGAAACCAGAATACACCAAATGGAGAATATGCAGACTACAGAAGTAGAGCAATGGGAGCAACAAACAACGTATTTGCTACAGGATTTAAATCTTCTAGTGATATTGAATTAGACAACAATGGTGTTTCTCAAAACTACTTAGATGGTGATCTTACTTTCTCTAACTGGGTATTTAACTTACCTGATAACGTTACTGCAGCGAATGAACTATTTGTAGAAAAAGTAGGATGTGCACAAAATTGTGACGATGATAACGAAGATAATGATATTCCAGAAGAATTTATAACAACCTTCACAGCTGATGCTGCATCATGGGCATCTGAAGGAATGCAAGGTGGAGCTGATTTATCTGCTTTCTCATGGACTTACTCAAATAATAAAGCAAACTTAGGCTTTTAAAAAAAATAAATAGCAAAATCAATAAATGCTCAGCATAATTTTATGGTGAGCATTTTTTCAATTTTAAAGAAATACATTCCGAAATGCAAAAATCTAAAACTTTAGTAGTAGTCATATTCTTATTCAGTACAATGGTTACTTTTGCTCAAACTGGTACTTTATCAGGTAAAATTATCGATGGTGATTTTAATGATGTCTTACCTTTTGCAAATGTTATTATTAAAGGTACCGATAAAGGTGCTGCATCAGACTTTGATGGTAAGTATACAATAGAAAACTTGGAGCCTGGAACTTATACAGTAGAGTTTAGTTTTATAGGTTATACTACTAAAGAAATTACCGAAGTTCTTATAAAACCTAATGAAGTTACAAATTTAGAAGTTACGCTAACAACTCTTGAAAATGCACTTGATACTGTCGTAATTTCGGTAACTAAAAGAAGAAATTCAGAAAAAGCAGTATTGGATCTTCAAAAAAATTCTACAGTGGTTTTAGATGGACTTTCATCTGAATCTATAAAAAAAGCAGCTTCTTCATCTGTTGCAAGTGCCGTTAAGGCAGTTCCTGGAGTATCTGTACAAGATGGAAAATTTGTATATGTAAGAGGTTTAGGTGACAGGTATACCAAAACTTTATTAAATGGAATGGAAGTTCCTGGATTAGACCCAGACAGAAATGCTTTACAATTAGATATTTTTCCGACAGCTGTAATTGAAAATTTACAAGTTAAAAAATCTTCCACAGCAGATTTAACATCTGATTTTACAGGTGGTATTGTGGATATTTTAACCAAAGATATTCCTTACAAAAAGGAATACGCAGTTAGCGTTAGTGTAGGCTACAACCCAAGCATGCACTTTAATAATGACTACTTATCATATAGTGGTAGTAGCACAGACTTTTTAGGATTTGATGATGGACAAAGAGATTCGCCTATTGCTATTGGTACTAATATACCTCTACTTCAACAAGATGGTGAATTTGTAAGATCCTTAACTCAAAGATTTAATCCAGAACTAGCGGCAATGAAAGAAATGAGTTTTATGAATTTTGGATTTAGTTTTGCTGGTGGTAATAAATATGATTTTGAAAACGGAAATACACTAGGGTTTACATCTTCCCTTGCTTACAAAAATGAAACTGAATTTTATGACAACTTTATTGATGGTCAGATCTTTAGAACTAAAGCTGAAACATCAGATTTTTCTCCACGAGTAGATCGTACCCAACAAGGATCTATAGGAACTAATAATGTTCTTTTGAATGGTATGGTTGGTTTGACTTATAAAACTGAATATTCAAAATACCGTTTTAACGCATTGCATATTCAAAATGGAGAATCTAATGCAGCAGTCATTTTTCAGCAAAACGCAGAACGATCTTCTAATCAAATTAAGAAAGATGTTCTTACCTATACTGAGCGTTCTCTAACAAATTTATTATTGTCTGGAGAACATAACAACGAAGATGGTTCTTGGAATACAGTCTGGAAAGTCTCGCCTTCATTCTCTAGCGTAGACGATAAAGATTTTAGAACAACTCCATTTAGGATAGATGGATCTACACCAACTATAGAACCTTCTGAAGCTGGAGACCCTACAAGATTATTTAGAGAATTACAAGAATTCAATATTGCATCTAGAGTAGATTTTACAAAAAAGCACACTTTATTTTCAAAGCCTGCAAAACTGAAATTTGGTGCAGGACATACTTATAAGACAAGAGAGTTTGCGGTAGATCAATATTCATTCATTTTGCAAAATTTTCAAAGTTCAGAATTTAATGGAGATCCTAACCAAATTCTTGCTCCAGATAACATCTATAATCCAGCTACGGGATCTGGTGTAGCGGTGCGATCTGATTTTAATATCACCAATAATTTTGACTCTAATATTAATATTAGTAGTGTATATGTTTCAGATGAATTTCAAGTTACTGAAAGACTAAAATCTATCGTAGGTTTAAGATTTGAAAAATTTGACTTAAGATATTCTGGAGAAAACCAACAAGGTGTAATATCAGACAACGAAAAATTTATTGATAAAGCAGACCTGTTTCCTAGTTTAAACTTAATTTACGATCTTGACGATACAAGAAGCTTTAAGTTAAGAGGTTCATTCTCGCGTACAACTGCAAGACCTTCGTTTAAAGAAGCTTCAGATGCTGAGATATTTGACCCAGTTTCTAACTTTTTCTTTATAGGAAATAGAGATATTAAACCTACATATATCAATAATTTCGATTTAAGAATTGAAAAGTATGGTGAAGGAAAAGATTTTTATGCCTTTAGTACTTTTTATAAAGACTTTACAGACCCAATAGAATTAAGTTTCATTAGAGAAGCAGAAGGGCAATTTACACCACTAAACTTAGGAAATGCTACAGTTTTTGGTGCTGAGATTGAAGTAAGAAAAAACCTAGGCTTTTTAGCTGCAGCACTTCAAAATTTTAATGCATCTATTAATGTTTCTGTAATTGAATCTAGACAGAATTATAGTGAAGATGAAGAACAAAACCGTTTAGATACTTTGCGAGATGGACAAACCTTAGACGATACCCGTCAACTACAGGGTCAATCACCTTATTTAATTAATGCTGGTTTGGTTTATGAAACAGAGGATGATTTAAGTATTGGTGCTTTCTACAATGTTCAAGGTAGAACACTCCAAATTGTTGGTTCTGGAGATATTCCAGATGTTTATACCATGCCTTTTAATTCACTAAACATTACAGCGAATAAAACTTTTGGAGATGAAGTGAAGCATAGTATAGGCTTAAAGGTTGAAAACTTACTTGGAGACGATATTGAAAGTGAATACGAATTCTTTGGAGCTGAAAATCGAACTTTTTCTTTTAGAAGTCCACAAACCATGTTCTCTATTAGCTACGGTGTAAAATTTTAAGTAATACTTACACTAAATTATCAAAAGACTGCTATTTAAAGCAGTCTTTTGTTTTTGATAGTAACTTAATTTATTGCTTTCTTCTTTCTTTACTAAACATTTTTTTAGTGCTAATAATTTTGGGTTAAAAATTTAGAAGCACGCTAAAATCCTTAAATTATCAAATCGTTAATAAATATTATTTCGTACATATAACTTAGTAGATTTATTACTTTTGCGACAAATTAAAATAATCACACAATGAAGAAAATTACATTATTATTAACCTTATTAATCAGTGCTTTTGCAGTAGCTCAAACTCCGATTCTTACTATGATTTCAGATGGAGATTGTAGTGGAGGTAATCCTAAGGTAGTTGAAATTTATGCACAAGGTACAGTAGATTTTGCAAACTATTCTTTAGAGATTCAAACAAATTCTAACGACACTTGGGGTAATGCTTTAAATTTAGGAGATTTAGGAGTTATTACTGACGATTTTGTATACGTACATAAAGAAGATGTATCTTTTGCAACAGAATATCCAACTGCTGTAAATGTACTATCTACCACATCAAGTGCTGTAAATTTTAATGGTGACGATCGTATCAGAATCATTGAAGATGCTACTACTACGGTAATAGATCAATACGGTGTTGAAGCAACAAATGGCGATGGCCAGGCTTGGGAATACCAAGATGGTTATGCTAAGCGTAATAACGGCACAGGTCCAGACTTTGGTTTCTTTCCTGGAAATTGGACGTATGCTAATGGAGCATTAAATGGAGAAGGAACTTGTCAAGGTGGTTCAACTTTCGAATCTATCATTGGTATTGGAACGTATACAGCTGGTGGAGGAAATAACGATCCTGCAGTATTTATTACAGCTCCTTCTAACAATTCAGTTTTTACTCCAGGTACAGCTAATGTAGATGTTACTTTTGTAGCTCAAAATGAATTCCCAGGTTTACGTTTTGATATTACGGTGAACGGTTCTACTACTATTGATGTAAGTTCACCTTTTTCAGTAGCTACTCAAAATGGAGAAACATATAATGTAGTTGTTGAGCTAGTTGATGGTCAAACAGTATTAGATGATGCAACAGTAGAATTTAGCGTTGCAGATATTACTCAAGTTGCAGATATTGCTGCTTTCCGTGCAGATGTTGAAGCAAATGGTGCAGGTGGCTTTTATGAAATTACAGGTGCATCTACTTTTACACATGGAGATAACTTCAATAACAGAAAATGGTTCCAAAGTAACGGAGCTGGTGTTATGATTTTTGATCCTAATGATGTAATTGACAATGGCGTTTACACATTCGGAGATCAAGTTACCGGTTTAACAGGAGAATCAAATTTCAATAATGGCGTTTTACAGTTAATTCCAACTGCAGATACAGGCGTTGTTAATGGAAATATACCACCATCTGTTCAAATTTTATCTTTAAACGAATTCATTACTAATTTTGAAGCTTATGAATCAATTTTAGTTGGATTCCAAAATGTTGAATTCCCAGTAGCTGATGGTACTGTAGTGTTCGAAAATGGTACTAACTATGATTTATCTGATGGTAACGACCAAATTACAATGCGTACTGAATTTTTCAATACAGATTATATAGGAAACGTTGTACCACAAGGTGTTTTATCTGGAGTAGTGGGAATGGCTAGCGAATTTAATGGTGCGCCACAAATCTTTTCTAGATTTGATGCAGATATTAATGTAACCTTAAGCATTTCAAACTTCAATAAAAATGAATTTGAAATTTATCCTAACCCTGCTACAAACGAGATTAATATTTTATCTCCAGCTAGCGAAAACTTTAAAGTTGAAATATACAACGTGTTAGGTAAAAAAGTTATGAATGCTGAAGTTTCAGGTGAAACCTTATTAAATATCTCAGAATTACAGTCTGGACTTTATTTAGTGAAATTTGGACAAGGAAATGGAAGTTTTACAAGAAAATTAATTGTAAACTAATTTCATAAAGTAATTTATTGAATATAAAAGCACTGCAATTGGCAGTGCTTTTTTGTTTATCTGTAATTTTGCAGTTATGAATGAAGAATTTAATGCTAGTAACTTAATTAATCCAGTAGACTTCACACAAGAGAGTTTGCGCGTTTTTGCACATCAATATCACAACAATAAAGTATATCACCAATTTTGCACCTACTTAAATAAAAATCCAGAAAACGTAGCTACCTTAAATAAAATTCCTTTTTTACCTATTGAATTTTTTAAGTCTCACTCCATTTTATCAACTTCAAACAAAATACAAGCTACTTTCACCAGCAGTGGTACAACAGGAAGTCAAGTAAGTAAACATCAGGTAACCAACTTACAACTTTATGAAAAAAGCTACCTAAATGCGTTTAATAGCTTTTACGGAAATATTCAGGATTATCTTGTTTTAGGTCTTTTACCATCTTATTTAGAGCGAAGCGGTTCTTCTTTAATATATATGGTGAATGACTTTATTAAAAAAAGTAAATATGAAGAAAGTGGATTTTTTCTGAAGGACTTTGATCGTTTGAAATATAACTTAGAAAAATATGATGGAAAACGAAAAATCTTACTGATTGGGGTAAGTTTCGCTTTGCTTGATTTTGTTGAAAAACATCAATTAAATCTAACTACCACAACCATTATGGAAACAGGAGGTATGAAGGGTAGAAGAAGAGAGATGATTAGAGAAGAGTTACACGAATGCTTGAAAGCTGGGTTTGGTGTAGAGCAAATTAATAGTGAATATGGAATGACAGAACTATTATCTCAAGCTTATTCTAAGGGAGATGGTGTTTTTAACTGTCCAACGAGTATGAAAATACTAATTAGAAATACAGAAAATCCTTTAGAAATAATAGGAGCACAAAAATCTGGCGGAATTAATGTAATAGATCTAGCAAATGTAAATTCTGTTTCATTTATTGCTACACAAGATTTGGGAAAGAAAATAGGCGATAATGCCTATCAAATTCTAGGTAGGTTTGACCATAGTGATATACGCGGATGTAATTTAATGATGTACTAAATCTTAAATATATGTTAAAAATAAATTAAGAGCTACTTCAATCGAAAAGTATTGTAGATTTGTGGTGGATGAAGTTTTTCATAATAGATTGGTTAGTTAATTCGCCTGTTCAATAGAACAGGCGTTTTTTTTTGCTTTATATACAAGCAAAAAAAAGCAGCTATCAAAGCTGCTTTCGTATTAGGGTACTTTTTATTTAATTAAATTATTTAATTAAAGTAATTAAAGTCATCTCCGTCTTTCAAGGCCAAGAGTGAATTATATATTAATTCAATTACATTTTCTACATCATTTTTATGCACCATTTCTACAGTAGTATGCATATATCGCAAAGGCAAAGAAATTAAAGCTGATGCAACTCCGCCATTACTATACGCAAATGCATCGGTATCTGTTCCTGTCATTCTACTTGCTGCAAGGCGTTGAAATGGGATCTTATTTTCTTTTGCAGTTTTAATTAATAATTCCCTGAGTTTATTTTGAACAGCAGGCGCGTACGAAATAACAGGGCCATCTCCCATTTTAGTTAAACCTTCTTTCTCTTTTTTTATCATTGGAGTAGTGGTGTCATGACAAACATCAGTAACTATGGCCACATTTGGTTTTATACGTTGTGTTATCATTTCTGCGCCGCGAAGACCAATTTCTTCTTGTACAGAATTGGTAATATACAAGCCAAATGGTAGAGAGATATTGTTTTCTTTTAGTTTTCTAGCTACTTCAGCAATCATAAACCCACCCATGCGATTGTCTAGACCACGGCAAACAAATTTATTAT
This sequence comes from Psychroflexus sp., assembly GCA_965662165.1. Classification (GTDB taxonomy): domain Bacteria; phylum Bacteroidota; class Bacteroidia; order Flavobacteriales; family Flavobacteriaceae; genus Psychroflexus. The sequence goes on from CBFIGU010000031.1 coordinate 19,087, forward strand.
CGTTGAGTACAAAAAATTCATCTGGATAGGTAATTACACAGCCTACATGTACACCTAATTTTTCAACTTCTTCTTTAGAAGTACAACCTACATCTATACAAATGTTATCTAACTTGGGTGTTTCTTCGTTATCTCCCTTTCTAGTGTGTATAGCTGGCCAACCAAAAACACCTTTAACAATACCATTATCGGTATGAATATTAACGCGTTTAGAAGGAGCAATCATGTGGTCGCTTCCGCCGTTTCTAATTACATAAATTAAACCTTCATCTGTAATATAATTTACGTACCAAGAGATCTCATCAGCATGGCCTTCAATTACTACTTTATATTTTGCTTCAGGATTAATTACCCCAACAGCAGTCCCATATGTATCCGTAATAAATTCATCTACATAAGGTTTTAAGTAATCCATCCATAATTTTTGACCTTCTGACTCATATCCAGTAGGAGACGCATTATTTAAATATTTTTCTAAAAAAGCTAAAGAATCTTTATGCATAGTGCTTCAATTTTATTTTTAAACAGCGCTAATTTAATAATCTTTTGAGACTAAAACGTTTATGATTGCCTAATTTTGAATTCATTTAAGTGAAATCTGAATTAGCAAATGAAGCAACTATTCTGTTCTATTTTTTTTCTTCTTTTTGCACATCATTTGTATGCGCAAATAGAGCATTCAAATACTAAAAGAACTCCTAAAGATACTTTAGATGTTGAATTATATGAATTTGTGAATGACTCTGTTTTTGAAGACGCTAATTTTTTAGATGAAGTAATTATTCTTCCAAAACTTAAATTTCAAAATAAAGAAGACCTTCGGGAATATTTAATTTTACAACGCAAAACAAGACGTGTTTGGCCTTATGCCGTTTTAGCATCTCAACGATTAGATAGTTTAAATGTAAGATTAGCTAAAATTAAATCTAAACGTAAGCGAAAGCGATATACAAAACTTATACAGAAATATATTGAAGGAGAGTTTACAGACGAACTCAAAAAATTAACTAAAACTGAAGGGCAAATCTTAGTCAAGTTGATGCACAGGCAAACGGGTGTAACCGCCTATGATTTAGTTAAAGAATTAAGAACGGGCTGGCGTGCATTTTGGTACAATACAACTGCCAATATGTTCAATATATCTTTAAAGGAAGAGTATAATCCTTATGAAGTGAAAGAAGATTTTTTAATTGAAGATATTTTACAAAGAAGATTTAGCAGAGGAACCCTAGAAAGACAATCCCCTGCTAAACCTATTAATTATTATGAGCTAACCGAAATTTGGAAAGATCAAGTAAAAATTTTCAAATAGCATAGTTATTCTAACTACTACTAATAATCGTTTGTAGTATTAAAGTCGTTATAAGCACTCATTCCATGTTCATGCTGGTCTAAACCTTCAACTTCTTCACGACTAGAAACACGAATGCCAATGGATTTTTTAATAGTAAAAATAAAAATCCAAGCTGTTAAGCAACAAAAGGCACCAATTACTGCAATGCCAATTAATTGATTGAAAAATTGACTCCATCCTGCTAAATTGCCAAAAATACCCACAGCTAAAGTTCCCCAAATTCCACAAAATAGGTGAACTGCAACAGCACCAACAGGATCGTCAAGCTTCACTTTGTCAATAAAACTTACTGCAAATACAATAATAATTCCTGCTATAGAGCCAATTGCAATTGCTTCTAGCGGAGACATTACATCTGCACCCGCTGTAATTCCCACTAAGCCGCCCAAAATTCCGTTTAAGAACATACTTACATCTAAATTTTTATACATTAAAGTAGAACAAATAAAAGCACTCATTCCGCCAGCTGCTGCTGCTAAACTCGTTGTTACCAGAACTAAAGATGTTAAGCCAGGATCTGCAGAAAGTACAGAGCCGCCATTAAAACCAAACCAGCCTAACCATAAAATAAAGACACCAGCCGTAGATAATGGAATATTATGACCAAGAATTACTTGAGATTTTCCTTCAGCACTAAATTTTCCAATTCTAGGTCCTAAGAGAATGATAGCTATTAAAGCTGCCCAGCCACCTACAGAATGTACAAGCGTAGAGCCAGCAAAATCATAAAATCCTAAATCGTCTAAAAATCCGCCACCCCATTTCCATGAACCTACAATAGGATAAATAAGGCCAACATATAAAACGCTAAATAGCATAAAAGCATCTAAACGAATACGTTCTGCTACTGCACCCGAAACTATAGTGGCCGCTGTGGCTGCAAACATGCCTTGGAATATAAAATCTGTGAAATAGGTGTAACCACCATCTGCGTAAGCCAATGTATTTCCATTTTCTGGAAGACTTATGCCAATTCCAGAAAAACCTAAATATCCATTAAACTCACCTGGATACATAAAGCTAAAGCCAACTACATAATATAAAAGAAGTCCAGCACAGATAATAAATATGTTTTTAAATAAAATATTGATGGTATTTTTTTGTCGGGTTAAACCAATTTCTAAAAGTGAAAAACCCAAATGCATAAAAAACACTAAGGCCGTGCAAATCATCATCCACACGTTATTGGTTGTAAATAATTCCTGATTCATAGGTTTTGTTTTTTAGTTAATAGCTGGTCTACCTGTTTCTTTTGTTCTAATTCTATACGCTTCTTCAATGCTAGAAACAAAAATTTTACCGTCACCAACTTCCCCAGTTGAAGCTGAATCTAAAAGGGTGTTGATTGTTTTCTCTAAAAAATCATCTGAAACAACAATTACTAAATACCTTCTTTGAATATCACTTGTGCTAAATGAAACACCTCGATAAACATGACCGTGCTTTTCATTTCCTACTCCAGTAACGTCCCAGTAACTAAAAAAGTTAACCCCAATGTCGTGCAAGTCTTTTTTTATTTTATCAAATCTCGACTTTCTTACAATAGCTTCAATTTTTTTCATATAATTAGCTTTTTTGATTTCGGATCAAAAATATGTAATTAGATGAAATATACACAATATTTAAGGGGGTCTATTTCAAAAATAGATTAAAAAAAACATTTAAACCCTTCTTGAAAAGGGGTTAAATGTATTAAAATTAAATTTTTTTGAAATAGATATAGATGAATTAAACTATTCAGCCTAATTTTATTCAAGTTCCTTTTTAGTGGGAACACCTAGGGTCTTAAGCTTTTTAATATCCTTTACCAGGTTTTGTTTCCCCGTTAATTTCTTCATAGCATCATCAAACTTAGATTTACTAGAATCGATTCTACTGCCTAAAGTTTCAAGTTCATCGATGAGGTTAGCAAATTTGTCGTATAAATTACCAGCATGTTTGGCAATTTCTAAAGCATTTTGCTGCTGTTTTTCGGTTTTCCATACCATTTCAACTGTTCTAAGAGTTGATAGAAGAGTAGTGGGGCTAACTAATAAAATATTATCTTGAAATGCTTCATAAAAAAAGTTAGCGTCTTCACTTTGTGCCAAAAATAAGGCAGGCTCTACGGGGACAAATAGCAACACAAAATCAGGACTTTTCTCTGCGTGTAAATCTTCGTACTTTTTGTCTTTTAAACCTTTAATGTGTTTTTTAAGCGAAAGCAAATGAGCTTTTAAAGCTTGTTCTTTCACTTTTGGATCTTCGTTATTTACATAGCGCTCGTAAGCAGTTAAACTAACTTTAGAATCGATAATCATCTTGCGTTCATCTGGTAGATTAATTACCACATCGGGCAGCTGGTTTTTTCCATCTTCATTTT
>CBFIGU010000031.1:22812-23765 GCA_965662165.1 Psychroflexus sp.
GTAGCTACCTGCACATCGTATTCAATTCCTTTAGTTAAGCCAGACTTTTCTAAAACACGTTCTAAGATCACTTCACCCCAATTTCCTTGCGCTTTACTGTCTCCTTTTAAAGCCTTGGTCAGGTTTTGCGCTTCATCTGATATGCGCATATTTTGTTCACTCAGGTGCTTCAACTGCTGCTCTAATTTTGAATTTTCCTTTATAAAAGTTTCGTTATTCTTGGCAATTTGAGTTTCAAATAATTTAATTTTTTCTTGTAGTGGAGATAATATCTGCTGAATATTTTTTTGATTAGCTTCTGTAAACTTTTCTGATTTTTGTTCTAAAATCTGTTGAGCTAGATTTTCAAATTCAATTTTAAAACGTTTTTCTAATTGAATTAATTCTGTTTTTTGAGATGTTAGCTTTTCTTCTAAGTTACTATTATTAGATTGTTCTCGAATAAAACGCTCTGTTAACTGTTCTTTTTCATGTTGAAGCTTTTCTAATTTATCCAGAGTCTGTTTTTTCTCATTTTGCGAGCTTTGTAATTGCTCTTCGAGCATACTTACTTTAGCTTGTTTTAATTTTAGACCTAAAATAATACCCATAAGTAAAGCTACTACTGCGGTAATTCCAAGAACGAGATATTCCATTTTTATATTTTTTATGCATCTTTAGCTGTTATTTCAGCAATTTTTACAATTACTTGAGTGGCTTTCAACATGCTTTCTAAAGGAACATATTCATACTTACCATGAAAATTGTGTCCACCTGCAAAAATGTTAGGGCATGGTACTCCCATGTAGCTTAATTGAGAACCATCAGTCCCACCACGAATAGCTTTAAAAATCGGTTTTATGTCTAGTGCCAGCATCGCTTTTTCAGCAATATCTACAATGTGCATTACAGGTTCAATTTTCTCTCGCATATTGTAATATTGGTCTTTTAGTTCTAACACAATATTTTCTTCA
>CBFIGU010000032.1:0-231 GCA_965662165.1 Psychroflexus sp.
TATGCATTTGTGGATTATTAAAAATGTATTTTAATGGACCATAACTCCAATTGAGATTAGCATGATTTAAATGACCAATAAATACGGTAAACATGTGCACCACAAAAAACTCTTGTATCCCAAAACCAATCATAGCAATAGGAATATATTGTGCTGTTTTATAAAATATAGTTTCCATAAAGTGAAATCTAAAATGTGCATTGAAGCTCATTTCTTTCACAGAGTGATGTA
>CBFIGU010000032.1:241-23753 GCA_965662165.1 Psychroflexus sp.
ACTTTATGAAATTCCCATAGCCATGGTATTTTGTGAAGTAAAACATGAACATTCCATTGAATGAAATCGGCTACAATAAACAATATTAAAAGTTGCGACCATGCTGGAAGTTGATCGACTTGTATAGCTACTAAATTAGTGATTCCAAATATGGAAAGGAAGTCGTTAAACAATTCTACACCAATATTCGAAATAGCATTATATCCTACTAATGAAAATAAAAAGAAATTAAAAAAAATGTAGAAAGTATCTAACCAAAATCCTTTTCTAAAAACTTTTTGATTTTTTCGCCAAGGTAAGACTAGCTCAAAAACCCAAACTAACGTTGATAAAAATATTAACCAGTAGAAATAATTTGTCCAACTTGGGTTACTTATTTCTTGTACTAAGTAATTGAAATATCCCGTAAAGGATTCAATAAATATCTCTATATATTTTTGCATGGTGCAAAGTTAACCAATTACCACATCAAGATTGTAACTTAAGTAACTTAGCTGTCTACAACAAAGGCTAAATTCTTCAAAATAGTTTTTATAGCTTTAATAACTTTGGGAAAAACATGCCTGTTTTTTGTTGGTATGATTTGTAATTCTCAAATTTTTTGCGAAGTAACTTTTCTTCATATCTTGCTTTAAAATAGATGAAGAGATGAAACATAAGTGCAATTAGTATTTTGTATTCGCTTGCGTGTGCTATTCCCCAAGCATAAAATGCAATTATAATTCCAGAATAAATTGGATGTCTTGCAAATGCATAAATTCCTTTGGTTTGAAGTTGCATTTGTTTTTTGGGTGAAGGAAATGGAGAGACTAGCGTATTCATACTCAAAACCGCTAATATAGAAATCAAGACTCCCATTGCGGTTATTAATTGCATTAAGATTTTAAGGTCTGGAGTGATTTTCCATTCTACAAAAGATAAATCTAATACGTACAACACAAAAAACAGTCCTTGAAAAAGTACAAATAACCAATCTTTTAAGCTCTTATTCTTCATATGGATTTATTGATGATGATATGGCATATTATGAAGAATGCTAAATCCACGGTATAGTTGTTCAGTAAAAAATAATCGCACCATTTGATGTGAAAAAGTCATTTTAGATAAGGCTACTTTGGTGTTGGATATTTTGTAAACTTCTTCAGAAAATCCGTAAGGACCGCCAATTATAAATACCAAATTTTTGAGTCCTTTATTCATTTGTTTTTGCATCCATTTTGCATAATCTACAGACGTAAATTCTTTTCCATTTTCATCTAACAAAACCATGTAATCTGAAGGTTTTATTTGGTCAATAATCAATTTTCCTTCTTCTAATTTTTGTTCATTATCACTAAGTTTCTTTCGGTTTTTAAGGTCTGGTATAATCTTTACTTTATACTTCACAAACCTAGAAAGACGTTTTTCAAAATCTTGTGTCAAGGTTCTCAGTGCTTTATCATCTGTTTTTCCTATGCAAATTAGTGTAATGGTCATCTTTAAAAATAGCCTTAACTTTGTATTGTTCAAAAATAGCGATTACATGATTAGCCAAGCGCAATTTCAGAAAGAAATAGATATTATAATAAAAAATGCTTTACGAGAAGATGTTGGTGATGGAGATCATTCTTCGTTAGCTTGTATTCCTTCAAATGCAATTGGTGAAGCTAAATTATTGGTAAAAGAAGATTGTATTATTGCCGGTTTAGATTTTGCAAAACAGGTTTTTCAATTTTTAGATTCCAATGCAGACATCATGTTTAAAGCTAAAGATGGTGATGCTTTAAAAGTTGGAGATATCGCTTTTACTATAAAAAGCACTAGTCAGACCATATTAAAAGGAGAGCGTTTAGTGTTAAACGCTATGCAACGTATGAGCGCTATAGCTACAAAAACAAATCAGTTTGCTGAGCTATTAAAAGGAACTCAAACTAGAATTCTAGACACTCGAAAAACCACACCAGGTTTTAGGGCTTTAGAAAAATGGGCAGTAAAAATTGGTGGTGGTGTAAATCACAGATTCGCTTTATACGATATGATTATGTTAAAAGATAATCATATTGATTTTGCTGGAGGCATACCACAAGCCATCGAAAAAACACAAAATTATTTAAGAGACCATAATTTAGACTTAAAAATTATTGTTGAAGCAAGAGATTTAAATGAAATTAAACAAATTATACAGCATCAAGGTATTCATAGAATTTTGATTGATAATTTTTCTTTTGCTGAAACAAAAAAAGCTGTTGAATTGATAGGAAGTTTTTGTGAAACCGAATCGAGTGGGGGAATAACGCTAGAAACTGCAAAGCAATATGCAGACTGCGGTGTAGATTTTATTTCAAGTGGAGCATTAACTCATTCGGTTTATAATATTGATTTAAGTTTAAAAGCCATTTAAAATTATATAAATGAGCGACCAATTTGATAAAACCATTATTAAAATTCCTGTTTTAAGACACTTAGTGGTTTGGAGCAGAAATTTAAAACTTCCAGGAACGGATGGTTTATCATTCTATAGATTGCTTAAAATTTATGTATTTGGAATTATTAAAGGCACGTTTTCAACTCGGGCAAGTTCTATAGCATTTAGTTTTTTTATTGCCATATTTCCTTTTTTGTTATTTGTTTTAAATTTAATTCCCTTTGTAACTTTTATTGAAGATTTTCAAGAAGAATTACTCTTGCTAATTATAGATTTGCTTCCGCCCCAAACTTCAGATTTCTTCAATGAAATTTTTTATGATATTGCAAATAATCCCCGAGCTGGCTTGCTTTCATTTGTGTTTATACTTTCTATATTTTTAATGTCTAATGGTGTAAATGCCATTCTAACTAGTTTTGAATTTTCATATCACACCAAGGTAAACAGAAGTATTATTAGGCAATACTTTGTTGCTATGTTGGTGGCGTTAATCATAGCCATATTGTTATTAATTACAGTAGTAGCAACAATATATTTAACCTATTTAATTGAAGATTTTAAAGATGTTGGTGTTTTTATTGATGAAATTTACTGGATTAAAATTGTTAGATATGCGGTATTAATTGTAATGCTATATATAGGTTTAAATGTGGTTTATTATTTCGGCACCAAAGAAAGTAGAAAAAGCAGCTTTTTTTCTGCAGGAGCTTTATTTACCACAGCTTTAATTATATTAACTACGGTCTTATTTTCAATTTACATAGAAAATTTTGCGAGTTATAATAAACTTTACGGGTCTATTGGTGCTTTACTTATTTTGTTATTTTACATTTGGCTTAATTCAAATATTTTGCTTTTGGGTTTCGAATTGAACGCTTCCATTTATAAAATGAAAAGGAAAATTTAAATGAGCACATCTTTTTATAAAAAATACATACTATTTGTTGTTGTTTCTATCGTTTTTAGTTTTATCTCAATTGCATCAGCTCAAGTTCAAATTTCAGGAATAGAAGTACCAAGATACCTTGAAGTAAATAAGGGTGAAAAGCTTCAACTTTTTGGTGCTGGTCCAAGAAAAATTCTGTGGATAGATGTGTACTGGGTAGCTATTTATTTTAATGAAAAAGATTATAGTTCTAATGAGCTTATCAATTCTAATCAAACCATGGGGCTAAGACTTTATATGAAGTCTAGTTTGGTTTCAAAAAGCAGAATTAAATCTGCAATAGAAAGAGGCTTCAACAAATCTACTGATGGAAATTACCATAAGTACAAAACTAGAATGGAGCAAATGATAGATTCTTTTGAAGAAGAAATTAATAAAAACGATATCATAGACCTTATTTATTATCCTACTGGTGAAACTTACTTTTATAAAAACAATCAATATCTAGGTATTATTCAAGGTTTTGATTTTAAGCAAGCTTTGTATGGAATCTGGCTTTCGCAAAATTGTGTAGATAATAGCTTAAAAACTGATATTATGCAGGGATTATAATTGGCATCGCGGCTAAATTTTGATTCCTAATACTTATATTTACAACAGATAAACTTATTCATATGGAAAAAATATTTAGAGCTAAAGTCAATGGTGAGTTCGAGTTCGAATTTAATCAAGAAGATATTGACCGCTTAGACAGTTTAAATGCAGATTCAAATCAAGTTCATATTCTACATGATCATCAATCACTGAATTTGAAATTCGAAAATGAAGACTTCAATAGTCAAAATTACCAACTTAAAGTAAATTCAAATTCTTACAACGTACAAATCTCAAACGATTTAGATGTGCTTATTAAAGAAATGGGCTTAAGTTTAGCTGCCGGTTCTTTAGTGAATGATATTAAGGCGCCAATGCCAGGTCTCATTTTAGATGTAAATGTAGAAGAAGGCCAAGAAGTTAAAGAAGGAGATACTTTACTAATCCTTGAAGCTATGAAAATGGAAAATGCACTTACTGCCCCTAGAGATGCTGTAATAAAAAGTATTCCAGTTTTTAAAGGAAATACGGTTGCCAAAAACGAACTCTTAATTGAAATGGAATAGTTATGCCAGAAATTAAAAAAATATTAGTAGCCAACCGTGGCGAAATTGCGCTAAGAGTAATGCGAAGTATCAGAAAAATGGGAATTCAATCGGTTGCTATTTTTTCTGAAGTAGACCGTAATGCACCTCATGTAAAATTTGCAGACGAAGCTGTTTGTGTTGGAAAAGCAACTTCAAACGAATCCTATTTAAGAGCCGATAAAATACTTGAAATTTGTAAAGAATTAAACGTAGATGCTATTCATCCTGGCTATGGTTTCTTAAGTGAAAATGCAGAATTTGCTGAAAAAGTAGAAAAAAATAATATTGTTTTCATTGGTCCAAAATCTCATGCTATACAGGTAATGGGTGATAAGTTAGCAGCTAAAGAAGCTGTAAAATCATACCAAATTCCTATGGTACCCGGAATAGATGAAGCAATTACCGATATAGCCAAAGCAAAACAAATTGCAAAAGAAATAGGCTTCCCAATTTTAGTAAAAGCTTCTGCAGGTGGTGGAGGAAAAGGAATGCGTGTTGTTGAAGAAGAGAAGCTATTAGAAGAGCAAATGAAACGTGCAATTAGCGAAGCAAAATCTGCTTTTGGAAATGGCGCTGTTTTTATTGAAAAATACGTAAGCTCACCAAGACACATCGAAATTCAGGTGTTAGCAGATACGCATGGTAATACTATTCACTTATTCGAAAGAGAATGTAGCGTGCAGCGCAGACATCAAAAAGTGGTAGAAGAAGCTCCTTCTGTAATTTTAGATGAAAAACTCAGGAAAGAAATGGGAGAAGCTGCAGTGAGAGTTGCACAAGCTTGTGATTATGTTGGTGCAGGTACTGTTGAGTTTTTAATGGATGCTGATAAAAATTTCTATTTCTTAGAAATGAACACAAGACTACAGGTTGAACATCCGGTAACAGAACTGATTTCTGGGGTAGATTTGGTAGAGCAACAAATAAAAATTGCACGGGGAGAAAAGCTTCAAATAAAACAAGAAGACCTTTCCATTAAAGGACATGCTTTAGAGTTAAGAGTTTATGCCGAAAACCCATTAGAAAACTTTCTTCCAAGTGTTGGAAAATTAGAAACCTATAAACCACCAACAGGCGAAGGTATTCGTGTAGACGATGGTTTTGAAGAAGGCATGGAAGTTCCTATTTATTACGACCCAATGTTAGCTAAATTGGTTACTTATGGTGAAGATAGAAACCAAGCCATACAACGCATGATTGAAGCTATAAATACTTATGAAGTAAAAGGAATAGAAACTACTTTGCCTTTTGGTAAATTTGTTTGTAAGCACCAAGCTTTTATTACTGGAAATTTCGACACCCATTTTGTAAAGAAATATTATACACCAGAGGCGCTTCACGAAGAGCGAAAAGAAGAAGCTAGAATTGCTGCTCTGGTCGCTATTAAAAAATATCAAGAAGACCAAAAGAAACTAAGAATACCTAAAGTTTAAGTAGGTCTAAATTTTAAAACATTATTTCAATGAGTAAAGCAATAGAAAATTTAAATAGTAAAATTAGAGAAGCTAAGCTTGGTGGTGGTCAAGTTAGAATAGATAAGCAACATCAAAAAAAGAAATTAACAGCACGAGAACGTATAGCTTATTTTCTAGATGAAGGTTCTTTTGAAGAAATGGGAATGTTGGTAACTCACCGGACAACTGAATTTGATATGCAAAACCAACAGTTTTACGGCGATGGTGTGGTTACGGGTTACGGAACAGTAGATGAGAGACTAGTCTATGTTTATGCGCAAGATTTTACTGTGTTTGGTGGTGCCCTTTCTGAAACCCATGCCGAAAAGATTTGTAAAATTATGGACAAAGCTGTTCAGGTTGGAGCTCCGATAATTGGTTTAAACGATTCAGGTGGAGCCAGAATTCAAGAAGGTGTTCGTTCCCTTGGCGGTTATGCAGATATTTTTTATCGAAATGTTCAGGCTAGTGGAGTAGTGCCACAAATTTCAGCAATTATGGGACCATGTGCCGGTGGTGCTGTTTATTCTCCAGCAATGACCGATTTTACCATTATGGTTCAAGATACGAGCTACATGTTTGTAACTGGTCCTAATGTGGTAAAAACCGTTACTAATGAAGAAGTAAGCTCAGAAGAATTAGGAGGAGCGAGTGCGCACTCCGTAAAATCTGGAGTTACTCATTTTACAGCTCAAAATGATATTGATTGTTTAATGCAAGTAAAAAAATTATTAAGCTATATACCACAAAACAATCAAGAAAAGGTAGCTGATTTAAGTCTTAATTTGGGCGAAGAACTAAGAGAAGAGCTTGAACAAATCGTACCCGAAAATGCAAATAAACCATATGACATGCATAATGTTATTAATGGTATTATTGATAGAGATAGCTTTTATGAAGTGCATAAAGATTATGCAGATAATATTATTGTAGGTTTTTCAAGAATCGGTGGAAAAAGCGTAGGTATTGTTGCAAATCAGCCTATGAGTTTGGCTGGTGTTTTAGATGTAGATGCATCTAAAAAAGCAGCTCGATTTGTTCGTTTTTGTGATGCATTCAATATCCCTTTACTTGTTTTAGTAGATGTACCTGGATTTTTACCAGGAACAGACCAAGAATGGAACGGGATTATTTTACATGGTGCCAAATTGCTTTACGCGTTAAGTGAAGCTACAGTGCCTAGAATTACGGTTATTACTAGAAAAGCTTATGGAGGCGCGTATGATGTAATGAATTCTAAACATATTGGAGCTGATTTAAATTATGCATGGCCAACTGCAGAAATTGCTGTAATGGGAGCAAAAGGTGCATCAGAAATTATTTTTAGAAAGGAAATTGCAAATGCAGATAATCCTGCTGAAAAGTTACTGGAAAAAGAAGCAGAATATGCAGAAACTTTTGCAAATCCTTATCGTGCAGCACAACGCGGCTTTATTGATGAAGTTATACTACCAAAAAATACACGTAGAAAATTAATAAAAGCCTTTAATATGCTTAAGAATAAAGATGTATTAAGACCTAAACGAAAACATGGAAACATACCATTGTAAAAAAAAAGAGCTGTTTCAATTTGAAACAGCTTTTTTTATTTTCATTAATACTAATGATTAGCTTTTAATAAATTTAATAGCATTTTTACCTGACTCAGTTTCTACATAAATAAAGTAGAATCCGCTAGCTAATTGAGAAACATCAACTTGATTGTTGTTATTAACTCTAACATCTAACTGTCTTCCTTGCGCATTTGTAATTTTAATTTCTTGTATTGCTTCATTGTTTTTAGTAACAATATTTAAATTATCTTTTGCTGGGTTAGGGTAAATAGAAAAAGCATCTTTAGCGAATTCATTATTAGATAGAGAAGTAGTTCCTTCTAATAATAAATTTAAGTGACCAAAACTTAAGCCTAAAGCTGTTAAAGAAGTATAAGTTCCGTCTGGTTGACCAAAAGCTCCATTACGAAAAGTTAATTGTGCTTCATTTCCAAATGCATCCCCAGAAAACCAATTCCAACGTTGGCTACCGCCAGTTTCAGAGGTAAAATCAAAGTTAACTTTTGGTGCAACAGAAATCCAATACGTTACGCCAGGACTAGCAACAAAACCACTTCCTGTGGCTTCAACTAAATCTACTGTTATATTCACATTAGTTGTATCGTCAATATCTAAAGCAGCATCATCTGGAGCAAGATCTAAAAATAATTCCCAAGAATTTGGGTTGGTTGGTGTACCTGCAGGAATTCCAGCATTATCAGCAAAAATATAGAATTCTACACTTTGTAAACCTGCATTAAAGTTTACAAGATCATTAGAGAAGCCTTCAACGGTAACAGAATTTACTGTACCACCATCTGTAATAACAAAATCTTCTACAGACCAAGCTCCTAATAGTGTTCCATTAGATTGTACATCAGAAACAATTCCATTTCCTGTACCTGCATTTGGTTGTTCGAACAACACAATATCTTGTGCTTGTATTGATAATGCAACTAAAAATAATAAATTAAAAAAGTAAAATTTTTTCATACCACTTTGTTTAAGGTTAAGCTTCAAATATATTTCTTTATTTTTATTTTCTATGTAATTCACTTAAAAATTTAAAAAATTGATAATCCTGTTAAGCTAGTAAAGTCTTCTAAAGCTTTCATTCCTAAGCTAGAATTTCCTTTTTTATTGAGTCTAGGACTCCAAACTGAAATGGCATAGTGTTCTGGTAACAGAGCAATTATGCCACCACCAACACCAGATTTACCTGGCAAACCTACCCTATAACTAAATTCTCCAGCTTCATCGTAAAAGCCACAAGTAAGCATAATTGAATTTATTCTTTTCACGCTTTGTTTGTTAAAAACATGCTCATTTGTTTCTGTTAATTTCCCATGATTGGCAAAGAGTTTAAATGAATTAGCTAATTGTTTACAAGACATGCTAAGTGAACATTGATAGTAATAAAAGTCTAAAACTTGATCTGGATCGTTTTTAATATTGCCTAAAGATTTCATGTAATAGATAAGAGCAACATTTCTAGAACCTGTAGCTTTTTCAGATTCAGCAACTTTTTTGTTATAACCAATTTTATTATCCTTACTAATCCTTCTTACAAATTTCAGTAAATCATCTTTTGGATTTTCTAAAACGCTCAATAAACAGTCTGCAACTACAATAGACCCAGCATTAATAAAAGGATTTCTAGGTATACCTTGTTCATTTTCTAGTTGGGTTAATGAATTATATGCATTACCCGAAGGCTCAACTTGAACACGTTTCCATAAGTCGTTTCCTACTATTTCTTTTGCTAAAGCTAAGGTGTATACTTTAGAAATACTTTGTATGGAAAATAATTCTTTATTATCTCCAAATCCCAATTCTTGGCCATCTACACAAGAAAGGTGAAATCCAAACTTATCTGGGTCTACTTTTTGAAGTTCAGGAATATAATCTGCTACTTTTCCTAATTTAGGATAATTATTTACTTTATCTTCTAACTCATCTACTATAGTTTGATAATCCATTAACTAAAATTTAGTTGGTTAAAATCGAATCCACTAACTACTTCTTCAATTGCATTTTTATAAAATAATCGAGCAGTTAGTTCACCTTTTAAAACTATTTTTCCTTGCTTAACTTCAAGCCAACTTCCTTCCCTAAGACCAACTACTGTTTCATGATTATAAGTTAAAAACTCTTTTAAACGAGTTTCTCTAGTTTCGCCCATATGCTGTGTTTCTGGATTTGCATCTAAATAATGGGGGTTAATTAAAAAAGGGATAATCTTTAATGCACCAAAACTAGGAGGATAAATAATAGGCATATCGTTTGTGGTTTGAATACTTAAGCCAGCAATATTGCTTCCGGCACTGGTTCCTAAATAAGGTGTTCCTTCAAAAATAGCAGATTTTAAAACTTTCATGAGGTCATTCTTATATAAACCATCTAGCAATACAAAAGAATTGCCTCCACCTGTAAAAATCCCTTTGGCTTCTGCAATTGCTTGTTTTGGATTAGAGAACGTATGTAATCCCATACATCTTTTTCCAATCTTAGCAAAAGCAATATTTGCTTTATCAGTATATAAATCATGAGAAATTCCGCCAGGCCTAGCGTAGGGAATAAACAAAATTTCATCTACATCTTTAAATAATATTTTTAACTCATCTAATAAATAGCCTAAATAACTTTCTCGATATAAGGTTGAAGTGCTGGCTAATAAACACTTGGAATTTTCATTTTTTAGCATTGATAATCTTTTACTATATTATTGTTTATGTTTTGTAAACTAGGATGAATTTATATATATTGTTCGATAAAAAAAGATTTTTAACACTATGAAAAATATAATTTTAATTTTCTTAATAATTCCATTTTTTAGTTTTTCTCAACTAGTTGATCGTGTATTTATTGAAGGAAAAGTAAATGTTCCTTTAGAAGACGATGCAGCGAATATTAATGTATTTAATAACAATACAAAGGTGGGAACTATAACTAATGAAATTGGTGAATTCAATATTTTTGTAGCTGTTGGAGACAAGTTGAGCTTTTCTGCAGTTCAATACCAAGATTTTGAGATTATCATCAATCAAGTGATTTTCGACCAAAAAAAAATGACCATCACATTAAGAGAAGCTAACAATACTTTAGATGAAGTAGTCATTAAACCTTATGATTTAACGGGTAATATTGAAGTTGATGCTCAAAAAATTAAAACCACTAATAATATCAACTTAGAAGATGATGCTCAAAAAGCAATTAACACCATGGAAGGTGAATATACTCAAGACAGACAGTCGGCTGAACGTAAACCCATTACAAGTAATCAATTTATTGAAAATGGATTAGATGTAGCCAATATCTTTAGAGCTATACTTAAAAACGTTGGAAATAGTAAAGAAAAAGAGCTGCCTAAAAATTTAGATGTTGTTGTTCGTAAAATGTACGATGATGATTTTTTTAATGAATACTTACACATTGAAAAAAAGCGAATTAATCAATTTATCTTCTTTATACAGGATCAAGGCTTTGATAAAGAACTGCTAGAAAAGGAAAATCAACTGGATTTCATTCAATTTTTAGTAGATAAAAGTGAAGAATTTAGAATGAAATAAGTAGCTTCATTTTACGTTAAAAGTCAAATCTTATACCATTACTAGTGTATCTAAATCTGAAAGCTTTTCTATTCTTTTTTCTAGTTTTATTTCATTTCAATTTTAAGCAATCTAATGCTCAAGAATTTAATTTGAAAGGTAAAATTAAAGCAGAAGTAGAAGAAGTTTCTTTTGTAAATATTATTAACCTAACACAAAAAACAGGAACAATTAGTAATGGAGTAGGGGAATTTTCAATAGCTGTTTTTCTTGGAGATTTGCTAATTTTTAGTGCAGTTCAATTTGAAAGGCAAGAAATTAAAATTACAGAAGAGTTAATACAAAATCAACCTTTGGTAATTAGCTTAGTAGAAAAAAACAATTTTTTACAAGAAGTTGTAGTAAATCAATACGGCTTAACGGGTAATTTAGAAAAAGATGCATTGCAAATGCCAAGCTATGTTTTCGATTATGAAGCAGCTGGTTTAAAACCACCTAAAAAGAAGATAACGCAAACCGAAAGAAGAATCTACACTGCTACAAGTTCTAATATAGATTACATTTTGAATGCTATAAATGGTAGGTTAAAGCGATTAAGAAAAATGCAAGAATGGGATAATCTAGAAACCTTAAAAAACGATATTCGGAAAGAAATACCTGAAGAATTCTTTATAATAGATTTAAAAATAGAAAAAAAATATATTGATGACTTTATCTACTTTTGTGTAGAAAATGAAGCTTTAAAATCTTTTGTACAAAATGATGAAGATTTAGAAGTCATTAATTATTTAAGCTTAAAAGCAGAAGCATACAAAATTTTAAAAGCCAATGAAACTCTTTCTCACTAGTTTACTTTTAATGTTGAGTTTAACTACTAATCAGCATAAATTTTATGTAAGTGTTACAGATATTGAATACAATACAAAAAACAAAAGCATAGAGATTATAAGTAGAATATTTGCAGATGATTTTGAAGATGTGCTAAGTAAACGATATGGTGTAGATATTACCTTATTACCTAACCAAGAGAGCGAAAATGCCGAAAAGTGGATTAAAAAATATTTAAGCCAAAAGTTTGAAGTGCATATTCCAAATCATAAATTAAACATTAATTACCTTGGCAATCGTTATGAAGACGATCGTATTTATTTATATATCGAGATTAAAAATGTAACTGATTTTGAAAAAATCACTGTGGAAAACCTGATTTTAACTGACTTATTTCAAGAACAAAAAAATTTAGTTCATGTAAATCATCACGGTGAAATAAAAAGTAGTGTACTTACCATAGATAAATCTTCACATACATTTATCTTTTAGGAACTTTTGAGTGTTAAAAAAAGTTATATTTTAGCGTTCAAAATATAACTACATGAGAAATTATTTGCAATGTATTTTTGTTTCAACCTTATTTTTTCTTCCCTTGGGTATATTAGCGCAAGAAGGAGAAAAAGAGCAAGGGCACACCAACGAAAATAAATTTAGACAACTTTACGATCAATTTTCTACGCCAAATTCATATCGTACCGCTTCTGGAGCGCCAGGTCATGAATATTACCAAAATACGGCAGATTATAAAATGGACATTGTTTTAGATGATAAAAACCAGCGTTTATCAGGAGAAGCAACTGTAACGTACACCAATAATTCACCTAATAGCTTGGAGTATTTATGGATGCAGCTAGATCAGAACATCAGAGAAAAAGAAAGTCCTTCTAAAGAAAAAAATGGAAGCGGTTTCTCTCCTGTCATGCCAGTAGAAAATTTCACTGAATCTTACATGGGAGACGAATTTGATGGTGGATTCAATATTACTTCTTTAACAAAAGATGGTCAACCATTACCACATAAGATTAACTGGACCATGATGCGTATTGACGTTCCACAGCCTTTAAAGCCAGGTGAGAGTTTTACGTTTAATATCAAATGGAACTACTTAATAAACAACCACGTAACCAATAGAGCAAGATCTGGTTACGAACATTTTGAAGAAGATGGAAATAACGCTTATGTTATTGCCCAATTCTTCCCAAGAATGGCTGTTTATAATGATGTTGAAGGCTGGCAAAATTACCAATTTTGGGGCAATGGAGAATGGGCTTTACCATTTGGAGATTACGAAGTTAACATTACTGTGCCAGACGACCATGTGATGGAAGCTACTGGCAAACTTCAGAATAGAAAGAAAGTATTTACAAAAGAAATGCTTGAGCGCTACGAACAAGCTCAAAAATCTTTTGACAAGCCAGTTGTAATTGTAACCCAAGAAGAAGCAGAAGAAGCAGAAAAAAGCTTTTCTGAAAAAACTCAAACTTGGGAATGGAAAGCTGAAATGGTAAGAGATTTTGCGTTTGCAACATCAAGAAGGTTTATCTATGATGCCATGAATGTAAAAGTTGGCGACAAAAATGTAATGGCCATTTCTTTATATCCAAAAGAAGGTAATCCGTTATGGGAAAAGTGGTCTACCTATGCAGTTGCCAGTACTTTAGAAACTTATAGTGATTTTACATTTCAATATCCTTACCACAAAGCTATTTCTGTGCACGCAAAAAATCAAGGGATGGAATATCCTATGATTTGTTGGAATTACGGCCGACCAAACGAAGATGGCACATATTCAGATCGTGTAAAATATGGAATGATAAGCGTAATTATTCACGAAATTGGACATAACTATTTCCCAATGATTGTAAACAGCGATGAACGTCAATGGGGATGGATGGACGAAGGTTTAAATACGTTCATGCAATATTTAGCAGAACAAGAGTTTGGTAAAAAACATCCAGATGCTTTAGCAGGATTAGATAAATATCCTTCTAGAAGAGGTGAGCCTTCTAAAATTGTAAATTATATGAAAGGAAATCAAGATTATATATCTCCAATTATGTCTAACCCAGAGCAGGTTTACCAATTAGGTAACAATGCATATGGAAAGCCAGCAACCGCTTTAAATATTCTTAGAGAAACGGTAATGGGACATGAATTATTTGATTATGCTTTTAAAACATTTTCTCAACGTTGGATGTTTAAACACCCAACTCCAGAAGATTTCTTTAGAACTATGGATGATGCATCCGCAGTAGATTTAGATTGGTTTTTTAGAGGTTGGTTTTATACTACAGATTATGTAGATATCGGGTTAAAAGAAGTGAAAGAATTTGTTCCTACAAACACACCAACTGAAGCTGGAAAAGAACTTTTAGCTCGCTACGGAATTACAGATCCAGAAAATAACCCACGTACAGCTGGAGCGGTTTACGTTGTTGAAGTTGGTTCAGAAGGATTTGATGAAGCTATGTTGCAAAAAGATGCTTTAGAAAATGCACCATCACTGAACGAATACATAATGGATAATTATACTGAAAAAGAACGTTTAGAGTTAGAAGTACCAAAATATTTTTATGAAATTACCTTCAATAAACCCGGTGGTTTAGTAATGCCTGTAATTGTTGAATATACTTATGAAGATGGTACAAGCAAGAAAGTTACTTATCCAGTGCAAGTATGGCGTAAAAATGACAAAGAGATTAGTAAAGCCATTACATCAGACCAACGTATTGTAAAAATTACTATTGACCCAGATTTAGAAACAGCAGATGTTGATTTATCTAATAACACTTGGCCAATGGAAGAAGAAAAATCTGAATTTGAAGAATTTAAAAACAATAAAAATTAATCAATTTCTTACTCATTATATTTTCAAAAAAACCATGCTGAAAAGCATGGTTTTTCTTTTTGATGTTTCTGCATGAATAGCATTCTAGTTTAAAAAAATTATATTCTCATTTTAGACTAAATAGCAAGCAATAATTTATCTAAAAGCCAACTATCTCCGTTTAGGTATTTTGTATATTTGCAACATGAATATAGTGTTTTTTATTAGTGGAGGAGAGATAGCTATAATTATTTTGATTGTAGTTATGGTGTTTGGAGCAGACAAGATTCCTGATATTGCTAGAAATTTAGGTAAAGCGGTTAAATCTGTAAAAAATGCTACAGATGATATTAAAAATGAAATCACAAAATCTTCAGATGAAGCTACAAACGAGATGAATAAAGTAGATATTTCTAAACAAATTGATCAAGAAGCTTCAAAAGTTAAAGAAGATATTGAAGAAATAACCGGCCCAATTAAAAGAAGATTTTAAATGAAGCTGAAGCAGAATGTTGGCAAATTAGACCGTGCCGTACGTACTTTGTTTGCTATGGGAGTAGCTTTACTTTATTTGTTTGATATTATTTCAGGTTATTTAGGAATTGGCTTCATGTTATTTGCAATTATTCTTCTTATTACAAGCTTGTTTAATTTTTGTCCACTTTATAAAATTTTAGGTTTCAATTCCTGTAAGTTTGACCCCAAAAATTAAAGTACTTACTTTACTCTAGTTAGTGTTAAACCATCTCTAATAGGAAGTAAAACAGTTTCTACTTTTTCATGAGTATTTACGTAAGAATTGTATTCTAATAGAGCAGCAGTGTCTTTATCTTTTGGATCAAGTTTTTCTACAACTTTTCCGCTCCACAATACATTATCTGAAAGTATTAAAGCACCCGAATTACATTTAGGAAGAATCAAATCAAAATAAGTTTTATAATTGGTTTTGTCTGCATCTATAAAAACCAAATCAAATAATTCATTTATAGTGGGTATAATTTTTTTAGCTAAACCAACATGCTGAATAATTTGAGAACCAAAACCTGATTTATCAAAATACTTTCTTTGGAAATCTTCTAATTCTTCATTTTTATCGATGGTATGAATTATACCATCTTGTTTTAAACCTTCAGCAAGGCAAATAGTAGAATAACCTGTATAAGTGCCTATTTCTAGTATATGTTGAGGTGATTTTAGTTTAGAAATTAGGCTAAGTAGCCTTCCTTGAAAATGTCCACTCAACATACGTGGTTGAAGCACCTTTTGCCAAGTTTCTTTTTGTAATTCTTTCAGAATATTTGGTTCAGGCATGCTATGCTTTTCTGCATAATCTTCAATTTTTTCGGGTAAAAAGTGCATTAGCTTAAAATTTTGTTGACTAACTCTTTCTTGCCTTTTTCATCGTCTCCATAAAGCCATTGTAAAACATTATTAGACCAGATTTCATCTCTATCATTTTCAGTAATTACTTTTTGGTCTACGGCTAAATCTAGAATTTTTCCAGGATAAGAAGATTGTTTTTCACTTTCCATTTCACCTAACGGATATGGGTCGTCTAAGCCAGTAATAATTTGTTTAGAAGTTTGATTGTCTACCAATAGCTTCAAAGATTTGGTATCGTGAACAAGCGTGTCGAAAAATATGTTTTTATGTCCAACAGATTTTCTTGGGTGTTCTTTGCCTTCAAATAAGTCTGGTCTCCCATCAAAACCTTGAATTCTCCTTCCTAAATTAATTTGTGCTAATTGTCCGCCATGCGCAAAACAAACTCGCATATTTGGAAATTTATCAGCGTAACCATTCAACGTAAGAAAATGATAGGCATCTGCACATTGAGCTAACATCCAAATTAAATGAAAGCGCCATGATGTATTTTCTAGCTTAATAAATTTTTCTCCATCGTAAGGATGTACTTCAACAGCAAGATTGTATTTGCTTGCCATTTCAAAAATGGGTTCATTTTCTTCATCAAAAATACAACGCCAAGTACCAATACTATCCATATAATGAGTTGGTAAGCAGAGCAGGCGAAGACCTAAATCTTCTACACAACGTTCTATTTCCCATAATGCACCACGTACAAATCCTGGATGTACTACAAAACCACAAGTAAATTTCTTAGGGTGGTCGTGTTGTACTCTCGCATTAAAATCATTTTGAAAACGTAGTGCTTTCTTCATTTCTTCCACACGAAGACCATTACCGTAAAGCTGTGATAAATTAAGAATTACTGCGTGATCTATTTTGAAACGCTCCATCCATTCTAATTTTTCATTTAAAAAGAAACTAGAATCGGTAACAGGTCTTTTCCAGCCCTTTTGAAGCATGAATTTTTTGTCTTCATCTACCCAGAAAATTTCCTTTTCTCTCATAAAATCTGGAATTTCATTAGGATAGGGTAACAAATGCGAATGTCCGTTAATTCTTAATTTTTTTTGCATAGATGTTTTTTAAACAAGTTTGTTATAAGCAATACAAATATTTTTAGGTTCAGTGAAAAAACGGAGTGCTTCTAAGCCACCTTCTCTACCAATACCGCTTTGTTTTGTTCCGCCAAAAGGAGTTCTCAAATCACGATTTAACCATGTATTAATCCAAACAATTCCGCTTTCTAAATTCTGACTTAAACGCATGGCACGATCTATATTACTTGTCCAAACTGAGGCAGACAAGCCATACTGACTTTGGTTGGCTAAATGTAAGGCTTCATTTTCATTGTCAAATGGCATAAGTGTTACAACAGGACCAAAAATTTCTTCTTGATTAAGCTTACATGTATTATTTTTTACTTCTATAACCGTAGGTTCAAAGTAATAACCTTCTTCAAAATTCTTTATTTTTAAACGGTTACCACCTATTAAAACTTTTGCATCTTGTTCATCTACTTGCTTTACATAGCTTTCTACTTTTTCTAAATGCGAAAGCGAAACCAACGCACCTAAATTAGACGATTCTTCAGATGGATGACCTACTTTAAGTTCACTAACTTTTTGAATAAAATCCTGCTTAAATTTTTCATATAAACTGGATTCAATAAAAATTCTAGATCCACATAAGCATATCTGGCCTTGATTTGTGAATGAAGATTTTACGGTGGTTTCTAACATCTTTTCATAATCACAATCAGCAAAGATTAAATTTGGATTTTTTCCCCCTAACTCTAGAGATAATTTTTTGAATTGTGAAGCTGCTGCTTGTGCAATGCTTTTTCCCGTGGTGGTTCCACCTGTGAAAGATATGGCTTTAACTTTTGGATGTTTTACAAGTGCATCACCAACTTCAGCTCCCAAACCATGTACAATATTTAAAACCCCTTTAGGAAGACCTGCATCCACGCAAATTTTACTCAGTAAGTAAGCAGTTGCTGGAGTAACTTCACTGGGTTTAGCAATTACACAATTGCCAGCTGCTAAGGCTGGAGCAATTTTCCAAGTAAATAAGTATAATGGTAAATTCCAAGGAGAAATACAGGCGACAATTCCAATGGATTTTCTTAAAGTAAAGTTGATGCTTTGTAGGCCTACACTCTCATGAGCTTCAGTAGAAAACTGAGTAATTGCATTAGCAAAAAAACTAAAATTATTGGCTGCTCTTGGTATATCGATACTGGCTGCTAAATGAATGGGTTTTCCGTTGTCTTTAGATTCAACTTGAGCTAATTGATCTGCTTTTTCTTCAATAAGTTGTGCAATTTTATGTAAGATTTTACTTCTAAATTCTACGGTAGAATTACTCCATGCTAAAAAAGCATTTTCAGCTGCTTTTACAGCATTTTGAACATCAGCTTCATTGCTTTTAGGTAAGCTACCATAAATTTGTCCAGAAGCAGGTTCAACTAAGTCAAGCTTTGCAGTACTAGAAGCTTGGCAGAAATCACCATTAATAAAATTTAGAATCTCCAATTTATACAAATGTTAAATATTGCATGCAAAATACTTATTTTTTTATGAATTTAATAAAATACCAATCCAAGATTTCTAAATAAACCGATTAATGCGTTGTGTATTAAAATCAAACTTTATAGACAATAATATTCGAAGTGATTGGTTATTAATTTGGTTAAAGTTTAGTTTATTTGTACGAACAATTAAAGTTGAAAAATCTACCTATGCCTTCTATAAAATATCTTTTGTTGAGTTGTTTAGTTTTTGTTTGTTATGTAGATAGCAATGCACAGCGAGAAAGAGACACCATTCAACCTGAAAAATTGATCATAACGAAACAGTACAACCCAACTGTAAATGATGCTTTTAAAATTAAAAAGCAACCTAATAGTAATGATAGTATTTTACCCAAACCCAAAGTTTTAAATTATTCTATATTGAACGTGCCAGTAGCTTCTACTTTTACACCAGCTAAAGGTAGAGCAGGGAGTTTACGTTTAAAACCTGACAATTTTGATAGCTTTTCTAATTACGCTAGAGTAGGTGTTGGTAACTTCACCAGTATTTTAGCTGAATTTTACTCTCAAGTTGAAGTTAGTGACCATCAAAAATTGAATGTTGGTTTATCGCATTTTTCTTCTCAAGGTGGTATTGATGAAGTAACATTAGATGATGATTTTATGACCAATAGTCTAGAACTCAATTTTATTTCAGAAGAAAAAACTTTTGTTTGGGAAGTAGATGGTGCATTTTCCTATAATGCATACAATTACTATGGAGCTAATGAAAATTTAATTTCTCTAATTCAAACAGAAAATTTAGATTTAAGTCAAAATTACACTCAATTTGATTTAGGCGGTAGTTTAGCTTTTTATGAAGGGATTTTTAAAAGTCTTAAAATTAAATACACCAATTTTATGGATAATTTTGACAGCACTGAAAATCACTTTGTAGTTCAGCCGCAAATTGATTTTATGATAGGAGACCAGCTCATTGAAAATTTTGTAAAATTTGATTATTTAGCAGGAGAATTTACAAATACCAATTTCCCAGACTATAACTACGCTTGGGCGGTTACTTCTTATAATCCAAACCTTCAAATTAATGAAGATCGATTTAGTCTTCAATTAGGTGCAGAAGTAGCATTGCTTTCTGATGTTGAAAATAGTGAATCTGAATTTTATGTATATCCTAAAGTAGAAGGAAGTTATAAAATTAATCAGGACAATTTAATTGCTTTCGGTGGGGTTGATGGTGGTCTAGATCAAAATTCGTATCAAAATTTATCATCTACTAATCCTTTTATTTCTCCAGTTTTTCTTGTAGCGCCAACTAACAGACAGTACGATGCTTATTTAGGTTTAAAAGGTGGAAGCTATGCTTGGAGTTACAATGCGAAGTTGAGCTTCTCTTCTAGAGAAAACAATCCATTTTTTACACGATTTATAAGCCCTGCATTTACAGAAACCTTTTCTTATCATAATTCCTTCAGCATATTTTATGATGATTTAAATACAACTGCTTTAGATGTTGAAGTAAATTATAGTGTAAATGACAAAATTACTGTTGGAGTTTTAGGAAATTACTCAGCTTACGATACAGAAAATTTAGAATCAGCATTTAACTTACCTAATACAAGAGCTTCGGTTTTTACAAATTACCAATTAAATGATAAATGGAAATTTGGAGCATCTGTTTTTTACGTGGGTGAGCGAGATGATATACAGGTTGAAAATCCATTATTACTAAACTCTAATAATTTAGATGTAGTAACATTAGATAGTTTTATAGATGCGAACTTATCTGTAGGTTATAAAATTAATAATCAACTAAACGCTTTTGTTGAAGCTAAAAATATCTTTGGAGGCAATTATGAGCGTTGGTTAGATTATCCAGTCCAAGACTTTCAAATCATGGGAGGGGTAAGTTTTCAGTTCGATTGGTAAAACTTAACAATTTAGAAACCTTAAAAAGCGCTTTTAAGTTAATTTTGCATTCCAAAATAATTTTCTTTCATGGGTAAAAAATCCAATAAGCCTGTTAAATTTAGACGTTCTGATAGGAGTAGGCCTTACTTAAATGTAATGGATTTTCTCGCCGAAGAAAAAACTTTTCTATCTATAGTATTAGTGGGTCTAATTTTATCTGCAGCAGTTACATTTAGTGCTAATGCTGCCATGTGGCTTGGTTTTTTATTTGCAGCTTATGCAGCAGTTGCCAACGATAGTATACAATCTCTAGGTACATTTATAGAAAGTAATAAAGCAAGACAGTGGTGGATTTTATGGTTGTATATTGGTGGAATTTTTGTGGTAACCGTAACCATAAGTTATATAATTTATGATGGAGATGTAACCTATCAGCGTTTAATGACCTTAAATCCTGATGGTACCAAAGCATTTCCCCATCCAACCGAAGATTTAAATCAAAATTTTAGTTTCTTTCAAGTTGTTGCACCCCTTGTCTTGTTAATACTAACAAGGCTTAAAATGCCAGTTTCTACAACTTTTTTGTTGCTATCTGTTTTTAGTGCAACTTCATCAGGCATTACTTCTGTAGTTACTAAAAGTTTGTCTGGTTACGGAATGGCGTTTATAATTTCTTTTGCCATTTGGTATCTGTCATACAACATTATTCGAAAACACTTTAAAAGTAGAAAACATCATAAAGCTTGGTCTGCAGTACAATGGATTATTAGTGGTTCACTCTGGGCAGTTTGGGTTATGCAAGATGGAGCAAACATTGCGGTATATTTACCAAGACAACTCGATATTACTCAATTTTTAATCTTTACACTAACCATTTTTGTTGGCTTAGGCGTATTGTTTTACTTACGTGGGGATAAAATACAAGAAGTAGTTAGTAAAAAATCACGTATTTCAGACATTAGAGCTGCTACCTTGGTAGACTTTTCTTACGTAATATTACTAATTTATAAATTATTTATAAGTACTGTACCATTAAGTACAACTTGGGTTTTCCTCGGAATAATTGGTGGTAGAGAAATCGCTATTAGTTTGTCTAGAAATAAGAAGGGCAGAAAACACAAAAAGAAAGCAACCAACTTAATTTTAAAAGATTTTGCTAATGCGTTTGCTGGATTAATTATTTCAGTTGCTTTAGCTGCAGCTGCAAACAAAGGTATTAGACAAGATATATTTGATACGCTTGCGAGTATTTTCAATTAATATCTTACAATGAAAAAGTTTTGGAATACTTCTTCTATAGTAGCTTTTTTGGTTTTCATTATACTGTATGTAATTGAACGTTTTTTTCCTGAATATTTATCTGAAATTACACCTTATAAAGGAATATTTGTGCTTTATTATCTATTTGCTAGTCTTCGTTTTTTTAAGTTAGAATTGAAAGAAAAAAATCAAAAAATTCAAGAGCTTGAAATTAAATTGAAGC
This sequence comes from Psychroflexus sp., assembly GCA_965662165.1. Taxonomy (GTDB): domain Bacteria; phylum Bacteroidota; class Bacteroidia; order Flavobacteriales; family Flavobacteriaceae; genus Psychroflexus. Next base: position 22,200 of record CBFIGU010000032.1, read on the forward strand.
AGAAAGGAATGCAATAATTTAACAACTAATCAGATTTAAGGCTTCCAAGTTTCTAGATCTATCAATTGTATTTATATTTAGCCTAAAAAATTATGCATAAATATTTCAAGGCTTTAAATGGCTTATTATTGGTATTCCTTCTGGTATCATGTGAATCTAAAATTGAAGCTGACCTAATAGTAAAAGATGCCAAAATTTATACGGTAGATTCAGCTTTCAGCATTCAAGAAGCGATGGCCATTAAAGATGGAAAAGTACTTGCTATGGGTAGCAATGATGAAATCTTAAAGGTATACACTTCCAAATTTATACGTTCTAAAAAAAACAAAGTTATTTACCCAGGTTTAATTGATGCTCATGCACATTTGTACAATTTAGGAATGCAAATGCAACAAGTAAATCTTACTGGAGCGACAAGTTTTGACGAAGTGGTTTCTAGAATTACTCAATTTCAAGAAAAAAATCAAAAATCCTATATTATTGGTAGGGGTTGGGATCAAAATTTATGGGAGACAAAATCCTTTCCAACCAAAGATACTTTAGATCTTTTATTTCCGAATACACCTATAGCTTTATCTCGTATTGATGGTCATGCTATGTTATGTAATACTAAAGCACTAGAGTTAGCTAATATCTCAACAGATACAACAACAGATGGTGGAGCTATTCTTAAAGATGAAAATGGAAAACTCACTGGTGTTCTTATTGATAATCCTATGCAATGGGTTTTTAAGAGTTTTCCAGAAGTTAGTAAAGATGAAATTGCTAAGGCACTTAAAGATGCAGAGCAAGTATGTTTAGCTAATGGTCTGACTAGCCTATCTGATGCTGGATTGTCCAGACAAGTAATTGAGGCCATAGATAGTTTACAACAAAATAATGAACTTGAATTGAGAGTTTACGCTATGGTTAGAAATAATAAGGAAGATTTAGACTACTATTTATCTAAACCACCTTATAAAACAGAAAAATTAAATGTTAGATCTGTAAAAGTGTATGCAGACGGAGCTCTAGGTTCACGTGGTGCAGCTTTAAAAGAACCTTACTCAGATCATGAAGGCCATTTTGGAAGCATGGTAATTGGACACCAAGATTTTACTCAATTAGCCAATCGTATAGTAAAAACCGATTTTCAAATGAATACACATGCTATTGGCGATTCTGCAAATGTTTCAGTTTTAAAAACCTATCAAAAAGTTTTAAAAAACAAGAAGGATAAACGCTGGAGAGTAGAGCACGCACAAATTTTAGATGAAAAAGACATAGCGTATTTCAATAAAAATATTCTGCCATCAGTTCAACCTACCCACGCTACAAGCGATATGTATTGGGCTGAAGACCGAATAGGTAATGAAAGAATTAAACATGCATACGCTTACAAAGCTTTATTAGATCAAGTTGGTATATTACCATTAGGAACTGATTTTCCTGTAGAAAAAGTGAATCCGATGCTTACTTTTTATGCTGCGGTTAGTAGACAAGACGTTTCAGGTTATCCAGAAGGTGGATTTCAGAAACAAAATGCTTTAACAAGGGAAGAAGCTTTAAAAGGAC
>CBFIGU010000033.1:0-22991 GCA_965662165.1 Psychroflexus sp.
AAACTCCTTCAAGATGTTACTTTTCTCTGTGTACTTTGCGAAAAACTTTGCGCTCTTTGCGTGAAAAATTAAGGTGCAAATTTGAAAACGTATTGGTTTGAAGAAAGAAGATGAAAATAGAAATGAAACATAACTTTTTTCTTTGTTTAGCATCGAAGCACCTCAGTGCTTCGGTATAAACTCCTTCAAGATGTTACTTTTCTCTGTGTACTTTGCGAAAAACTTTGCGCTCTTTGCGTGAAAAATTAAGGTGCTAATTTGAAAATGTATTAATTTGAAGAAAGAAGATGAAAAGAGAAATGAAACATAACTTTTTTCTTTGTTTAGCATCGAGCGGAGTCGAGATGTGAGAAATGAGTCAATCAAATTAATAATAAATTTTATATTGTAGCTTAAATAGATTTTTAAACTATGTGTGCCGCATCCAACAAAACTACCTACTTAAAAAAATACTTTGGGTACGACCAATTTCGGCCTAACCAAGAAGCCATTATAAACGATTTACTTGCTAAAAAAGACGTGCTTGCTATAATGCCGACCGGTGGTGGGAAATCGCTTTGTTTTCAATTACCCGCTTTATTGATGCATGGCACGGCGATTGTCGTTTCTCCATTAATCGCTTTAATGAAAGACCAAGTAGACGCTTTACATGCCAATGGTATTTCAGCCGACTTTTACAACAGTTCGCAATCTTCTACTATTCAAAACGAAGTGCTTCAGAATTTGCATCAACAAAAAACCAAATTACTTTATGTAGCACCCGAAAGTTTGGGCCATTTATTGCCGAATCTTCATCAAGATAACATCAGCCTATTTGCTATCGATGAAGCGCATTGTATTTCGGCTTGGGGACACGATTTTAGACCGGCATACACACAACTAGGCCAGCTTAAAGAAAAATTTCCAAGTATTCCTGTTGCGGCTTTTACTGCAACGGCCGATGTCGCCACGCAAGACGATATTGTACAACAATTGCAAATTCCTTCAGCCGGAAAACACTTGGCTTCTTTCGATCGAAAAAATCTGTTTTTAGAAGTTCAGCCTGGTACACAACGTTTTCCACAAATTTTGAAATTCCTAAAAAACAAAAAGGAAGAAAGTGGGATTATTTACTGTTTAAGTAGAAAGAATACAGAAAGTATTGCACAAAAGCTGAATGAAAAGGGGCTAGAAGCTCAAGCCTACCATGCAGGCTTATCACCTGAAAAACGCAGCCAAATTCAAGATGATTTTGTAAATGATCGTACACCGATTATTGTAGCCACCATCGCCTTTGGAATGGGCATCGATAAAAGCAATGTACGTTGGGTAATTCATTATAATATGCCCAAAAACATTGAAGGCTATTACCAAGAAATAGGTAGAAGCGGTCGCGATGGTTTGCCAGCTGAAACTTTGTTGTTTTATAGTTACGCCGATGTAATTCAGGTCAGGCAGTTTATGGAAGATTCACCCAATAGTGAGTTTCAACTCGCTAAACTCGAACGGATGCAACAATTTGCAGAAGCTTTAAGTTGCCGCAGAATTGCCTTGCTGAATTATTTTGGTGAACACGTTTCGAAAAATTGTGGCAACTGCGATAATTGCAAAACGCCACCTGAATTTTTTGACGGAACTATTCTTGCTCAAAAAGTTTGCTCAGCAGTTTACCGATTGAAAGAACAAGAACCCCTTGGGATGTTAGTAGATGTATTGCGTGGTTCAAAAAATGCACAGATTTACAATAAAGGTTATCAACACATTAAAACCTACGGCGCAGCTAAAAATGTGGCTTGGGTAGATTTACAGCAATACATAATTCAATTAGTGAACCAAGGAGTTTTAGAAATTCGTTTTCACGAAAAAGGTCGATTATTACTTACACCTTTAGCGAAAAAAGTACTTTTTGAAGGCGAAAAAGTGAAATTAGCCAGCCTACAAATCAAGAAAAAATCTGTTGCCAAAGAAGTATTAGATGTACCCAACACTTCACAATTATTTGAAGTTCTTCGTGCACTTAGAAAAGAAATTGCCAAAGAAGAAAAAGTACCTGCTTACGTGGTTTTTAGTGATGCTGCTTTAAAAGACATGGAAAAATTACTTCCTGAAACAGAAGAAGAGTTTTTAGAAGTGAGTGGCGTAGGTGAAGCTAAAAATGAAAAATATGGCGAACGTTTTTTACAAGCCATAGCTGATTTTGTAGCAGGAAAAAAGAAAGCAAAAAAGCCTAACAAAAAATCTAAAATTCCTACACAACAAATCAGTTTTGAACTGTTTGAACAGGGAAAAAGCATTGCTGAAATTGCAAAAGAGCGGAATTTGACAGAAAATACCATTTACGGTCACTTGATGAAAATGCATCAAGATGAAGCAAGCATTGATTTGTACAAGCTTATTACCCAAAACGAAATTGATCGGATTGTAAAAGCCAAACATGAAGTTTTTCAAGATGAAGATGAAGTGGGTTTAAAACCGATTTTTGAATTCTTTAATGAAGATGTTCCCTACTGGAAAATAAAAATGGCTTTGTATTTAGGTGATGGTTAATGTAGAAATATGCCAATTTGTGAATTTGCTATTTGGTAAACTAGATTCAAAAACTCATTTTTTCCTGAGCGTTATAAGATATTTAAAAAGGAAAATTTGAGAGCAATAAGAAATAAAAAGTGGTTTAGTTTCTTTGTTTAGCATCGAGCGGAGTCAAGACGAGACTTTTTCTCCATTTACTTTGCGAAAAACTTTGCGCTCTTTGCGTGAAAAATTAAGGAGCTAAATTGAAAATATAGTAATTTGAAAATTTGAAAATGTGGAGATTTGAAAATTTGAAGGTTTAATATTTTCCCTTAAGGGAAATGCCGTAGGCAAAGGGTGTAAAACATACTAATTTGAAAATAATTCAATTTGAAAATGTGCTGATTTGAAAATTTGAAGGTTTAATATTTTCCCTTGAGGGAAATGCCGAAGGCAAAGGGTGTAAAACATACTAATATGAAAATGTGCCAATTAAAAAAATGTAAGAATTTAATTCATCTAAAATTGAAATTGAACTTTACATCTTTGCGACTTCTATTAAAAACTGGCTTTCAAATCAAAAAAAGATATGTTGCGCTAAACGAAACGTATTGGCATGTGCATCGATGATGACTTTAATGTCTTTAGAATATCCACCGCCCATACTACATTCTACAGGAAGCTGATGATCAAAACATGTTTGTAAAACATAACGATCGCGTTCTTTACAACCTTCTTTGGTACAGCCTAACTTCCCGAGTTTATCGGTTGCCAAAATATCTACTCCACACAAGTAAAAAATAAAATCGGGTTGAACTTCATCTAATAATCTGGGTAGCGTGTTTTTTAATTCATTCAAAAAAGTATCATCATCACAATCATTGGGTAAGGCGATATCTAAATCTGATGTTTCTTTTTTAAACGGATAATTCGATTTTCCGTGCATAGAGAAGGTAAAGACCCGTTCATCATTTTGAAAAATTTCAGCTGTTCCGTTACCTTGATGCACATCTAAGTCTACAATCAAGATTTTATTAATATTTGGTTTGCTTAGTAAATAATGTGCTCCAATAGCTTGGTCATTTAACATACAAAAGGCTTCTCCACGGTTGGAATAGGCGTGATGCGTTCCACCTGCAATATTCATGGCTATACCATTTTGAAGAGCAAAATCGCAAGCTTTTATGGTGCCATCTGTAATCATTCGCTCCCGTTTCACTAAGACTTCAGAGAGTGGAAAACCTATTTTTCGAGCCGCTCTGGGTTCAATTTGTAGCTTATATAAATCATCAACATAAGCTGAATCGTGAGCTTTCAAAATAAATTCATTTGAAGGAATTTCAGGTTCAAAAAAATTGTCTTCCGTACAAGTGCCTTCATAGAGCAATTGCTTTGGCAGCAAATCATATTTTTCCATGGGGAAACGATGTCCTTCTGGCAATGGATGTTTGTAAATAGGATGAAAGGCAATTTTGAGCATAAAAAAAATTCTGAATCAAATTAAACGGAAATGCTTCAACCGGAAGACATCAGCAATTGTAAAATTTTGATAAAATGGCGATTCAGCAGTTTATTTAAGTTTTCAAAAACTATGAATATAAAATTGCTTTTTAAAGATAAAGTATTTTCCGAAAGTGGAATTGGGCGCTTCTTTTTGGGAAACAGAAGTAGTGCTCTCTTTTTGAAATGTAGCTTCTGGACTTCTACAAGCCATAAAAAGTAGGAAAATAAAACTGTAAATTAACTTCATAAAGGAAAGATACAGTTTTATTTGAAATGTCTAAAAATGAAATTTACCCTTACTTTGTTACAAATAATTTGAATTTTTACCCTTACTCTGTTACATAATTTTACAAAGATTACCCTTACTTTGTTACAAATAATTTATATTTTTACCCTTACTTTGTTACAAAATGAATTTATGAAATACATTAACAGACTTAAAATAGAGACCCTAAAAAAATGGAAATCAAGCAATAACAGAAAACCTTTAATTTTAAGAGGTGCAAGACAAGTAGGGAAAACTACCTTGGTTAAAAACTTTGCTGAAAACTACATTCAATTTATATATCTCAATTTGGAAAGAGAAAGTGACTTACAGTTCTTTAAAGATTATCATAGAATTGATGAACTAATTGATGCTATTTTTCTTTCAAAAAACAAAGACCCAAAAAAAATAGAAAATACATTACTATTTATAGATGAAATACAAGAATCGACTGAAGCCATATCAATACTTAGGTATTTTTATGAAGATATTCCAGATTTACATGTAATTGCAGCTGGCTCTTTACTAGAGCAAGTTTTAGGTAAAATAAAAAGTTTTCCAGTTGGTAGAATTCAGTTTTTGTATTTGTTTCCACTAAATTTTCATGAGTTTTTATTAGCTAATAATCAAGAGAATTTACTAAAAAGACTTAGTTCTGTTCCAGTAAATCAAGTAACCCATAAAATTGCTTTGAACTGGTTTCATAAATATGCAATCATCGGTGGTATGCCAGAAATAGTAAAGATGTATGTAGCAGAAGAGCAAATTGCTGTTTTAAAAAGTACCTACGAAAGTATTTGGGCGACTTATAAAAATGATGTAGAAAAATATGCAAAAAACAAAAGTGAAAGTAATATTATTAAGCATATTATGAATGTAGCAACAACCTATTTAGATGAACGCGTTACTTTTCAGAATTTTGGTAAATCGAATTACAAATCTAGAGAAGTCTCAGAAGCCTTTAGAAATTTAGATGAAGCAAAAGTGATTCAACTAATTTATCCTACTACTAATGTATCTCCACCTGTTCAAACCGATTTTGCAAAAAAACCTAGACTTCAATTTTTAGATACAGGAATTGTAAATTACAGTTTACAAATTCAGGCGCAACTCCTTAAAATGGAAGATTTAAGTGATACCTATCGAGGTGCAATGATTCCACATTTAATTACGCAAGAATTAATTTCTCAAGAAGATATTAGTTACACTAAACCTAATTTTTGGGTACGAGAAAAAAGACAGTCCAGTGCAGAAGTAGATTTAGTACGTGTTTTTGAAGAATATTTAATTCCTATTGAAATAAAATCGGGAGCAAAAGGCACATTAAGATCATTGCATCAATTCATCGATCAAGCAAATCACCCTTTTGCAATTCGAATGTATGGTGGAAATTTTTCTATCGAAAAATCAGTAACTCGTAATGGTAAAAACTTTTATTTAATGAATCTTCCTTATTATTTAGGTACCTATTTAGACCAATATATTGCATATTTTATCAATGAAGTAAAAACGCTTTAAAACTATTCATTCACTTTCAACATGTTTAATTTACAATTCTAATCTATGCACTTTTTTAAAATATCGTTTACCAGTTTTCTTTCAATCCTTTTTCTAATCCTAATTACTTCTTGCCAAAACCAAAGTAAACTTCCTGATCCTTTAGAAGCCGGCTGGAAAGGCGAAAAAGTTTGTGAAGTGCTAATTGATAATGAAAATGTACGAACTTTAAAATGTACTTTTCCTCCAGGTGTGGGACACGAAAAACATTTTCATGCAAGGCATTTTGGATATACGCTTGCCGGTGGAAAATTTAAAATTACAGATGCTTCAGGAACTCGAGAAGTAGAAATACCAACAGGTTACGACTTTTACAATGAAAAAGTAGAATGGCATAAAGTTTTAAACATTGGCGATAGTACAGCTGTGTTTCTAATTGTAGAGCCTAAATAAAGATTTGTAAGTTTCAATTTCAAAATCTTAAATCATAATTAATTTCGTTATTATTTTCTGACAATTTTGCGACTATATCTGTTGAAAAATAAAAGAAATAAGTATCAATTAGCAAGTATAGTCACTTTCAATTTTATTTAGAAGTACCTTTGCCGCGTGAAAAACAAAAGAAAATCTTCTCAATTAGAATTTGTGGCTTTAATGGCTGCATTAATGTCTGTAGTAGCATTAGCAATTGATGCATTGTTACCTGCTTTAGATATTATTGGAATTGCAATTGGAACAGAAAATGTAGTAGATAACCAACTGCTCATAACCATGATGTTTTTGGGTTTAGGAATTGGTCCTTTAATTTTTGGTCCTATTTCTGATGCTACTGGGCGTAAACCTGTGGTTTATGCTGGATTTGCACTCTTTTTAGCTGCTAGTGTACTTTGTGTTTCAGCGGAAAATCTTACCATGATGATAATTGGTAGAGTTCTACAAGGCATTGGTCTTTCAGCTCCAAGAACCATTGCTATTGCTATTATTAGAGATTTGTTTAGTGGAGATTATATGGCACGCATTATGTCTTTTGTAACTGTTGTATTTATTTTAGTACCTGTAATTGCTCCTGCTTTAGGACAATTAATCTTGGATAGTTACAACTGGCAAGGAATTTTTTATGTGCAAGTACTTATTAGCTTTATCGTGATGTTATGGTTCTGGAAACGCCAACCTGAAACATTACCCACAGAAAAACGAGTGCGGTTTTCATTTCGAGTTTTTAAAACTGGATTTACTGAAGTAATTCGCTATAAAACCACTATGGGTTACACCATAATTTCTGGCTTGGTAGTAGGTTCGTTTTTTGTGTATTTAAGTGCTTCGCAGCAAATTTTTCAATTACAATATGGTTTAGAAGATGCGTTTCCAATCATTTTTGCAGGTTTATCTATCGCCATTGGTTCGGCTATATTTTTAAACGGCACCTTAGTTTTAAAATATGGCATGGAGAAAATAATAACCACTTCACTATTTGCCTTTTTTGGTGTGTCAGTTTTATACGTTTTGCTTTTTATGAGTGGGTCAAATCCACCACTATTCTTACTACTGATTTTCTTTTCGCTTCAATTTTTTTCCATTGGTTTTCTCTTCGGAAATCTTCGTGCATTGGCCATGCAACCTGTGGGACATATTGCTGGAATTGCAGCTGCAATTACAGGATTTATTTCAACTTTGTTAGCCGTGGTTTTAAGTATTTTTATAGGCCGTTTTGTTTCTAATTCTGTTTTACCCGTTTTTATAGGATTCTTAGTTTGTTCGGCTTCTTCAATAGGGATTTTGATTTTTGTAAAGCGAAGCATAAAATAGAATTCCACAGGATTATTGAATTACATTACTAAATCTTACGAACACTTCATTTTTAACTCGCTAAGACTTCGTTTAAAAATCGAAGTTCTTGTAACTCTTTTTTGATATGATATGCTATAAACAGTGCTAGCGCTACAAAAACAATAACTCCGCTGATTTGAATGTAAAGAAAAAAGCCCGTTGAAAGCGTTTCTTTAAAAACAGGAAGCATGCTTACAAAACCTCCAACGTAAAGAAGGTAGATTAGAGGAGTAAATACAAAATGTATCCATCTTCTGTTTTGAAAATAACGTTTGTGTTTGATAACAAAATCCTTGAAATTTAGGGTGTTATCAATTTTATGAAGTTGAATTTTACTTTTAATTTCTAAGGCAATTCTAGAAAACAACATGAAAATCATGAGTACAAGTCCAAGGCTTTTTGAAATATTTTGATAAGCACCAACACTAAAGTAAAATACTACTAATATTAAAAATGTTAGGCTTAAAACACCAATACTGATAAGTTGTTCTTTTTTGAAATTGCTCATTTTCTGTTTTGCGGTGGCAACAATGGCTTCTGTTTTGGGTAAAGAAGTTAAATTATGTTGATTTTGCCAAGTTTGGCTTAGGTTTTCGAAATTCATGATTTTACGCATTTAGATAGTTTGTCTTTAATTCTGTGGATTCTTACTCTTAAATTATTTTCAGAAATTCCCATGATAAACGAGATTTCTTCATAGGATTTTTGCTCTAAAACCAAGAGAATTACACTTCGGTCTTTAGGTTTTAATTGTGCAATACAATTATACATGGCTTGCAATTGATCTTCGGTTTTAGAAGTCGCTTCTTCTGCAATCAAATCTTCTTGTAGCGAAAGTGTTTTTCGGTTATTTTTAGATTTTCGTAATACATTAATACAGGTATTTACAGCAATTCTATACATCCAAGTACTTATTTTAGAATCGCCTTTAAATCGGTCTAAATTTTGCCAAACTTTAATAAATACTTCTTGACAAGTGTCTTTAGCTAAGTGGCTGTTTCCTGAAAAATAACCAAGGCATAACCTGTAAATTTGATCTTGATAAGTTTGGTAAATGTTTTCAAAATCTGGCTTATTCATCAGCTAAAATTTGGTTGACTTGAGCACAGAAATTTTTTCTAAAAATTAAATAGGTTTTCATCTTGTTATTTTTAATGTTCACCCTTTGGACACCAAATCGAATATTTATTACAGTTTTTTTAAAATTATTTTAATAAGCCTGAATTTTCAGTATCCTTCCCTGTTTATCTTCTATACTGAGCGTATCTTGATTCAATAACAAATTTAATTGAAGAAAGTAGTCGCAATGCGTTTCAAATAAGTCTTTAGGTTGAAATGAATTGATAGAAACTAAAGTATCGCCAATTTGCAGTGGAATTTCAGGACTTGTTCTATCCACCACCCAAAGTGAATCATTTAAAATTCCAGGAATAAACTTTTTATTTTGATCAACTTCAACTGTAGAAATTGGCTGAAGTATAATTTGATGATCTTCTGGATTTAGGTAAATGGTAAAATGCTCTAAGATATCATTCCCAATTAGTGATTTGTTTAAAGATGAAAACTCAACAGGAATATTCATCTTTAAATCGTTTATTTTTACATCTAAATCTTTCACCAGCAAAGTATCTAGATTACTTCCAAAAATACCCGATGTAGATTGGTCTATAAATAATTGTGTCTTTTGAGATTGAAACCTAGAAGAATATTTTTTAGGAATCACTAAACCACCATTATAGCCTAAATCAAAGATGACATCTTGAATAGTTTCTCCTTGAATTTCTAGGTCAATTAATGGAACTCCAGACATAAATGAAGTACTGTAATCTATATAAGTTAAATGGTCAGCTTTTGGAGAAAAAGCTTCTTTAGAAATGTGGATGCGTTGTTTTTCAAATTCAAATTTCCAGTAAGCGAGTTTAATAAGGTTAGAGCCAATAATTCCGTCTTCTGCAACACAAGGACTATAAGATTTAGCATCATATTTTAGTTTGCCTGCGGCGATATTGCCAAACATAGATTTTGAAAATTTAATAGAATCTAAGGTTGTAATTTCAATTTCTCTTTTAATGCCTTGAGCGGTTCCATTATCTCTTTTTGAAAAGGTTTCTAAACCAAGTTCTTGGGCTAAATTATATTCAATTTTACTTTGAAAAGCGCCCGTATCAAAAATAAAACGATTGGCTTTATTTGATTGATTTAGATAAGCATCTACCACAATTAATTTCTTTACATAATGAAAAGGAAAACTCTCCGATTGTATGTTGGTTTGTGTTTTGGATTGTAAATTGATTTCGTTTACCACTTCACAACTGGTTAGCAATACGAAAATGCTGAATACGCTGAATAATTTTATTTTCATTTTAAATTTTATTTTGAAATTAGTTGTTTTTCAGTTTGTTTCTGCCAATACATTAAAAATGGAATACCTATTAATGAAGGTAATGCAAAAGCTAGAAAAGGATTCATTATATCAAATCGAGTAACTAAAGTAGATATAAACGCAGTAAAGGTTGCAATGTATCCGCCCATCATATTTCCGATATGCGATAAATACCAATGATATGCTTTTTTGGGTCTTATAATAAATGGTTTTAAATTAGTATAAGAAATCAATAAACCACCTACTCCAAATCCAATCGATAATAAGGTTCCTCCTGAAGTAAATCCTTTTGAAAATCCGTAATATAAACCTAAGCCTATAAAAATACAATTAGCAATTGCATTTAAGCTACCAGCTAGCCAATCCCAAAAAATTGGGTTTTGTTGTTTATGAAGGTTTTTTAATTTTAAAATTCGTACGCCTGCAAATACAGAATAGTAACTTAAAAAAGCAATGAGAAATAAAAATTTATTGAAACGATAACTCGCAACAATAATTCCAGTTATAAAAACCATACTCATGGCATAAAAATAGAGACGTCCTGATTTTTTATGCATGCTTTTTCCTTTAATGCTCACTAAGGCCAAAAAGCCAGTTACTAAAGCAACACTTCCCGCTAAAATATGAAGGTATAAAATGTATTGAATGCTATTTTCCATCCTGCTAATTTTTAAGCAAAACTCAATCTTTTGAATGCGTTAAAAGCACTTTATTATTGAAGTGTGATGATTGGGATGGATTTGTGATAAGTTGGAAAACTAAGTTAGATAAGGCTTTCTAAAAATTCCGAAATGGTTTTTACTTTAGTTCTAGAAACTGGTATTTCATTTGGAATTTCTTTTAAATGAAGAATTAAATTTCTTGCATTGCCTTCCACTTTTTGAATAAGATTAGCATTCACAATAAAACGATTATGACAGCGAATAAAAATGTGAGTTGGTAAAATACGCTCTATATTTTTTAGCGTATTCCGGATTAGTTTTTTCTGAATTTCTCCTTGATTGAAATAATAAATTTCTACATAATTTCCATCAGATTGAATATAAGCTAAATCTGAAGAATTTAATTTTAATTCAATTTTGCCCTTATCTGATTTGAAGAGTAAAGATGAATTTGAAGAATCTACTGCTTGATTCAAATCCTTTTTTTGTTGTAATGATGCGTTTAGTGCTGCAGCTTTTTTAAACTGTTTCTTTTGGTGTTGGAATTGTTCAAATAAAACTAAAATAAGAACAGGAAATATTCCAATACCTAAAGTTGTAAGTGTTGTTTTTAAAATTAAATAGCCTAAAGTATAATCATTATTGCTATAAAAATATAATACGGTTGAAATGATTAAACTTAAAATTGCTAATACAAACCATATCAAAAAAATTTCTTTACCAACCGTCCATTGGTCTTGATCCATCAAATTAGGAAAGCATTTTTGTAAAAGTTTTACCGTAAAAAAAATACTAAAACCAACAATAAGCGCAATCAATGAACCTGTGTTAACTCGTTGAATAAAATCGTATGCTTGAAAATGAAATGGAGCAAGAACCACGATGATAATAAAAGTTATCAAACTAGGAATCAAAACGCTATTAGCATTAAATATAAACGGATGTGACTTTTTGAACAAATTTTAAATAATTAGATATTACAAAAATAAAATATTTAAATGTAAAGTGTTGTTTACATTCAAATTTATCCTATATTTGTAAAGTTTTATTTACATAATGTATAACTTTAATTACTTTTACCATGAAAAATAAAAAACAAAATACCGTAAAACTTGCACTTTGGACTTGGTCTTGGGTCGCTACACTAGCAATGGCTACCTTTGGGCCAAAATTTATTTGGGACGATCATGTTTTTTTAACCGTATTTGCAATACTCGTTAATTTAGGAAATGGCATTCTCATGATTTTAGCAAATAAAAATTTATTTAATAGTTTAGACGAATTACAACGTAAAATTCAACTTGAAGCCTTAGGTATTACTTTAGGTCTAGCCGTTATTGCTGGATTGAGTTTTTCATTATTAGATCAAACCAACCTCATTCCTTTTGATGCTGAAATAGGATTTTTAGTAGGTTTTATTGGTATTACTTATATGGTAGCTTTATTAATTAACAGAAAGCGTTACATATGAAAAATAAATTAAAAGTATTACGAGCAGAACATAATTTTACGCAACAAGATTTAGCTGAAGCTGTAGAAGTTTCAAGGCAAACTATCAATGCTATCGAGAAAGAGAAATTCGATCCTAGTTTAGTGTTGGCTATTAAATTTGCCAGGTTATTTAAAAAAGAAATCGAAGAGATTTTTATTTATGAAAAAGAAGCTTAGAAAGTTTAATTATTCAACTACTTCATCTACACCACCAATTAAAGTAAAGTCTAAATTTCGTTTTACTAAATCTGCTTTTTTAACTTCTACCCAAACTTCATCTCCTAATTGATATGATTTTTGGGTTCTTTTTCCAACAATAGCATAATTTTCTTGATCGAAGTAAAAATGGTCTCCACTCATATCGCGAACTCTAACCATACCTTCGCATTTGTTCTCTATAATTTCAACAAACATCCCAAAGTCGGTTACACCAGAAATAACGCCTAAGAAACTCTTATTTTCATACTGTTGCATATATTTAACTTGCATATACTTAATAGAATCTCGTTCAGCGTTGGTAGCTAAACTTTCCATGTTAGAAGAATGTTTACAACGCTCTTCAAATTCTTCAGCATTAGCAGAAGAATTTCCGTCTAAATAATGCTGTAATAATCGATGTACCATTACATCTGGATATCTTCTAATGGGCGATGTAAAATGTGAATAATGCGTAAAAGCTAAACCATAATGACCAATGTTATTAGTAGAATAGTAAGCTTTAGCCATGGTACGAATGGTTAGCGTATCTACTAAATTTTGTTCTCCTTTTCCTTCTACATCGCTCAATAATTTATTTAGAGAAGTTACAATGCTTTTACGATCTTTAAAATCAGTTTTATAACCAAACTTACTTACTACCGTACTTAAAGCTGCTAATTTTTCTGGATCAGGTTCATCATGACAACGATAAATAAAGGTTTTTTTTGGTTTTTGTTTTCCAATAAATTCAGCTACTTTTTTATTAGCCAAAAGCATAAATTCTTCTATAAGCTTATTAGCATCTTTAGCTGTTTTAAAGAAAACACCTTCTGGATTATTGTCTTCGTTTAAGTTAAATTTTACTTCTTGTTTATCGAAAGAAATTGCTCCATTTTTCATTCGTTTAGAACGCATAATTTTAGCTAAACGATCTAATTCTAAAACCGCATCTTTAATTTCTTCTTTAACTTTATAAGTTTTACTACTTAGCGAAACACTTTCATCTATTAAATTATCTTCTGTTTCAATAATATATTGAGCTTCTTCGTATGCAAAACGAGCGTCTGAATAGGTGACCGTTCTTCCAAACCATTGGTTGACTACTTTAGCTTGTTTGGTAACTTCAAAAACAGCAGAAAAAGTAAATTTTTCTTCGTTAGGTCTTAATGAACAAGCTTGATTAGAAAGTACTTCGGGTAACATAGGAACCACACGATCTACTAAATAAATTGAAGTAGCTCGATTATAAGCTTCTTCATCTAAAATACTCCCTGGTTGTACGTAATGAGAAACATCTGCAATATGAATTCCAATTTCGTAATTTCCATTATCTAAAAGTTGAAAACTCAAAGCATCATCAAAATCTTTAGCATCTGCTGGATCGATAGTGAAAGTAAGTACATCGCGCATATCACGACGTTTTTTAATTTCATCTTTAGCAATAGAAGTATCGATTTGATCGGCAAAAGCTTCAACTTCTTTTGGAAATTTTTCTGGTAAACCATATTGAGCTAAAATGGCATGCATTTCGGTTTGATGTTCGCCTGGTTTACCTAAAACTTCTATAATTTTTCCACGTGGGGAATCGTCTTTTTTATACCAATCATTTAAAGTAACCAGAACCATGTCGCCATCTTCTGCATCATTTAAATTCTCTCCTTTTATAAAAATATCAGTGTACATTTTTGGATCTTGTACAACTACAAAACCAAAGGTTTTCTGTTTTTGTAAAACACCTACAAATCGGTCTTTATGTCGTTCTACAATTTTTGTGACTTCACCTTCAGAATTTGTTTTTTTACGTTCTTTAAAAACATAAACTTGTACTCGATCTTTATGAAATGCCGTATGCAGATTTTTATTGCGTACTAAAATATCATTATCTAAACCTTCTACAAGTATATAGGCATCTCCACGGCTAGTCATATCTACAACACCTTCATAGTAATCTGTAGTGCCATCAATGGTATATTTACTTCTATCAATTTTTATTAATTTTCCTTTGGCTGTTTGTTGTGCCAAGGTGCGTATAACTCTGTTTCGAGTTTTGGTATCGGTAATATTTAATCGTTGGGTAATATCTTTATAACTGAAAGATTTATCTTCATTTGCTCTAAAAATGGCAAGTATATCTTGGGTAAGATTTTCGTAATTTACAGCATTTTTAGGTTTCTTCTTTTTACTCATATTCAATTTTAATTCACATCAAAGGTAGTGTTTATATAATGAATCCTTTTTTTACTAAAATAAATCTTTGTTAAGCCAATATTAAATAAAAAAGGTTTTCTGAAATTTGATGAATTAATATGAAATATAAAATGAAATCATTTATAAAATTAGCGGTTTTTAATTTTCAGCATGAATATGCAGTTTTGCAGTTATTGCTAGAACAGGAAGATATTCGATTTTTCTTTCAAAATGAAACTGCTTTAAGTGTGATGCCGTTTTACGGAAATGCTATTGGTGGTATTATTTTAAAAGTTCATCCAGAAGATTTTAATAGGGCAAAGGAAATTGTAGATCAATTTAAAGACCGTGAGAATTTAAAATTAGTTTAGTTATTCACATTTATTAATTATACTTTTTTTCTTTTTTTAAAATTTAAAATTAAATAAACTTATTATTAGGGTGTGAATAGCGTAAATAAAAAATTGAAGTAAAATTTGTTTTTATAGTTATTAGTTGTTTATCAACAATCAATTAAAATTTAACTGATTGAAAACTAATTTAAAATGAATTTTATGAACATTATTTATAAAATAAACTGAATTTAAAAAGTGAATTTTTTTGTTTCGAATGAGCTGTTGATAAGTATGATTTTAATATTGAAAACTTATTTTAAAAAACTGACAAATTAAAATGCTTATTTTAAATCTTCTTCTATCAGGAAATATATTTCAATTATCAAAATTAATTGTTCTTTTTTAAATTACTTTTTATTCACACAATTGTTAATAGCTAGCTAATTGATTTTTAATTTAATAACTATTTCTATTAACAATGGTACTTATAAAATATAAGTAATTGATTTTTAGTTATTTATATTTTAAACATACATACTTTATTATTTATGAAAAGTAGAATGATAAATAACTAATTTTTAATTCAACAATTTTTAAAAAAATATAGTATTCTTATCTTAACCCAGCATTAACAGAAAAAAAATCATTAAATATTATATTTGCAGGTGTATAATAAAAAATATTTATAAAATGTCTAATAATACTGGAAATACCTTAATCGCATTAGTAACTGGAGCTGTAGTAGGAGCTGGTTTAGGGCTCTTGTATGCACCACAAAGTGGAGAGAAGACGCGTAAGCAACTTAAAAAAGAAGCTAAAAATGCCAAAAGAAAGATAGAAGATAAATACCACGAAACTTCTTCTCAAATTGGTGAATTTGCTGAAACAGCAAAATCTAAGTTCGAAGAGCAATTAAATTCTACCTTTTCTAAAGCTAAGAATAAATCTGAAGATTTAATAGCTTCTATGGAATCTGAATTAGCAAGTTTGAAAAAGAAAAATGAAGAGTTAATGAAAGATTTAAATTCTGCTAAAAAGTAATTTACATGCCTAGTAAAATTAATGAGCATGTAAACCATCTAACAACCGATACACAAGAATATATAGAAAGCTTAATTTCTTTTTATAAGTTAGATGCTTTTAAAAAATCGGCTAAGGCAATATCCGCTTTATTGCGGTTTATTGCTTTTTTAGCCATTTTTTTATTATTTTTTACTTTTTTAATGATTGGTGTATCTCTGTTTTTAGGAGATATTTTAGATAGTACTTATTTAGGCTTTTTGTGTGTAGCTGGTTTTAATTTCATTTTATTGATTTACATCTTAACCATCGGAAAAAAATTAATAGATAAAATTGTATTACGTTTTTTATGTGAAATTTTTAGCGATGTAAATCTAAAAGAAGAATAATATGAAAAAATATACTTCTTTTAAAGAATTAGATAAAGACCTTAAACTTTTAAAGTTAAGGAAGGACATTGCTAAACAAAAGGCAACCATAGATGTAAATTATCTAAAATCTGAATTAACCCTAACCAATTTATTATCAGATGTATTTTCTACATTTGGAAAACGTTATTTCTATAAATTAATATTAGAAAAATTAGGTAAAAAATTAGGTTTGAGACGGTAGTCAGTTTTTATAATAAACAGTACATAATTCCTTCATTTTTGAAGGAATTTTTTTATGCATTATTTTATACCATAAACCAGGAAACATAGCAATAACTATAGATGTAGGATAACCATAAGGAAGCTCTGGGCTAGTTTCATAATAATCTAAAATTTGATATTTTTTTGAAGCTCGGTAATGATGATCGCTATGTCTTGTTAATTCGTAAAGTAAAATTCTTCCTAATAAATGATTAGAATTCCAAGAGTGTATTTCCTTCACAGGTACAAACCTACCACTTGTTCTTTTTTCTCTTAATAGCCCATAATGTTCAATATAATTTATACTTTCTAAAAGCAAAAAACCAATAATCCCTATAGCTATGGCATACAACGCAACATTAATATTAAAAGCTGAAAACAACACTATAATGTATGCAATTTGTAAAATGCTATTTATGAGCATCTCATTCTTAAACGAAAAAAACGAATTAGAATTAATTTGATTAAGTTTTATTTGAAGCTTCCAGGCATTTTGGTATTGTCCAGTTACAGATCTAAGCCAAAAAGCATAAACATTTTCTTTAAATCTTGCGGTGGCAGGATCTTCTGGCGTAGAGACACTAACATGGTGTCCGTAATTATGTTCTAAGGTAAAATGTGTATAAAAAGAAGGAAGAAGTAAAAGCTTAGCTGCCCATTTTGCAAATTTATGCTCTCGGTGGCCTAATTCGTGAGCTACATTAATTCCATTACTTCCTAAAATAATACCTACGCTAAAAATTAAACCAACAGTTTCAAAAGCAGATAAATGGTGAATAGATAGTTGTAATAAAGCAAAACTTAAAATTCCGTAAACAATAGGAAGATTAAGGTATAATAAAACATCAAAAAAATATTTTTCACTTTTATGTAAAGCTTCATTTTTACTAAGATTATACTTATTTTCTGGAGTAAAATATTCTATAATCGGTATTAAAATAAAGGTAACTATTGGCGTTAAAAAACTGAATAAGTCTGGTTTCCAAATTCCTACAGTTGCACAAATAGGAAGTAAGTAAGCAGTTAAGTATTTTAAATCAGCAAACTTCATTTTAATTTAAAATTGAAATATAAATGTACGTTTTTTTAGATAATCTACAATTTAAAGTATTTTTTTAGACTAAATTGATATTATTCAAGCCTTTTCTAGGCTAATACTTTGTAAATTTGCTGTAAAATTGAAATTATGTATTCAGATAAATTAAAAAATAAGCTTCAAGAAGAGTTAAACGAAATTGAAGAGCAAGGACTTTTTAAAAAAGAACGAATTATAACGAGTCCGCAAGGGCCAGAAATTACCGTAAATAATAAAAATGTTCTCAATTTTTGTGCAAACAACTACTTAGGTTTGTCTTCTCATCCAGAAGTTATTCAAGCTGCAAAAGATACTTTAGATTCTCATGGTTTTGGGATGTCTAGTGTACGTTTTATTTGTGGTACACAAGATATTCATAAAGAGTTGGAAGCAAGAATAGCAGATTTTTATCAGATGGAAGATACCATTTTATATGCGGCTTGTTTTGATGCAAATGGCGGTATTTTTGAACCCTTATTAGGTAAGGAAGATGCAATTATTTCAGATTCATTAAATCACGCTTCTATTATTGATGGAGTACGTTTATGTAAAGCTGCTCGTTACCGTTACCAAAACGGTAATATGGAAGATTTAGAAAAACAACTAAAGGAAGCCGATGCAAATGGAGCCAATACTAAGTTAATTGTTACAGATGGTGTTTTTTCTATGGATGGTTTAGTAGCGCCTTTAGATAAAATATGCGACTTAGCAGATCAATACGATGCGCTTGTTATGATAGACGAATGCCATGCAACCGGTTTTATTGGTAAAACAGGAATTGGAACACCAGAAGAAAAAGGAGTTTTAGGTAGAGTAGATATTATAACCGGGACTTTAGGAAAAGCACTTGGCGGTGCAATGGGTGGTTACACTACCGCTAAAAAGGAAATTATTGAATTACTGCGTCAACGTTCAAGACCTTATTTATTTTCTAACTCGTTGGCTCCAGCCATTGTAGGCGCATCTATAAAAGTATTCGATTTACTTAAAAATGATACTACTTTACGCGATCAACTTCAGGAAAACACTTCTTATTTTAAAAATAAAATGAAAGCTGCTGGCTTCGATATTATTGATGGCGAGTCTGCAATTGTACCCGTAATGTTGTACGATGCAAAACTTTCTCAAGATATGGCAGCAGAATTATTAGAAGAAGGAATTTATGTAATAGGTTTCTTTTATCCAGTGGTTCCTAAAGATAAAGCGAGAATACGCGTTCAACTTTCTGCAGCTCACACCAAAGAACATTTAGACAAAGCCGTTGATGCTTTTGTAAAAGTTGGTAAAAAAATGAAAGTTATTTAATCAAATTCTCATTTTTTAGTAGATAAATTACGCAACATGCGAAAAAAAATTAAATTTGTAAATTAAATTATTAAATATGAAACATTTAAACAAAGTTGCAATAGCTTTCATTATGCTTTTTGCTTTTACTTTATCTTCTCAGGCCCAAAATGAAAACAACAGATGGGGTATTTTTTTAGGAGTTAACGCGGTAGATTTCTATCCTACTGGAGAAGGTATGGCTCCCGATTATTTAATGTCTAGTGAAAATTTCTTAGGAGATTTTTTTAACACTGAAGATCATTGGAATACGGTTGCTTCTATGACTACGATTAGAGTAGGATACTACGTAGGACAAGATTTAAGCGTTAGAGGTGCTTTCAATTTTAATAGAATTAGTAAAATTGGAGATACCAGACCAGAATCAACATTATCTTATGTTGCTTTAGATGGTGATTTAATTTACAGCTTCAATCGTTTATTAAACTCAGGAAGATTTGATCCGTATTTAGGTGCTGGTCTAGGTTATTACTGGTTAGACGATTCAGGTGCTGCAACTTTTAATTCTACTTTAGGACTTGATATCAGACTTACAAGACAATTATTCTTTTCTGTTGAAACTTCTTACAAACAAGCTTTTGATGGTGGTCGTTTAGACTTGTTTCAACATACAGCTGGTATAAAATTTAACTTTGGTGGTAAAGATACCGATGGAGATGGTATTTATGATGATAAAGATAAATGTCCAGAAGTTCCAGGATTAGAAGAATTTGAAGGTTGTCCTGATACCGATGGAGATGGCATTACTGATGCTGAAGATTCTTGTCCTGATGTAGCGGGTTCTCCAGATATGATGGGTTGCCCAGATGCAGATGGCGATGGTATTGCAGATAAAGATGATGAGTGTCCTGAAGTAGCAGGAACAAAAGAATTTAAAGGATGTGCAGATTCAGATGGTGACGGTGTACCAAATAATGTAGACCAATGTCCTGAAGAAAATGGACCAAAAGCGAATAAAGGTTGTCCTTGGCCTGATACTGATGGCGATGGTGTTGCAGATAAAGATGATATGTGTCCTGAAGTAGCAGGTACATCTGCAGATAAAGGTTGCCCAGAAGTTACAGAAGAAGTTCAAAAAGAATTAAATGAATTTGCTAAAGTAATTAACTTCCAAAGTGGTAAAACTTACATTACAGACTATTCTAAAAACATTTTAGATACAAAGGTTATTCCAATTTTAAACGAATATCCAAATGCTAATTTTGTAATTGAAGGTCACACAGATAGCACAGGAAGTAAAAAAATTAACCAACGTATCTCAGATGAAAGAGCTGCTGCAGTTAAAGAATATTTACAAACACATGGCGTAGCTAAAGAAAGATTAACTTCTAAAGGTTACGGACCAGACCGACCAATTGCTTCTAATAAAACTGCAAAAGGTAGAAAAGAAAATAGAAGAGTAGAAATTAACCTTGTAAAATAAAGGTTTAAATAATTTCAGATTTTATAGAATTGCCCCTTTTTATTAAGGGGCTTTTTTTATTTTTATTTTAGATTTCTCCACTACACAAATCTGCTATTTCATGAAGAGCTTTTTAGAAGAATATGTTGCAAAATGCATTGCCGAAAATTTGAATTTTCAGGAGCAAACCTTCATTTTACCGAGTAGGAGAGCTGTAAATTTTTTCAAAAAAGAACTTGTCAAGCAAAAACTTCAGCCCTTTTTTCTTCCTACTTTATTTAGTATTGAAGATTTTATTGCTGAAGTGGCAGAAGTAGAAATTATTGAAACTTTTCCTACAATTTTAGAGTTCTATAAGGTCTATACTCAAGTTTTCTCTAAAGACGAACAAGAATCTTTTGAGACCGTCTACAACTGGTCTCAAACTTTATTACAAGATTTTAATGAAATAGATCGGCATCTTATAAATGCAGAAGATTTTTTTGGAAATTTAGCCAATGTAAAAGAAATAGATCATTGGAGCAAGGCAGAGAACCCTACATCTATGGTTAAAAACTACCTTGCTTTTTGGAAAGTTCTTCCTCAACTTTACACTTCCTTATCTAAAAATCTTATTCATAATAATCAAGCTTATCAAGGTTTAGCGTATAAATTGGCTGTGCAAAATTTTGATGAGTATTTACAAGCGCACCCTAACCAACTTAACTTCGTTGGTTTTAATGCACTTAATGCAAGTGAACAATTTATTTTTCAAAAAACATTGGAAACAAAAAAAGGAAATGTAATTTGGGATTTAGATGCATCACTTTTATCAGATAAACATCATCCAGCTTCTACATTTTTAAGACATTATCAAGAAGAGTGGAAATACTATCAAAAAAAAGAAAATAACATTATTGCAAGCACAACATTATTTTCTTCAGCTAAAAATATAAACACATACGCTATTCCAAAAAAAATTGGACAAGCTAAAATGATAGGTCAAATTTTAGAAAACATCCCCAAAGATGAATATTCTAAAACTGCAATTGTATTAGCAGACGAAGCTTTACTGCAACCTGTTTTAAACGCTATTCCACAGCAAATAGCTCAGGTAAATATTACTATGGGTCTAGCATTAAAATACACACCTTTAGCCAGCCTTTTTGAAAGTATTTTGCAATTGCACCTTCATGAAAAACAAGACTTATTTTATAAAGAAGTCTTAGCAGTTTGCAGCCATCCAAGCTTTAAAATGGCTTTTCCAGAAGAAAGCAAAGCGCTTAAAGATTACTTCATCAAAAACAATATTTTAAATATAGAAAGGAGTGATTTGTTCTCTCAATTTCAACAACATACAGAAGCTTTTCAAAAGGCATTGCAGTTGGTGTTTTCAGATACAGCTAATCACCCAATGCAACTACTGCATAATTGCATAGAACTATGTGTTTTATTAAAAGACTATGTACAGGAAAATGCACTTCAATTACAATATGTTTTTAGCTTTCATAAACTGTTTTTACAACTTAAAAATTTAAATGAAAACGCTACATATGTAGAAACCAATAAAGCCTTTTATCACGTTTATAAAGATATTTTATCTCACCAAACTTTAGATTTTCAAGGTTCTCCATTTCAAGGAATTCAGTTAATGGGAATGCTAGAAACGCGGGTTTTAGATTTCGAAAACATCATTATGGCATCGGTAAACGAAGGAGCTTTACCTTCTGGTAAAAACGATAATAGCTACATTCCTTTCGATTTAAAAATTGCCTTTAATTTACCCACTTATAAAGATAAAGACGCCATTTATGCTTATCATTTCTTTAGGTTAATACAGCGAGCTAAAAACATTCATTTATTGTATAATAATGATACTTCTGGGGTAGACAAAGCTGAGCAAAGCAGGTTTCTTAGACAATTAGAGATTTTTCCACAACCTAAGCATCATTTTCAACATCATGTAGTAAGCGCTCCTACAAAGGCAAGTTTACATACCTTAAAAGAAATTCCTAAAACACCAGAAATTTTAGAAAAATTAAAAGCCTTATTTGCATACGGAATTTCGCCATCTGCACTTACAACTTACATTCGTAATCCACTTGATTTTTATAAAAGATATCTTTTAAAGATTAATGAAGTTGAAGAAATTGAAGACGAAGTAAGCTACCGAGTTTACGGAAATATCTTACACGATACATTACAGCATTTGTACGAAAATTTTAAAGGAAAAATGCTTACAAAAGAAGATATTAAGCTCTTTTTGAAACAATATGAATCTGAATTATTACGCCAATTTAGTTTACATTACAATCAAGATGCCATTAAAAAAGGTAAAAATCTAATTGCTTTTGAAATTGCTAAACAACAATGTGAACGTTTTTTACAACAAGAGTTGAAATTAGTTGAAGATAAGCAGCTTCAAATTATAAGTATCGAAGAAACTCGAAAAATTGAATTGGCTATAGGAAAGATCGACTTCTCCATATTTTTAAAAGGAAATGCAGACCGAGTTGATTTACTAGATGGTACTTTTAGAATTATAGATTACAAAACAGGTAAAGTGGAAGCAGGAGATGTGCTAGTTGAAAACGATTGGAATCATTTTACGGAAGATTACAAATTTAGCAAAGCTTTTCAGGTTTTATTTTATGGTTTATTGTTTAAAGATGAAGCTAAACAATATCCTATGGAAAGCGGA
>CBFIGU010000034.1:0-22261 GCA_965662165.1 Psychroflexus sp.
GCTGCTTATTCCAATTTTGAAGAAAATGAAAAAGGTAGTCTTGAAGAAGGGAAATGGGCAGATTTTATTGTTTTAGATGAAGATTTAATGAATATACCTATTGAAAAAGTACCCGAAATAAAAGTTCAAGAAACTTATATTGGTGGTAAGTTGATGTATACTAACTAAAAATGAAATTATAGCTTTCTAAAAAAATTGGTGATTTTTTTTAGAGATTATAAAAAATACAATATTTTTATATAGATTTGTTAAAAACATTCGTAATGAAACATAAAATTAATTTTTCACTTTGTTTAGTATTTCTTGTTAGCTTAGGCTTAACATCTTGTGCTGTTGAAACCGAAAAACACGAAATTGTAACTCCAGTTTTAGAGCTTAAAGCTGCTGGTCCACTTTTTCAAGGTTCTAATACTTCTACAGCTACTTGGGAATTTAGTTTACAAGAATTATTTCCTTCAGTTGAAGGAGAAATTATAGTAGAAAAAGCAAGAATTAAGTCTATTAATATAACTCCAAAATCGAATGTAGATTTTCCAAAAATCAGTAAAATGGTAATGGAAATGAAATCTAAATATACCAAAATGAATAGAATTGGTTTATTAGAAAGCAACATTCAACAAGATAAAAACTACGACCTTCAAGTAGCAGACAAACAGGAAGAAGTAGATGTAGCCATCACAGACGAACGAATTACATTTGTTGGTGATTTTGATATGCTTGATGAAGATTTTTACGATGATGTAATTTTCGATTTACAAGTTACTTTTGATATAGAAACCCGAAAATAAATTAAATACTATGAAGAATACCTTTTTATTGTTAGCCGTTTTTTTATTCAGTTATTTTGGTCAAGCCCAAGAAGCAGATGATATTGTTGGTGTTTGGGAGCCAGGACATGGAAAAGCCAAGGTAAAAATCGATAAAATCGATAACAAGTATTATGGCAAAATAGTTTGGTTAAAAGAGCCAAACGACCCAGAAACTGGAGAACCAAAAGTAGATAAAAATAATCCTGACGAGAGTATGCAAAACGTACCTTTACGTGGCTACAGAATTTTAAAAGATTTTGTTTACCAAGGTGATGGTGTTTGGGAAGAAGGAACTATCTACGACCCAGAAAATGGCACTACTTACGATTGTGTTATTACTATGCAAGAAGATGATAAACTTGATATTAGAGGATACGTAGGTGTAAAAACTTTTGGGAGAACTGACACTTGGAGAAGATTAGTTCTTAAGAAAAAATAAGTTAGATATAATTTTTAAAACTGCTGAGATTTTAGTCTCAGCAGTTTTTTTTAAAACAAAAAATCATGAAACAAAATTCCTTCAATGTTTATTTTTTGAGTCTTTTTTTAATGTGCTCAATATTTAGTTTTGCTCAAGAAGATGAAGAAGACTACAGTATATACGATAATTTTGAATTAGAAGACGATACACCAGTAAAACGCTATGCAAAGGCAACTATATCGGGTATGAGTCCACAGAAATTTATTGGAATAAGTTTTGATGCTCAAATGCCTTATCGATATGAATTTTCTAATGTTACCTTTCCAGAATCTGTGGGTAACGGATTTGATGTAGATGAAGAAAATCCAGATATAAACGAGCAGGGAACAGCTAAGTTTACAGGTGGATTTAGATTCAGAACTAATATTCCGATTATTTCAAAAAGTAGTTTTGTTTGGCAATCAGGAATTAATTTCATGGATACACGCTACAATATAGAAGAAGCGCCAATTTCACCTAGAACACCGGTTTTACTTCCTGATGGCACGCAAGCTAGATCCTTAGGTAGAATTTTAAATGAAGATGGTTTAAGAAATTTAAATTGGACAAATACACTTTTCTTTCCGATGAACGAAACTGAATTTATTGTGTTTCAAACTCAAATGGATTTAAGTGGTAACTATGATTTAGACTCATTTCAATCCTTAAATACTGTACGCTATAGTGCAGCTGCCGTTTACGGTAGAAGAATAAACGATTACTATAGATGGGGTGTAGGTGTAGCTAGAACTTATCGTGTTGGAAATTTAAACTATGTTCCTGTAATTATGTTTGATTGGACTTCAGAAAATAGAAAGTGGGGAACAGAAATTTTATTCCCAGCTCGTGCTTATGTTCGATATAATTTTAGTAAAAATGCACTTTTATTAGCTGGGTTTGATTTAGAAGGACAAAGTTATAGAATTGATGATTATTCTGTAAATGGAAACTCCTACGAAATTAGACGTGGTGAAGTTAGACCTAAATTAGAGTTCCAAGCTAAAATTACGGGTTACATCTGGGCAAGTGTTCAGGCGGGTTACCGATGGGATTGGTCTTATGATGCAGACGAATTAGATGCCAATCGCGACTTTTTCCGTGGCTTTTTCGGAAACCAAGAATTTGGTATGGTGAATAGTCTAGAAAATCCATTATTTTTTAATGTTGGATTAAATTTTGTGAGCCCTTAAAATCTCAGATTTTTACAATAAACAAAGCCACTTTCAATTGAAAGTGGCTTTGTTTATTTATATAGAATTAATTTCTCGTTTTGTAAATTAATCTTCTCTAATTCCACAAGTATTATGGGCAATTTTGAAATGAGTTTCTAAGCCAAAATTACTTTCAATGTTGAAATATTCTTGATGAAACATAAAAATATTAGTAGGATAAACTATTCTGTATAGACTGTTATTATCTAATTTTGCCAAATAAGTAAATAGATCTTGGTCATGGTTAAACGTATTTAATTCAAATCTTCTGGATTGCGCGTTGTAGCCTGCAATTCTCATAGGATAAACAAATTCAGCGCAATCTATGTGTTCATCGTATAACAATCCTGCTTCGCATTGCGATTTCAATTCTTCGTATTCGCTTTTAACTTTTATAGTATGATTTTCGAAATTGGTTAAGCTTGCTGAAACTGGAAATACCAACTCAATTTCTTCATTTGGTGTGTTCGAAAATTGATATAAATCTTCGTCAGAATTAATGGTATGTAATTCTTCAGAAATTTTAATTTGATAAGGATAATTTATGCTAAAGCAATAGCAGTCATCGATAAAATCATCATAATAGGCATTGTGAGAAGAAACTGATTTCATCAAGGATGTTAATTCATCATCCATCCTTAAATTATTTTCTTCATTTTCATCGATTAAGATGGTTTCATTTTCAAAACAAGATGTGAAAATAATTGATATTGTAAATAGAAATATAACCTTAAAAAAAACTTTTGTATGCTGCATCATCATTTTCATTTAACTATCTATAAAACAATTCAAAATTAAAAATTCCTACCTTAAAAAGAATATTTTTTTACATTTACCGAAATTCTACTCCATGGAAAAACCCATAAGTTCTCATGTTTGCGAGGAGCATATTTTTTCAAATTTACATAAAAAATACGCTCGTAACTTGCATGACTTTGTGTATTACAAGTTTGGAAGTGAAGTAGATGCTTCAGATAAAGTACAACATGCTTTTTTAAAACTCTGGGAAAATTGCAAAAAAATTTCACCAGATAAAGCAAAGAGTTTTTTATTTTCTGTGGCTAACAATGCGAGTTTAAATGTTTTAAAGCACAAAAAAGTTGTTTTAAAGTATCAAAAAAATCCACAGAAAACTTCTACACAAATTGATCCACAGCATGTATTAGAAGAAAAAGAATACTTGAAAAAATTTCAAGATGCACTTTCTAAATTAAGTCCCAAAAAAAGAGCTGCATTTATGATGAACAGAGTAGAAGGTAAGACGCATCAAGAAATTGCAGATTTAGAGAATGTGAGTAAAAAAGCTATAGAAAAGCGTATATACACAGCATTAGATGAATTAAGAAAAGAACTTGGAGAATTTTAACATTTAAAAAGTAGGAATAATTGTTTTAGAGTTGTCTTATAAATGGGAACGAAGATGTTATGAAAGAAGAAAAACAAATAAAAGATTGGTTGAGTGGTAAGATGTCTGCTGAAGAATTAGCAAACTTTAAATCATCTAAAACGTATTCTGCTTTAATGAAGATTGATGATGCAGCGAGTTATTTTAAAGCACCGAGTTTTGATGAAGCTGAATCTTTAGTAAACATCAACTCAACTAAATCTGTTAGAAAATCTCGACCCCAGAAATCTTTATTTTATAAGATTTCTGCAGTTGCAGCATTGTTGGTAGCTGGATTATTTATAGCATTCAATTGGTTAAATTCTCCAGCTGTCTCAATAGCTACAACTTCAAATCAACAAGAAACAATTAGCTTACCAGATCAATCTATTGTATATTTAAACGCTAATTCATCGATATCGTACAATGAAGATGAATTTTTAAATGATAGACTCATTTCGCTTACTGGCGAAGCCTTTTTTGACGTTACAGAAGGAGAATCTTTTGTAGTGCAAACTCCAAATACCAAAATTGAAGTCTTAGGAACTTCATTTAATATCAAATCAAGAAATAATTTTGCTGAAGTAGATTGCTACACTGGTAGAGTAAGAGTTACAGATTCTCACAAAAATCAAGCTATATTAACTGCTAATAAGAAGTTCGCTTCTTATAATAATGATTATGAAGTGTCTAAATTTAGTGCAGAACATCCTGCTTGGATTGGTAATAATGTTTCTACTTTTTATAAAACAAAACTCGCAGTTGTTTTACAAGAACTTAAAGCACAATATGGTGTTGAATTGTTTGTTAACAATATAGATACCCAATTATATTTTTCAGGAAGTTTTGTGCATGATAATTTAGATCAAGCTTTAAAATCGATTACACTTCCATTCCAAATTTCTTATTCAATTAAAGAAAATCAAGTAACTTTACAAAAAGAATAAGCTTGAGATTTTTTATTTCGATTTTACTATTTGTTCTTGCAGCAAACACATCACTTTTTGCTCAAAATCAAAATAAATACATTTCACTAGCTAATAAACTTCATGAATTAGAGAAGAAATTTAAAGTCACATTTTCTTACGCTAATTCTCAAATTGAGCCCATCTCTGTCCAAGATTTTGAGCTTTCTGATTCTTTAGAAAAAAACCTTGAATTAATCTCAACTCATTCACCTTATGAAGCAAAACCCTTAGAAGATAGAATTATAGCCTTTGTCTTGAAGAAAAATTATTCTATAAAATGTATTGTGCCGATTGATGCTTCAAATCAACAAATTGAATCTAAAATATTTCTTTATTTGAATGATCTTATTATTGAAAGTTCATCATCAGATGAGATTCAAATTCCAGTTCATAAAGACAACAATCAATTTATAAGACTTGAAGCTAATGGCTATGAAAAGACAGGTTTTAACTCCCACCAAATTGAAGAAAACAACTGCTTAGAAGTTGTTTTATTTACAGAACCCATAAATCTTGATGAAGTAATTATTACCAATTACCTTACCAAGGGAATTGATAAAATGAAAGCTGGTCAAATTAGATTCAATCCAGCTTATTTTGGGGCATTACCAGGCTTGATAGAGCCTGATGTATTACAAAGTATTCAAACTTTACCTGGGGTAATGAGCACTGAAGAAAGTGTTTCTTATTTGAATATTCGTGGCGGCACCCACGATCAAAACCTTTTTTTGTGGGATGGAATAAAAATGTATCAGACTTCTCATTTTTTTGGAATGATTACTTCATTAAATCCTTACATCACTCAATCTACAGATATTATTAAAAATGCCAGTAATCCTGAATTTGGAGATGGCGTGTCAAGTGTAATAAATATGAAAACCAGCAAAAAAATAAACAAAGAATTAAAAGCGGAAGCTGGTTTGAATATGATTCACGCTGATTTTTTTATTGATGCGCCCTTAAATGAAAATTCTTCTTTGCAAATTACAGGTAGGCAATCTATCAACCAAATTGCTGAAACTCCAACTTATAATCGATTTTTTGATAAGGTATTTCAAAATACAGCTGTTATTCTTGAAGACAACGAAACCTCAGTACAAGATGATGAATTTTCATTTTATGATTTTTCTTTTCGATGGTTGTACCAAATTAGTGATCGAGATTTTTTGCGAGTAAATGGTTTATTTACGAGTAATCAGTTTTCTTTAAACCGATCTGAAACGCAGGGACAACAAACAGCTACTAGAGAAAGTTCTTTAGACCAGCAGACTTATGCTTTTGGTGTTTTTTATGAACGTAATTGGAATACTAGATTTACTTCTAGTATTCAGTTGTATACGTCTAATTACAACTTAATGAGTACAAATACGGATTTGAGTTTTAATCAGTCTTTAACACAAGAAAATCAAGTACAAGAATGGGGCTTTAAGATTAAAAATAATTTTAAGTTTAATGAAGAGCTTAACTTTTATGGTGGATATCAACTTAATGAAACTGGAATTTTAAACTTTGAAAATTTAAATTTTCCACTATTTAGAAGAAGTGTCAAAGAAGCTTTATTTACCAATAGTATATTCTCTGGTTTAGAGTTTAAGCCAAGTTCTAAAACTTATTTAAATATTGGCGCAAGAATTAATCATGTTACAAAGTTTAATCAGGTTTTATTTGAACCAAGATTAAATTTAAGTCATCGATTTTTAAATCATTTTATTTTTGAATTTCAAGCAGAAATTAAGAGTCAAACAACTTCTCAAGTCATAGACCAACAATCTGATTTTTTAGGTGTTGAAAATAGACGCTGGGTGCTTGCTAACCCAAATGAAATTCCGATTATTACTAGTGAACAAGCTTCAGTCGGAATTCATTACAAAAACAACAACTGGTTAGTAACTTCAGATTTTTACTATAAACGTGTTTTAGATATTACTTCACAAAGTCAGGGATTTCAAAATCAATTTCAGTTTCAAACTACACATGGAAATTATGAAGTAGTAGGAGCAGAGTTTCTTATCAATAAAAAATGGAATCGATTTTCGAGCTGGCTAAGTTATACTTTATCTAAGAATGAATATTATTTTGAAGACTTTTCTCCTAACACTTTTTTGAATAATATTGATATTAGGCATGTTTTACATTATGGTTTAAATTACGATTATAAAGGCCTTAATTTAGCTACTGGCTTGTATTGGCATTCTGGTTTGCCTACAACGGGAATTATCCCAACCCAAGATGCTGAAGCATTTGTTTTTGGTGATCCAAATAATAATAGGCTACAGAATTTTTTTAGAATTGATTTATCGGCGAATTACCACTGGAAATTAAATGAATATGTGAAATTTTACACAGGAGTCTCATTTTGGAACTTATTTGGAAGACAAAATTTCTATAATTCATTTTATCAAAACAACGCCCAAAATCACTTAGAAGAAACATTTCAGCAAGGCTTAGGATTTACACCCAACTTTAGTTTACGCTTGCAGTTTTAAAATAAAAAAAGCCCAATATTAAAAATATTGAGCTTTGATTATTAAACGATACTAATTTTATTTATTTCTATTTCTAGAATCTCTTCTATCATTTTTATCGTTTCTATCATTACGCTTATTGTTACTTGGTTTTGGACGATCTTGATACCCTTCTGGCTTTTGTAGTAATGCCTTTCTAGATACTTTCTCCTTTCTGGTTCTAGAATCTATTCCAAAGTATTTTACATCAATAACATCTCCTAAACTTAAAACGTCACTAACGTTATCTGTTCTTTCCCATGCTAATTCAGAAATGTGCAATAATACTTCATTTCCTGGCGCATCTACATATTCAACAACAGCACCAAAATCTAGTATTTTTATAACTTTAACTTCGTAAACACTTCCAACCTGAGGTTTAAATAACATCGCTTCTATGCGAGCAAGAACTTTATCAATTCCTTCTTGGTTTGTACCCAAGATTTCAACCACACCTTGTTCATCAACTTCGTTAATTACAATAGTTGTTTCAGTTTCTTTTTGTAGCTCTTGGATATTTTTACCACCAGGACCAATTAAACTACCAATATAATCACCAGGAATAGTTCTTGTAATTATTTTTGGAGCATGTGCTTTTACATTTTCGTTTGGTGCAGCAATGGTTTCAGTAAGTTTACTTAAAATATGCAATCTACCTTCTCTAGCTTGTTTTAGCGCTTTTACTAAAATTTCATAAGATAATCCTTTTACCTTAATATCCATTTGACACGCTGTAATCCCATCTTCTGTTCCTGTAACTTTAAAGTCCATATCGCCTAAGTGGTCTTCATCTCCCAAGATATCAGAAAGTACAGCATACTTATCTCCATCTGAAATTAGTCCCATAGCGATACCAGAAACCGGTTTTTTCAATTTAATACCAGCATCCATTAAAGACATTGTTCCTGCACAAACTGTTGCCATAGAAGAAGAACCATTAGATTCTAATACTTCAGAAACCACTCGTACTGTGTAAGGGCAGTCTTTTGGAATCATCCCTTTTAGTGCTCGTTGTGCTAAATTTCCGTGACCAATTTCTCTTCGTGAAGTTCCACGGATTGGATAAGCTTCTCCAGTACAAAAAGGAGGGAAGTTATAATGTAAGTAGAATGTTTCTTCGTCTTGTAGGGTTGGGTTATCTACCATATTTGCTTCTCTAGACGTTCCTAGAGTAACCGTTGCTAAAGCTTGAGTTTCTCCACGAGTAAACACAGCAGAACCATGCGTAGAAGGTAAGTAATCTACTTCACACCAAATAGGTCTAATTTCGTCTAACTGACGGCCATCTAACCTAACTTTTTCATCTAAAGTTAAATTTCTAACCGCATTTTTGTGAGTTTCAGCAAAGTATTTATTGATGAAGCTTCCAACTTCTTCTAATTCTTCTTCGCTAAAGCCTTCCTTTATTTCTTCTTTTACTTCAGAGAAAGCTTCTCCACGTTCATGTTTTCCCATTGCTTGTTTAGCAATATCATAACATTTTTGATAAGCTTTATCGTGAACTAACTGTCTAATTTCTTCGTTTTCTTCGGCAACTTCATATTCACGCG
The DNA here is from genome assembly GCA_965662165.1 of Psychroflexus sp. Classification (GTDB taxonomy): domain Bacteria; phylum Bacteroidota; class Bacteroidia; order Flavobacteriales; family Flavobacteriaceae; genus Psychroflexus. Next base: position 8,887 of record CBFIGU010000034.1, read on the forward strand.
TTTCTTTTTTGCCAACTTGTTCAACTAATCTGGTTTGAGCTTTACATTGTTCTTTAATGGCTTCATGCGCAAATTTAATAGCTTCTGCCATTTCTTCTTCAGAGCACTCATCCATTTCACCTTCTACCATAGAAACACTATGCTCAGAAGCACCAACCATCAAATCCATATCAGCTCTTTCGAGTTGTTCGTAACTTGGGTTGATTACAAATTCTCCATCTACACGACCAACACGAACTTCAGAAATAGGACATTCAAAAGGAATATCTGATAATTGAATAGCAGTTGAAGCAGCTAGACCCGCTAAAGCGTCAGGTATTACCGTTTCATCATGAGACATTAATTGAATCATAACCTGAGTTTCGTACATATAATCCTTAGGGAATAATGGTCTTAAAACGCGATCTACTAGACGCATCACTAAGATTTCTTCGTTACTTGGTCTCGCTTCTCTCTTCATAAAACCACCAGGGTATCTACCCGCAGCAGCAAATTTTTCTCTATAATCTAAAGTTAAAGGGAAAAATCCCATTGTACTTGGTTTTCTAGATGAAACCACTGTACATAAAAGCATGGTATCACCCATACGTACTACAACAGATCCGTGTGCTTGTTTTGCTAATTTCCCAGTTTCAATGGAAATTTCGCGACCATCAGCTAAGGTGATGGTTTCTTTAAATGTTTTTGGAATCATAAAAATAATAATAAATTAAAAATCTAATCTCAGAAATATCGGTCTGTCCGAGTTGTGTTGTTGGAGTTGAAAAACGATTGAGAAACTTAGGCTTTCAATTTGAGATAAATATATAAAAAAAAGGGGCAAACGCCCCTTTAAAATCTTACTTTCTTAATCCAAGCTCTTTGATAATTGCTCGGTAACGCATAATGTCTTTTTTCATTAGGTAGTTAAGCAAATTTCTTCTCTTACCTACCAAGCTTACCAATGATTTCTTTGAATTAAAATCTTTACGGTTAGCTTTCATGTGTTGAGAGATGTGCTCAATTCTTTTTGTCATTAGAGCGATTTGCCCCTCAGCAGAACCTGTGTCCTGCTCATTTTTGCCGTGCTTAGCAAAAATCTCTTTCTTTACTTCTTTTGATAAATACATGCCAATATTGGTTCAATGATTATTATGTACAGATAGATTTTCTATCAGCCTGCAAAATTATAATAAAATTTTAATTTAAAGGCTAATTTTTTAAATATTATGCTCTTAAAGGCCTGTTTAATATTAAATCTAAATATTTATTGATTTGGTTTTTGAGTTCTTTTCGATGTGAAATGAAATCTAAAAAGCCATGTTCTTTCAAAAATTCAGCAGACTGAAAGCCTTCCGGTAGATCTTTTCCTGTGGTGTCTTTTACAACCCTAGGGCCAGCAAAGCCAATTAATGCGCCAGGTTCTGCAATATTAATATCGCCAAGCATAGCAAAAGATGCTGTTGTACCGCCAGTGGTAGGATCTGTACATAGCGAAATATACGGAATTTTGGCCTGTGCTAATTGCTCTAATTTTGCTGATGTTTTTGCTAATTGCATTAAAGATTGAGCAGCTTCCATCATTCTTGCTCCACCAGATTTTGATATAATTACAAGAGGAAGTTTGTGTTTTAAGCAATAATCTGCAGCGCGTACAATTTTTTCGCCAACAACTGCTCCCATTGAACCACCGATAAAAGCAAAATCCATTGCTGCCACTACAATTTTCTCACCTTTAGATTCTCCTACGGCTACTCTAATGGCATCATTTAATTTTGTTTTTTTCTGAACTTGTTTTAATCGGTCCTTATATTTTTTAGTGTCTTCAAATTTTAAAGGGTCTTTAGACTTTAATCCTTTTTCTAATTCGGTGAATTTATTATCATCAAACAAGATTTCGAAATATTCTTTACTTCCTATCCTAACGTGATAACCATCTTCTGGACTAACATAATGATTTTTTGCTAACTGTTCTGCATCAACAATTTTTCCGGTAGGAGATTTATACCAAAGTCCCTTAGGAGTGTCTTTTTTTTCTTCTGTTGATGTTTGTATTCCCTTTTGTTTTCTTTTAAACCAAGCCATATTAAGCGTTTGTTTATAGCGTATTTACGTTATTTAAATCTTCGAATGCTTTAATTAAGCGTTTTTTAAAAGTTTGCTCTCCTTCGCGTAACCATTTTCTTGGATCGTAATGTTTTTTATTAGGAACATCATCTCCTTCTGGGTTACCAATTTGAGTAGATATGTAATCTATTTTACTAGTCATGTAGTCTCGAATACCTTCAGTAAAAGCAAATTGTAAATCTGTATCGATATTCATTTTAATAACACCATAACCTATAGATTCTCTAATTTGTTCTAAACTAGAACCGCTTCCACCATGAAATACAAAGTCGATATGATTATTTTCTACCCCATATTTTTTAGTGATAAATTCTTGTGAATCTTTAAGGATAGTAGGAGTTAATTTAACGTTTCCTGGCTTGTATACTCCATGAACATTTCCAAAAGCAGCTGCAATTGTAAATTGATCGCTCACTTTAGATAATTCTTCATAGGCGTAGGCAACTTCTTCTGGTTGTGTATATAATTTTGAAACATCAACATCCGTATTGTCTACTCCGTCTTCTTCACCACCAGTTACGCCAAGTTCAATTTCTAAAGTCATGTCCATTTTGGCCATTCTCTCTAGATATTTTTTACAGGTTTCTATATTTTCTTCTAAAGGTTCTTCAGATAAATCTATCATATGAGAACTGAACAAAGATTTGCCGTGCTCTTTGTAAAAAGCTTCGCCAGCATCTAACATTCCATCAATCCAAGGCAATAATTTTTTTGCACAGTGGTCTGTATGTAAAATTACAGTTGCTCCATAGTGTTTTGCTAATTCGTGAACGTGTTTTGCTCCTGCTACTGCACCGGCAATTGCAGCTTTTTGGTTTTCGTTAGATAAACCTTTTCCTGCATTAAATTGTGCACCGCCATTAGAAAATTGTAAAATAACAGGCGAATTTAATTCGGCTGCAGCTTCTAAAACAGTATTGATTGTATTGCTTCCCACAACATTTACGGCAGGTAACGCATAACCATTTTCTTTCGCGTGATTAAAAATATCTTGAACTTCTTTTCCAGTTGCAACACCAGGTTTGATTGTGTGACTCATTGTATAGTTTATTTAATTGAATTTGTAAAAGTAATAAATTTCAGCGGAAATAAATTATCTAAAAAGGATAGTTAATGCCAAAGTTATAAACCACATTGGCAAAGTTGTAATTTTGAAACCATTGATTACCAGATAATCCTGGTTCGAAAGTCTTAAAGCCTAAATCTAAGCGAATCACAAAAAAGCTCAAATCGTAGCGTAAGCCGAAGCCAGAAGCAATAGATAAATCTTTTAAGCTTTCAATACCATTAAAGGTTGCTTCTTCGTCGTCTACGTTATCTAGTAAATTCCAAATATTGCCAGCATCAATAAAAAATGCACTGTTTAGTGAGCCAAATAAATTAAACCTGTATTCGGCATTAAAAGCTAATTTAAAATTGGCTTCATTAAAGTCGTTTACACCACCTGTTCTACCAGGTCCTAAATCGTAGGGTTGCCAACCGCGGTTATCATTTGGTCCACCTGCAAAAAAACTTCTTATAAAAGGAATAGAATTGGCATTTCCGAAGGGTATGGCGGCACCAACATAAGCTCTTGTTGCTATAATTTTTTTCTTTCCTAAATCCCAATGTTTAATGTAATTTATTTCTGTTTTTACATACTGAGAAAATTGAACACCAAACAAATTGAATTTATCATTTGCGTTTCGATCTAAGTTTAAGGCATTGCCAAGACTCGATAAAATATTCCCTGCTAATTCTAATCGGGTTCGTACTTGATAAAAATTATGATCGTTGATCCCTACACGATTAGAATAATCGTATGCAAAATTAGTAGCAATAATTAAATTGTTTTCTGTAAGTCTATCTTTTCGTTCTATAATTGATGCGGCTTCTTGGCGTTCATCTGCTTCTAAAATGAAATTTGGATTATTTTGAATTTGGTTTATAAAGGCATCTGTTCCTGTTGGAATAATCAATTCTTCATCTCCTGACGCATTGGTTTGAAAAAGTTCATTACTTAATTGGTCGCGATTGGCTAAGGCTAAATTATTAATTTGCACAAATGAATTTCCGAAGACTCTAAAGTAATTTTCAACATTTAAGTTATTTACAAACTGAACATTAACTAAGTCTAGTTGATTGGTTACTTGTTTTCTGGGTTTCCATCTATAATTAAAACTTCCCGTAAAGTTTCTTCTATCTAAACCAATGTTTCTTTGCGAGCTAAAACCTACATTTAGGGAAGTAAATGGAGACATGGTTTTATTGATAATAGATTCTGTTTTAATAGGAAAAGCTATTTTAGGCCAACTCAACCTAATATTTGCTCCAATTTCATTGATGTTAAAGAACTGATCACTTGCGCTTGCAGCATCTTTTGAAGAACCAATAATTCCCCTTCCTGATATTTCAAGTACTTCTGCACCGCGAAAAACATTTCTAGCCAGGAGTGAAGTATTAAAACCAATACCAATATCCATTATATTGCTTTGCGAAACATCTGTACTTACAGTGTAACCAAATTTATCTCTAGGACTTAAAAATATATTGGCTATTAAATCATCTTCTTCTGGGTCTCTTGGGTCTACTTGATATTGAATATTTGGATATTTAAAAACCCGTAAGTCTGAAATTCTGTTAAATGTTAAGTTACGGTCTGCTTCTCTAAATGGCTTTCCTTGCTCAATAAAAATGGCATCAGCTAATACTTTAGGTTTGTATTTTAATTTGCCAAATGAAAATATGGTAAATTTTTTATAGTGTACACTGTCCGTTACTACAGCATTTTGATTTTGAGAATCGTAATTCGTAAAAACATTTACTTCGCTTATTTTATTGATTTTAAAAGCTTCAGTAGAAGTACTGTCACTATTTTGATTTCTAATAATACGGTCTCCAATTTTAAGGTTTACGTTTACGTGGTAATCTGTATTTAACGTATCGGCTTCAAATTCAATTTTTTCTCTATCAAAATAATAAACACCATTGTTTCTTAATAGGCTTGTAATTCGGTCTCTTTCTGCATTAAAATCATCTGTATTGTACTGTTTTTCTGCAACTAAATAAGAGTTTTGATTATTTGCCTGATAAATAGAGTCTAAAGCAGGCGATTTAATTTCACTTTCAATCTTTCCAATTTTATAGGGTTTTCCAGGTTTTATTTTATAATCAATGCTAGTTTTTCTAGGATTTTGAGTGTCTACTTTCTTGAAACTAACATCTGCATTAAACCAACCATGATTCCAAAACCAAGACTTTAATCTATTTTTAGATTCAATCGTGCTAGCTTCATTATATATAGTTGGTTCTTCTCCTACTTTTTTAATGGCATTTTGTATGCCCACATAAGAAGATTTAATTTTGGAAACTTGTTTCTTGGAAAAGAAATTAATCATTCTTTTTTTTCGTTTTGGTTTTTTTAATAGCCAATTATTGAATGATTGTTCTGGATTTTCTTTGGTTAAATTAAAAATATGAAGCTTAACGGGAATGCCAAACAAAGTTGAATTTGGCTCTTGTTTTAAAAGATTTTTCAAGTTTCTTTTAGAAGTAGGTATGGAGTCTTCCAAAATGCTAGTTTCTACCAATAGCTGCTCTCCATCTTTTAGATATTTTAAGCTATTGCATGAAAAAAGGAGAGCACTCATTAAAATAATTAATGATATTTTTGCTGAAACCGTTTTCAATAAAGCTAGTTTAATAAATCTATATTTTATGCTCAGTAAAGCACAACAAAAATTAATTACCAGTTTAAGTAGAAAAAAAAATAGACAAAAACAGGGCATTTTTGTTGCCGAGGGTGTAAAAGTAATCAAAGAATTTTTAAAAAGTAAGTACAAACTACAGGCTTTATACACAACTACAGATATTTTTACAAATCAGTTGATTTCTGATGAAAAATTAGTTGAATTTATTAGTCCTTCAGAACTTAAAAAGATTAGCTTTTTATCTACTCCGCAAATTGCTTTAGCTCTATTCGAAATCCCATTACATACCAATCTAAAATATGAAAATATAAATCTTGTTCTAGATGGAGTAAGGGATCCAGGGAATATGGGAACCATTATTAGAGAATGTGATTGGTTTGGGGTGAAGAATATTATCTGCTCGTTAGATACGGTAGATTGTTACAATCCCAAAGTTGTGCAAGCTTCTATGGGTTCACTTTCAAGAATTAAAATTCAATATGTAAACCTCGAAGAATTCTTGGCATCTCAAAACTTACCTGTTTTAGGTGCATTTTTAGATGGTGAAAATATTTACACCACAAATTTACCTGTAAATGAAACTTCTTTTTTAATTCTTGGCAATGAAGCAAATGGAATTAGTAACGAAATTGAAACTTTGGTAAATAAGCGAATAACCATCCCTAGATTTGGAAAATTGCGCAAAACTGAAAGTTTAAATGTGGCCATGGCAGGAGCAATTTTACTCAGCGAGATGCGAAGAAGAGAATTGTAATCTCTTTAAATGAATATGAATCTTTCATTTTGCAAAACCTTTTAGGTCTAATAAATATTATAAAACTTGGATTTAGTTACTGTAAAGTTATTTGATAATTCGATTGATGCTCACCTAGTGAAATCTAAACTAGAAAGTGAGCAAATTTCCTGTTTTTTATTTGACGAAAATATAATAACGCTTAATCCTATATTAAATTTATCGGTTGGAGGAATAAAGTTAATGATTAATAAATTAGATCTAGAAAAGGCAAATTTAATTTTAGATGAAATAAATGAATCTAAACTAGTTACTGAAAATGGAATCTTTTTACAATGCCCAAATTGTCAATCAGTAAGCATTGATCATGGATTTAAATCTATGAAAAGTGCAAAAGGAATACTTTCTTTAATAACATCCTTTTTTTTAATGGTGTTTCCCATCTACCTAAAAATAGTAAATAAGTGTAAAGATTGTGGAAATGAATTTAGGTAATATCTACATGGCTTTACTATCTTTACAATTTATAACAGCATTTTAATAACTGCTATAATAAATTGCAAAACAAGTAATTATGAGTAACACAGCTGCTACTCCATAAATCATAATCTCCTTTTTTCGTTCTGAACGTGCTTTCTTACGAATTTTTCTTTTTATCTCAAGTAGTTTATGTTTTGGAATAGCCTTGGAAGTAAATGAATTCGACTTTTCTTTACTAGAATAGATGCCTTCTCGATTATTCTCTTTGAACTTTGATTTTTTGGATGGACGTTGAGCTCGATTTTGTTTTATTCGATTATTCATATCTTGAATGTGTCCTGCTCCAAATCCCATAAAATTCTATTTATTGATATTTATTTTCAGTTTAATCATAAATGAAACATATAAACTCATTTATTAATCATTACAATTTATTATTTGTATTTCTTGAAATCATGTCATATTAATATTTCAAAACGACATGAAAAATATTAATTGTTTTATTGTATTAAACTATCAAATGGGTAATTTAAATTGATATAAATATACAATTTTTTATTGAAATGTAAAGTTTACAAAAACTCCACGGGTAGTCATTTTATTAATATTTCGTGTCCATGGACTATTCGGGTTGGTGTCGGGAACAATTTCATCACTTTGTCCAAAAACTCCACGGATGGATGGACTAAATTTGAAGAACTCTGTATAAAAATCGATGCCAAAACCAACTTCAATATAAGTGGTCCAATCTTTAGACCTAAATTGTCCTGATGTATTATCGCTAGGGTTATCTTGATTACTCGAAAGGTTATGCGCAATTGAACCGCCAGCCACAATAAAAGGCTTAAAATTGTTAAGACGTTTGGTTGAAAATTTTACCAGAAAAGGAACATGAACATAATTAGATTCAACTTCTCTTATTCGATCTCTATTTTCTTCAAACTGTGGGAATTCTAAGATTCTACTGGTAAAGATAACACCTGGCTCTAATCTAAAATCAATATAGTCGTTAATTCTAACATTGCCAATTAAGCCAATATTAAAACCTAAGTTTCTTTGTACTAAAATATCACCACGATCTAATTCATAATCAAATCTAAAATCATAAGAATTCATTCCTAAAAAATATCCCCAAGACCATGTTTTTTTATCAAAATTTTCAAGGTTAATTACCTTGTCTTTATTAAATAAATTGAAGAATCCTTGCGCTTTTGATGTTGTTAGACCTGTTAAAAATAGGAGTACAAAACAAATTTTTCTCATAAATGCAATTTAATAAAAACGCAAACTTAAGCTTTAGCGGCCACATAAATGGTAGCTACACCAAAGGTTTGCGGTAAATCTTTCACATTAGTAAACCCATTTTTTTTCAATATATTGTTGAAAGCTTCACCATATGGAAATTTAGATGCACTTTCTGAAAGATAAGTGTATGCACTTTTATCTTTTGAAAATAATTTACCAATAGCTGGCATAATTCCTTTAGAATATACATTATAACCTTGTTTAAAAGGAAATTTCGTAGGAACTGAAGTTTCCAGAACTACAAATATTCCACCTGGTTTTAAAACCCTATTAATTTCTGTAAGTCCTTTATCTAAATTTTCAAAATTTCTAACGCCAAAAGCTACAGTAATGGCATCAAAATAATCATCTTCATATGGTAAATCTTCAGAATCAGCTTGAACCATTTCAATTTTGTCACTCAACTTCTTAGCATCTATCTTCTTTTGTCCAATACTTAACATACCAGCAGAAATGTCTAAGCCTACAATTTTTTCAGCAGAAGAATCAGCAAGTGCAATAGCCAAATCCCCCGTTCCAGTAGCTACATCTAAAATGTTTTTAGGTTGAGTTGACTTTACAATTTCTATGAGTTTTCTTCTCCAAGATTGATCTGTTCCTAGAGAAATAACTCGATTTAGACTGTCGTAATTTTCAGAAATATTGTCGAACATTTGCTCAACTTGCTTTTTCTTATTAAGCTCAGAGTCTTTATAGGGTGTAACTTTTTTATCCAAAATCTAATTTTTTACAAAGATACATTTTGAAAATAACTTAAGCCTTTGAGCAAAAGCCAATTCTATGTAAAGCTTCGCTTGCTAAAATGAATTCCTTAAAATTATGTGATTCAGTTCTTCTTCCTTTTTTTTAATATACTTTTGCATAAGATTTTGATTGAGTTATGAAAATACTTATAGCTGGAGCAGGAGAGGTAGGATTTCATTTAGCCAAGTTATTATCTTATGAAGCCCACGACATTTCCCTTCTAGATACAGATAAAGAACGTTTATCGTATGCAGATAAACATTTAGATATAAAAACAGTAGATGGTGACGCTACTTCTATAGCAGTTTTAGAGTCAGCCGATATTGCTGAGACCGATTTACTTATATCCGTTACATCGCTTCAGTCTATCAACATTACTGTAAGTTGTTTAGGAAAACAATTAGGAGCCAAAAGAACTATAGCTAGGGTAACCAACCAAGAATATATTGCAGACAATGCAAAAGTTAGTTTTAAAGACATGGGAGTAGATGAGCTAATTTCTCCTGAAGCCTTAGCTGCAGAAGAAGTTAATTTATTACTTAATCAGTCAGCTTTTACCGATACATTTGAATTTGACGATGGTGCTTTGACTATGATTGGGCTTACTTTGTCACCAGACGCTCCATTTGTTGGAAAATCAGTTCAACAAGCTTCAGAATTTTTTCCGGGGCTTCATTTTGTTACAATTGCTATAAGAAGATATGCAACTCAATATACTATAATTCCAAATGGTAGCACCTGCTTTAAAGCTCAAGACCGAGCCTATTTTATTACCGATAAAGAAGGTGTAGAAGAACTTTATAAATTAGCAGGAACTCGCAAAAAACGAATCAAAAATATCATGATTCTTGGCGGTAGTAATATTGGAAGAAACTTAGCTGAGGACTTATGTCAGCAAAAATACCGGGTAAAATTACTTGAGCGCGATTTTGAAAAAGCTTTAGATATTGCAGATTTAATTCCAGATACTTTAGTAATTCGTGGAGATGGTACAAATGTAGAATTACTCGAAGAAGAGAACATTAACCAAATGGATGCATTTATTTCGGTTACAGAAAATTCTGAAACCAACATCATGTCATGCTTGGTTGCTAACAGTAAAGGAGTTAAAAAAACTATAGCTCTGGTAGAAAATATGGATTATTTTCAACTTTCTCATTCCATTGGTATTCACAGTTTAATCAATAAAAAATTAATTGCTGCTAATAACATTTTTAGGTACATCAGAAAAGGAGATGTTGTAGCAATGACGAAGTTAAACAATATGAATGCTGAGCTACTAGAATTTATTGTAAAAGAAGATTCTAATATTTGCGACCAACGTATTGTAGACTTAGACTTTCCACGTGGTGCTATTATAGGTGGAGTGATTAGAAATAAAGAAGGAATTATTGCCATGGGAGACTTTTTAGTAAAAGAAGGAGACCGAATTGTAGTTTGCTGTATTCCGAAGTCTATCAAAAAAGTAGAAAAACTTTTTAGCTAATGTCTAGCATTAATTTTAAAATAGTGTTTTACACTTTAGGAATGTTGCTCTTGTTTAATGGAGCTTTTATGATTTTTCCTATAATTGCTAGTTATTATTACAATGAGAGCATTACACTAGAATTGATATTGTCTTTTATGGTCACCATCTTTATGGGGCTTATCATTATGTTTTCTACACAAAATCACGATAAAAATATTGCTCAACGAGAAGGGTATTTAATTGTAACTTTAGGTTGGATTTTTATGGCCTTGACGGGTATGTTTCCATACTTTTTTACCAAAATGATACCTGAGTTTAGTAATGCCTTTTTTGAAACCATGTCGGGTTACACCACAACGGGAGCAAGTATTTTGAATGATATTGAAGCTATGCCTAAAAGTATTTTGCTTTGGAGAAGCTTAACACATTGGATTGGTGGTATGGGAATTATTGTGCTTACCGTTGCTATTTTACCTTTATTTGGCATTGGCGGTATGCAGTTGTTTAATGCTGAAGCTCCAGGTCCTGGCGCAGACAAGCTAAAACCAAGAATTGCCGATACTGCAAAACGACTTTGGTTAATTTATTTTGTTTACACTTTGGTTGAAACTATTTTGCTAAAAATTGCAGGTATGGGTTATTTTGATGCCATTAATCATGCTTTAAGCACACTCTCAACCGGTGGATTTTCAACTAAAAATGATAGTGTAGCTTTTTGGAATGATTCTCCTATGATTCAATATATCATTATATTATTCATGTTTTTGGCGGGGACCAACTTTGTAATGAGTTACTTTGCCTTTAAACTAGATTTCAAAAAAATATGGCAAAATGAAGAATTTAGATGGTTTTTCTTTTTCATAATTTCATTTTCAAGCATTTCAGCATTTGTAATCTATTTTCAGGCCGATTTAGGTCTTAATTCTATTGTACACCCACAACTTTATGGACATGCAGAAAGTGCCATAAGGCATAGTTTATTTCAAGTTTTGGCTGTAGTAACTACAACCGGATTTGTTACATCAGATTTTACCTTATGGACGCCTTTTTTAACGATTTTATTTTTTGGTTTGTTCTTTTTAGGCGGTTCTGCAGGGTCAACTTCTGGAGGAATTAAAGTAGTACGACATTTAATTTTAATTAAAAACGGTTTTCAAGAGTTTAGAAGGGTTTTACACCCAAATGCAATTTTACCAGTTCGTTACAAAGGAAAGTCTGTAGATCAAAAAATTGTATTTACCATTCAAGGTTTTTTTATTTTATATGCACTTTCTTTTATTATAGGAGCTGTGGTTTTAGCGGCTACAGGTTTAGATTTTGAAACAGCAATTGGTGGTGCAGCTTCTTCTTTAGGTAACGTTGGTCCAGCATTTGGCAAGTTGAGTCCAGTAGATAATTTTAGCGGCTTAACAGATTTTGGTAAAATTTGGTGTTCATTTTTAATGTTACTAGGTAGGTTAGAATTGTTCACCGTTTTAATTATTTTCTCTCCTTATTTCTGGAGAAATAGATAAGTTAGATTTTTAATTGAATCTTATATTTTTAATTTCTAAAAAACTACTTTTGAAAATGACTTTAAATCAACATAAAATGAAAAGTTTCTTTTTTTCTTTATTTCTAATTTGTTTTACATCTTTAAGCTATGCCCAAGAACAAGATTCAACTGCTGTTGAAGCTAAGACTATCGTAGATGAGTATAATTTAATGATTGATGAAAGCGGTAGTTACCAAGAATACAAAGTAATTAAGAAAACAGCTATTTCAAGTTTTAGAGACCAACTTACGCAGCAAAAAGAAGCCTTTGAAAATGAAATAAAAACGTTAGAAAAAGAAATTAGCTCTCAGTCTGAAGAAATTAAAACTTTAAAAATGAATCTGAGTTCTACAGAAAGCAATTTAGCTGAAGTAGAAGAACAGAAAAACAGCATGCAATTTTTTGGTAGTAATGTTAATAAGTCTGTGTTTCAAAGTATTGTTTTTGGAATTATAGGTGCTTTAGTTTTAATCCTTTTAATTGTCTTAATTAAATTTAAAGCTAATTCTTCTGCAACTAAAGATGCTATCGAATCTTTAGAGCGAACTGAAAAAGAATTTGAAGAATACAAACATAACGCGCTAGAAAAACAACAAAAATTGGGTAGAGAGCTTCAAGACCAAAAAAATAAGCTGAACAAACTTAAAACGGGAGGACCTAAATAAAGTTTACTTATGCGTATTGATATTTTAACGGTTGTCCCCGATTTACTAAAAAGTCCTTTTGAAGCATCCATTTTAAAACGTTCAATAGACAAAGGTCTTGTTGAAGTACATACACATAATCTTAGAGATTACACTACCACTAAATATAAGCAAGTAGACGATTATCAATACGGTGGTGGAGCGGGAATGGTTATGATGGTTGAACCTATAGATAAATGTATTTCTAAATTGAAATCTGAAAGAGATTATGATGAAATTATCTACATGACTCCAGATGGTGAAACCTTAAATCAATCTATTGCTAATGAGTTTTCTTTAAAAGAAAATGTAATTATTCTTTGTGGTCACTACAAAGGAGTAGACCAGCGCGTTCGAGATCATTTTATAACACGAGAAATTTCTATAGGTGACTATGTTTTATCTGGTGGCGAAATGGGTGCTTTTGTTTTTTGTGATGCCGTTATACGATTAATACCTGGTGTGTTAGGAAACGAAACTTCTGCTTTAACTGACTCTTTTCAGGACAATTTACTGGCTCCGCCTATCTATACGCGTCCAGCAGAATATAAAGGTTGGCAAGTACCAAAAATACTTACTTCAGGCAATTTTGCTAAAATTGATGCTTGGCGAGAAGAAAAGGCTTTAGCGCAT